>JAQVXE010000185.1 GCA_028709305.1 Bacillota bacterium | reverse complement strand
GTGGGACGCGGAAATCCTCCACTTTCAGCTCCTCAATGGATGGGCCGTGAATATCGATTCTCTCCAGATGTAGAGTGCCGTAGCCCTTCTCTGAAGCGATGCGAATCGGTGGAGATTCGGCAGGGTCTATGCCAACAATTGAGCAGGCGACGGCGTCAAGGGCAACTCCGTCTGAGCCGGCCATCAGTATTCCCAGGTTGAAGGGGTCTCCGTTACGTGGGCCGTTTCCGTCCATGCCGATAATGCCGTCGAGTATCGAGAGGGTTGGTTTGGCCGTTGCGTAGATCTCGGTGAGCAGTGTTGAGAACGCTTCCCGATCCTGAAACCTCAGGTGAAACTGGGCCTTCTGTGACCCGCATATCACTCCGAACATGTTCTTCACGCATCCCGTATACAAGACGAGGCCATGTGATTTCAGCTTGGGGAGGCTGATTATTGCATCGGCCTCCAGTATAGGCTCGGCAATGGGTAGAGACGGCACTATACTGCCTGGGCCAAGCGGCACATCTCGCCATGTCTCAAATGGCGTTGCTTCCACGCCCATCTCCTGCATTACCTCTGTGAGCCCTGACTTGCGGGCCGCGACATGGAAGCTTTCGAGCCCGGGGCTTTCACCAACTAATGGTTTGCCCCCGGCTGATCTGACTTCCTCTATTACTGCCCTGAGAACCTCTGGATGGGTGGTTGCCCCGCGCTCCGGAGGCGTTCCGGTGATAAGGTTAGGCTTGATCAAAACTCTGTTGCCGGGCTTAATGAATGCACCTATGCCACCGAGGGCCGCGAGTACTTCATGTAGTGCTTCTCTTACATGCTCTCTGTCATAGTCCATACACCGTACGATGGAAACCTGCGATTTCTCCAATGCGGTACCTCCGTAATTCTGTTGTTGCCGACCTCTTGACTACATGCTTCTTAGCTGCTATGATATTTGAAAGACGCTCCTCGATAGCTCAGCGGTAGAGCAACCGGCTGTTAACCGGTGGGTCGCAGGTTCGAATCCTGCTCGGGGAGCCATTATTTTTGTACAATTGCGTCTGTAAGGTCCCGTTCAGGAAGGGCTTTCAATGGGCAGTATGACTCCGGCTCGACACTTCAGGCAAGCCATGATGTCGGGTGCTTCTCGCCTTCCTGCAGTGGCAGAGTACTGATTCCACAGTCTTGACATGCCTACATAATACCACAGAGCATGGAGCGAGTTGAAGCGAAAGAAGGTACGGACCACCCCTACAGCACAGGGAGTGGTCCGTATTTTAATACGCATGCTGCATGCGAATCGATTTTGGACTGCTAGTAGTCCATGCCTCCTCCTGGAGGATATGGCATCGCAGGCTCGTCCTTGGGAATATCAGCGATAACAGCCTCGGTTGTGAGCATCATGGACGCGATGGAGGCTGCGTTCTGCAAGGCAGACCTGGTGACCTTTACGGGGTCGACTATTCCCATTTTGATAAGGTCGCAGTATTCGCCTGTCAGAGCGTTCAAACCAAACCCGGGCTTATTCTCTGACTTTACTCTTTCCACAACAACCGAACCCTCAAGGCCCGCGTTGTTAGCGATGGTGCGCAGGGGCTCTTCAAGGGCGCGCTTGATGATGTTGATGCCGGTCTTCTCGTCGCCCTCAGCCTCTACCTCGGTGAGCTTGGGGATCATGCTTATGTAGGGAGCTCCGCCGCCCGGCACGATACCCTCTTCGACCGCTGCTCTCGTTGCTGAGAGCGCGTCTTCGATCCTGTGTTTCTTCTCCTTGAGCTCAGTTTCGGTTGAGGCGCCGACTTTGATTATTGCTACGCCTCCTGCGAGTTTCGCGAGGCGCTCCTGGAGCTTCTCACGGTCGTAATCGGAATCGGAGTCGTCGATTTCGCGACGAATCTGATCTATGCGGCCCTGGATCTTGCTGGTATCGCCACGGCCCTCTATTATCGTCGTCTTGTCCTTGCTGATCTTGACCGTCTTTGCGGTGCCAAGCTGCTTCAGATCGACGTTCTCCAGTTTCGCGCCTGTTGCCTCTGAGATGAACTCTCCGTCTGTAAGCACAGCGATATCTTCCAGCATCGCCTTGCGCCTGTCGCCAAAGCCGGGAGCCTTGACAGCAGCCACGTTCAGGATGCCTCGGAGTTTGTTGACGACGAGAGTAGCCAGGGCTTCACCCTCGAGGTCCTCAGCGATGATCAAGAGTGGCTTGCTGGCGCGGGCAACCTTCTCCAACAAGGGGAGAAGCTCTTGAACGTTGGAAATCTTCTTCTCGTAGATCAGAATGTATGGATCATCGAGAATAGCTTCCATCGAGTCTGTACTGGTGACGAAGTAAGGGGATATGTAGCCCTTGTCAAACTCCATGCCTTCGACCTGCTCGACACTGGTCTCAATGCCCTTTGACTCCTCGACGGTGATGACTCCGTCCTTGCCGACTTTGTCCATGGCTTCGGCGATCCACTCGCCGACTTCCTCGTCGTTTCCGGCTATCGCTGCTACGTGGGCGATATCTTCCTTGCCCTCTACTGGGATGGCCAGTTTGTGCAGTTCTTCCACAACGACTTCTACTGCTCTGTCGATGCCGCGCTTCAGGAACATAGGATTGGCCCCGGCCGTAACGTTGCGCAGCCCTTCGTTGACTATGATCTGCGCCAGAACAGTTGCCGT
>JAQVXE010000067.1 GCA_028709305.1 Bacillota bacterium | reverse complement strand
TCTTCGGCATTCTGCTGACGGGAGTAGGAATCCTCACCGTACAGTATGTATACTGGGGCAATCCGCCCTTGCCTGATTTGCTGTTCGAGATCTGCCCTCAATCATATCCTCCTAAACATCATGCCCAAAGTAGCCTCGTCTGAGGCTTTGGGCATCCTGATCCATGCCGCCGCCTCTCTGGTTAGCCCTTAAGCCCAGTGCGTGCGATACCCTCAATGAGCTGATTCTGAGCTACGAAGAAGATGACTATCAGTGGCACAATGGCCAATGTTGAGGCGGCCATCAACAAGTTCGGAATGGTCCCGAACTCCTGGTTGAACTGGGATAGCCCAACCTGTATCGTTCTGTACTTCGCGGTGTTAGTTACAATCAACGGCCACAGGAATGAATTCCATCCTCCGATGAACGTGAACAACCCGTTGGTAACGAATACCGGCTTGGAAAGGGGAACGATTACGCGCCACAGATACTCAAACCGGCCACAGCCGTCTATCTGAGCCGCATCCCACAACTCCATAGGGATCGTCTGGAAGAACTGCCTCATCATGAAGATCCCAAATGCGCTCGCCACAAACGGCACAATCAAGGCCTTGTACGTGTCAATCCAGCCCAGCCTCGCAATTATCGCATAGTTCGGAACCAGAGTAACTTGGCTGGGGATCATCATCGTACCGAGCAGAATCATAAACACAGTCTCTTTGCCGGCAAAGTCGATCATTGCAAACGCGTAGGCTGCAAGAGCCGACGTGGCAAGTTGCAGAGCCGTCGTAACAGATGCTATGAAAGCGGAGTTAAAGAAATAACGTGGGAAGTTTGGATCCGCGTTCCATGCCTCAGCGTAGTTGCTCCACACGAACTTCTTCGGAAACCAGACCAGCTCGGGGGTATACAGCTCCTCCGGACCTTTCACCGCTGTTATGAGCATGTAGTAGAAGGGAAGAAGCATCATCACCGCTCCCACAGTCAGGAGGATGTAGACAACCGCCATTCCCAAAGTCTTCCTGTTCTTTGACACAGCCATTACCTCCCAACTACTGGTAGTGGACACGCTTGCCCACTATATCCCTTTGCACAAGTGTCAACACGAATATTATGGCGAACAGAATATACCCAATCGCTGATGCATACCCAAACCTGAAAGCGCCCCACCCTTGGTCGTAAAGGTATCTCACTACAACGCGAGTCGTTCCGAGTGGTCCGCCCTGTGCAGAAGGCCACAGCACATAGACCTGGGTGAAAACTTGGAATGAGCCGATGATCGACACCATCAGTATGAAGTACGTAGTCGGCGAAAGCAGAGGCCATGTTATGTTGGCAAACATAGACCACCCGCTTGCTCCGTCGATCTCCGCTGCCTCGTAGTACTCGGCAGGGATGTTCTGCAAGCCCGCCAAGAAAAGCACTACATTGTAGCCCATATGCCTCCATATGCTCATCAGGCAAAGGGCAAACATCGCCCATTTGGGATCGAGCAGCCAGGCCTGGGGCTCGACGCCGATGAAGCCCAGAAGTGCGTTGAGCATTCCTGCAGTATCTTCCTTGTAGATCCATGTCCACACGATTGAGATTGCCACCACAGGCGTGACGTACGGCAGGAAGTACGCAGTCCTATACGTGGCCAGGCCACGTATAGGCTTGTTCAGCAACCAGGCGATGAGAAGAGCCAGTGCCATGCCAACAGGAACTGTTCCGAGCACGTACTTTCCCGTGTTTGCCAGCGATTTGAGGAAATCCACATCGCGAAAGAGCTCCATGTAGTTGCCAAAGCCAACCCAATTCCACCGGCCTATGAGGTTAGTGTCAAATAGGCTTATGTAAAGCGCGTAGAACGCAGGAAAAAGGTTGAACAGAATGATTATTATTAGCGCCGGAGCTAGGTAAAGGTATGCTGCTGCTGTATCCCGAGCGTATCTCTTCCTCTCCAGTGAGTTCATTGCTCCTTCCACTCCCCTCCCGCAAGCCAAGATATTACTGCCAATGTAAACGCGGCATTTCCGCAACGTTCTCGGTCAAGATCATACGAAGAATAGACAGGAGCTCCGAGGCAAACCAGACGGCCTGATCCTATAGTCTGAGCCACAGCGAAGACCGGTGACTGGGTGTAAGGAAAATGCATCCCATCCCCTGAGACATCCACTGACAATGAACCCATTGCCCTGGCAAGCACCACAACTTCCTCCATTCCGTCAATGGCGCTCCAGCCCGGACCCGCCAGCGAACATGCTTCGTCTGCATATACCGCCCGCGCCGTTCCCCATTCCACATCCACAACGGATGAGTCCTCCTGCCTGATCTCATCACGTCCGAATCGGATGGCCGACCCGATGCGTTCCAGGACCGTGTTGAGCTGCCCACAATCGCGAAAGCCCGGAAAGTCAGATCCTCCTGCAAGCAGCAGTGATCCTCCGTCCAGAACAAAAGCTGCAATTGCATCCAGCTCGTTATCATCATAGGATGTGGGCGTGAGAGAAAATCCCATCTCCGGAACGTTTATGACTAGCATGTCAGCATCCTCAAGAAGTTTGGAGTCTATTGAACCTTCATTTATGCTCGGATTATACTCAGCCTCCCCCAGGAGTCTGACAAATGCATCCATATACCCTGAGCAGCGATTGTTGTGACCTTCGTCGATAATTACATTCTTGATGTCTGAAGGCCTCACCCGTGTTGATCCGCCAGGGTAAATGTCGGGGGCACCTTCCCTGCCCGAAATTACGAGCTCCATGATGAAGCTGGTTTCGCCCGCCTCCTTCGGCGTCCACTCAAAGGAAACAGCTGTCCCGCGACCTCCTGGAAGGTCCACTTCAAGAGACGAGCACCGCACTGGCTCTCCTTCGCGCACTTCGTAGAGAATTGCAGTTGCCCCTGGTATTGCGTCATCATTCCTGTTCACTATCTCAGCTCTCACCCGAGCCGCCTTTCCCACCTGGGGAACCAGATCAACACAGCCGAAGTCGCAGACTGCAACCTGCGACTCTGTGGATACCCAAATCGGGCTTGTGACGATAACATCTGCATCGGCCTGAACTGCACGCACGTAATACCAGTTGTAGCTTGAAGCGGGCACTATGTCTACCTCAGCTTCAAAAAAGTTGGCTCCGTCCACTTCCGATTCCCACGCCACAACACCGCCATTCGTAACTACCTGCACCAAAGCAATCATGTCTGATTCGTCTGGATCGTCTATGACAATGCTGAACCGCAGAACACGTCCTGAATTCAGATCATCTCTGGAGATTACCACTTCGCTGCCCATCTGGCACTCGCCCAGCTCAAAAAAGGCACGGACGTTCGAGTCTTCAGTTGCATATGTTCTCATGCTTCGGAGCGACTCGTATATTGCCTCTCTCGTCAACTCCCGCGCCAGAGCCCCCGTCCTAGTCGGGGCAGCTGTTCCCCAGTGAGCGCTGTGATTATCCTGGCACGATATGGCACCAACGTGCCACCCGCGGTCGAGCGCCCGCTGGTAAGCCCGTTCATTCCTTATGTTGTGCCGATACGGGCCTGAACCGACTTCCAGAAGATATACGACCCGATCCCCTCCGCCAAAGTACTCGAAGTCGTTCCAATTGGGCTGTATGTCATAGTTGGGATGGTTGAAGGTCCCTATCCCATCATGCTGGGCGAGAAAGTCGATGAACTCGGCAACATTGCGCTGCGTGTCGCGGGATGCAGCAAGGGGAGTGTCGAGCCCGTTCATGTGTCCATCGGTAAAAGTCCACTCAAATCCGATCATGGACACGAATCTTCCAGGTTCATAGAATGCATCTGCCTCTTCCAGGCTCATGAACCAGTGATGCAGATTTGTCGCTTCCTGAAAGTAATAGCCGTGATCAGTCACAGCCAGAAAATCCAGCAGCGCAACATCCCTTGCATGCTGAAATGCATCTGAGGGCGTAAGGACGCCATCAGAGTATGACGTGTGGGAGTGAAGGTTCCCGAAGTAGCAGTTGAACCTTGGTGCAGGTTCTGCCCCATAGCAGGCGCAAGCTGCCAGTAAGACAAAGGCTGCAGCCAAGACCAGCATCGTCCGCAACATGCGCTTGCTCATAGGCTTCCTGTGCATCATCGACACCACTTTCACAAGATTTGAAGCCCGGGGCGCACAGGCGATGCGCCCGACACCCCGGACATCTTCAGATCGATTTCATCGTCGAAGCAGCAACCTGGATCTACTTGAGCCTGGCGTTAGCCTTCGCCGCCGCAGCGTCAAGAGCTTCCTTAGGCGTGGCTTTTCCGAGGAAAACCTTCTCCACTGCCTCCGACACATCGCCCCTTATGTTATTCCATGCTGCCATGTTCGGGTCGTACTTGATGTAGCGCAGCTGCTGCAAGCTCTGGAGATCACGTGGATGCTCCGCAAACCACTTCCTCATTATCTCAAGATGCATTGCAGACTTGCGGACCGGAATATAGCTGGTGCCCATGGCCCATCTTGCCGTCTGCCTGGGTTCAACAAGCCACTTGATGAATTTCCACGCAGCTTCCTGCTCCGCAGCACTGGCCCTTGAGAAGATGGCAAGGTCGGTGCCTGCAACAGGAGTGGATCGGAACTTGGTATCCATGTATGGCAGGGGAGCCGCGCTCCACTCGAACTTGCCCGCCACTGACTTCTCAGTGTAGCTGAGTCCGGGAGAAGTCGTCAGATACATGGCAACCTTGCCTGCTCCGAAGTCAGCATCGATGTATCCAGGGACATAGTAAGCAACCTTGTACTTGCTGAGAAGGTCAGTCATAAACTGCAGGGCTGTGACGCCCGCGGGCGAATTTACCGCGACTTTGCCTTGGGAATCAAGCCATACCCCGCCTGCATTGAAGAAGAAGCAAGCAAAGATGTCAATGTTCGGTCTGAGCGCGAACCCATACCTGACAATCTTGTCGCCATCCCTTACAGTAAGCGCTCTGGCAGCGTTCACAAGCTCCTGCCAGTTCTTGGGAGGTCCGTCTATTCCTGCCTCCTGCAGTGCCGTCTGGTTGTAAACCATGACATAGACACTCTTGTTGAAAGGCATGGTATACCAGACTCCGTCAAACACGCAGCCTTCTCTGAGCCCATCCCATATGTCGTCGATTTCCAGTTGTGAAAGGCCGTTGGGGCCCTTTACGAACTTCTGAATCGGAACGAGTTCATTGCCGGATATGTACTCAGCCGCCCAGTTGCCATAGACCTGGGCCATGGTAGGAGGCTTACGCGCAACAAGCGAGCCAACGATCTTCTGGCTCAGCGCACCGTAGTTTCCTTGATACTCAGCCTTCACGTAAACATCAGGACTCTGCCTGTTGAATTCCTCGACAAGTGCCTCCAAAGTCTTGCCTAGCTGCGCACCCATGGCGTGCCAGAACGTGATCGTCGTCTTGCCGGCTGCTACTGAAGGACCAACCGCCAGAGAAGCCAGGACAATCGTACCCATCAAAATAACAGTCATAAACCTCTTCAATACTCACTCCCCGCACCGCTTCCGCAGCCGGGGAACGCCCCCCCTTTCTGGTTTAGACCTGCACTCCTACTTTTCGACGAAGAGGCCTCTACTCCTGCCGATCAACCTTGATTTGCCCCAACGCCTCGAGATTTCTGAACATCGGGGTCTTAGCCCATTGAGACCTCATGTCACTCACAATCATCCTGCGCGTTCTGGAATGCCACACAACCCTCACAGCTCCCACGCGATCAGTGCGCAACAGATCAGCGCCTGACCTGGCCAGCCTTTCCACAGTATCTGGAGCGGGATGCCCATAGCTGTTTCTCCCGACTGATATTATCGCAACTTCGGGTCCGACAGCCTCTAGAAACTGAGCCGAGGCTGATCCCGACGATCCATGATGACCTACCTTGAGAACCTGAGCCCGTAGTGACCCGCCCATACTAGTCTCAGAGCGTCTAAGCGCCTCCTGCTCAAACCTGCGGCCTGCATCCGCGCAAAGGAGCATCGAAAACTCGCCACACGTGACCTTAAGGACAAGAGAAGATTCATTTGGATCCCTAGATGTGAAGGCAGACGAAAACGTCGAGCGACTTAGAGGCGTAGGGGATTCAGAAGTCTGGGCCGATTTAGCCTGGTCTTCTTCTAACAGGACGGGGTTGGCAACCTCGAGGCAAACATGTCCTGCCGAAATCCGGTCACCACAAGCCAATTGGATCAACAACGGGCTGTCGCCAGAAACGCGCTCCAGTTCGAGTAGGGCCGGCCCGATGTGGGCTGGGTCCATCCCTTCAGGGATAACTACCGCTCCCACCCTGACACCGCCCACAAGGCACCCAAATCCGCCAATGTGGTCCGCATGCTCATGTGTGAGGATCACGGCATCTGCTGCCGTCTTGCCCCATCTCTTAAGGTATGGCAGCACATGTCTTTCTCCGGCACGCTCAGTTCCGACATCTATCAGGATAGTGCGGCCCTGGGAAGTAGATAATACAGCTGCATCTCCTTGCCCTACAGAGAGAAACACAATCTCAAGCGGCTTGGGCCAGGCAAGTACCGCAGTAAGGACCGTAATAGCCAGTATTGCTGCGAAGCCCAGCCTCTCGCGGCCTATCCAAACCAGGAGCCGCCTCGCTCTGTGCCTGGCAAAGCGATCCCGCGATAACCAGCACATGATCAAAGCCGCGACGTAATATCCGGCTATCTCGACGTTCTTCAGCTGCCTGCAGCTGGTTACCGCGAATGCAGGGTAAGAGATCCATTTCAAAAAGGCTATGAGGATCCTAAGAACTGCCCCGGCTCCTGTGATTATCAAGGAGCCCATCTGAGGGAAAGGGATGTGAATGGCAAGTCCAACGACGCCTGCTGTGATCGCACATGATGCCAGGGGAAGCGCTACCAGATTAGCAAACGGACCGATGAGACAGACCTGGCCAGTCATGTTTGCAACTACAGGCCATGTTGCTAACTGAATGGCTCCGGAAACTGCAATTAGCTGGATTAATCCTGCAAAGGGCCCAAATGGCCTTCGGCTCATGGCCTGCTTGATTCTGGGGATAGCATAAATGAGAGCAGCGACTGCGAGATAGGACATCTGAAACCCCGAATTCCAGAGAAGCAACGGATTGATCACAAGTTGGGGCACTGCAGACATTAGGAGCACATGCAGGGGGCCTGCCTTCCTTCGCCTCGCTTTGGCTGCAACTGCCACAACCAGCATCAGCCATGCCCGCACAACAGACGCCCGCAGGCCGGCAGCAACGGCGTAGATCCCGCCTACGACCACAGCTGCAACCTCCGCAAATTTCGGCGACCCGCCCATCACACGAACGCCTACCGCACACAGCCCTGAAACAAGGCCTACATGCATACCGGATGCAGCTAGGAGATGAGCAGCCCCTGATCTCCTAAAGGCTTCAAGCGTTTGAGGATCTACATTCCTTGAGTCGCCTAGAATCATCCCTATGAGAAGATCTCGTTCAGGAGGCCCAAGAACTCCAGCCGCTGAGGCGCTCATGCCGCGCCGCACTGCCCCGGCAAGCATGAGTAACGGACGACTCCTATTCCGCCCTGCAAACTCTATGGAATCATCCTCTGCCCAACCAAAGGCGTGTATTCCCTGTTGCAGAAAGATCATTCTATAGTCCGGCTCTCCGGGATTCATGGGGCGGTCAGCCAGCTCCAAGCGAACCCTCGCCCAAACCAGATCTCCTACACGCACATCCCAGGTAACCCAGGTCTGCTCATGCCCTCTCGACGGCCTGATCCGGACAGCTCCTTTGCTCCGTCGGCTAATGCCACACCACTCAACCTCATACGACTCAACCAGAAGCTCCTGAGGGCTTTGAGCTGGCCATGCAGATTTCACAGTGCCATGAATGAGCACATCGCACCCATCGTATCTTGCAACTGTGTTTGCAGCCATCCTGTCGACACGAGCCAATGCCGACGTTCCCAGGCTCATGCCGGCAATAGCCAGGGCTACCCAGATCAGGGCAATGCGTCTCTTCTTTGCGAGTCTTAGCGCCTGAACCCTGGCGACTGCGATTGTAGCCAGCGCCATCCAGGCAAAGCGCAAGAAGCCCCCGGCCTCAAGCCGGCCAAGGAGTATTCCAACGATCACACAAGCAGCAAATACGGGCAATACAGCGTGTGCCCCTTCGTTGCCTTGGGAAGAACGTGCCAGGGCGTGCAGCAAAGCCCGCGCTCGTATCGTGCTGCATCGCCAAAACGGCATCTACCTCACCGTTGCGTAAGGGGCAATCTTGCTCAGCTTGGCCTCACCTATTCCAGAGACTCCAAGCAGGTCACTTACGGAGGAGAAAGACCCGTGCTTCTGTCTGTGCTCGACTATCCTGGCGGCTATTGCTGGCCCAACTCCCGGTAATCTCTCAAGCTCATTAGCTGAAGCGGTATTGATATTTATCAATCCATCCGCTGGGGATGACACCGTAATGTCCGCCCTATTCGAGGGGACATTCGCCTCTTGCGAAAGCGACGGCTGCGACTGTTTTGGGGGGATATATATCTGCTGTCCATCATGTATAGGCAATGCTAGATTGATCATATTGGTATCGCTCTCGGGTGTTCCCCCTCCCGCGGCCTCAAGGGCGTCAACAACCCGAGCACCGTTAGGAAGTACGTACACGCCCGGACTGGCCACCTCGCCCGCCACATGAACGATGATTCCATCCTCGGCTGGTTCAGGCGTCGCAAAGGCCGAGGCACTATTTCCCACATCTACCTCGGAAGCAAACATCTTGTCCTGATTCGCTGACCCGCTTGGCTGAGACCTATCAACCATGGCCGCATGCCTCGCGTCATCCTCCGTAACCACCAGCGCCGGTCGACGCGCTTGATTCAGGGCAACTACTGCCAGCCCAAGCAGAGCCACCCCAGCCATCACCGCTGTCAGCTTCCGCGGGCTGAGCCTCTTCATACATAATCCCTCCCAACGACATCGACCGGCCATGGTGGAACCTCCGGACTGCTGACTCTATGCTAGCACTCTGACGCCGCTGCCGCCTCACTCTTTCGGGCGAGTCACTAGGATGATTTTCCCGGACAACACTAAGGGCTAACCCTACATGCCTCGTAAGGTTAGCCCAGTCCAAGCCAGTGCCCAGAAGCGGGCTACCTGACAACTATGTTGAGAAGCCTCTTTGGAACAAAGATCGTTTTTACTACCGAACCTGATCCAACCGCAGCCGCGACTTTCTCGCTTGCCAGGGCTAGGGCGACAGCCTCATCCTCGGCAATATCCACGGGAATAGTCAGTCTATCCCTAACCTTCCCGTTAACCTGAACGGCTATCTCCACTTCGTCTACGACAATGGCCTTTGGATCATGCTCAGGCCACTCAACCTTGTGCACGCTGCCAGCATGGCCTATTTCATGCCAGAGTTCCTCAGTAATGTGGGGAGCAAATGGCGCCAACATGATCACAAGGATATCAATGGCCTCCCCCACCACTTCCGCTCCGCCCGGCTGAGCCAGCACCGCGTCCTTGAGGGCATACAGCGTATTGACGTACTCCATTATGGCGGCAATCGCCGTATTCAGGCTAAATCGGACCTCAATGTCTTCCGTTACCTTCTTAAGGGCGCCATGGGCGGCCCTGCGTATGTCCTGCGCCTCAGAGCTGAGACTTCCAAGATTGGTGACGGCGGCCACTCCTTCCGGCAGATCTCCTCTGCCATCACCTACCTCTTGTACGTATTGATGGACAAGCCTCCACACTCTTTGCAGAAACCTCCAGCAACCTGCAACCCCTTCAGCGCTCCACTCCAGGTCTCGCTCGGGAGGGGCCGCAAACAACACAAACAGCCTGGCAGTATCCGCCCCATACTCACTCACGATCTCATCAGGATCTACGGTGTTCCCCTTGGACTTGGACATCTTAGCCCCATCCATCAACACCATCCCCTGTGTCAGCAGATTGGTAAAGGGTTCCTCGAACCCGACTAAGCCGAGGTCGCATAGGGCCATCGTAAAGAACCTGGCATACATCAGATGCATGATGGCGTGCTCTACACCGCCAATGTACTGGTCCACCGGCATCCAATAGTCTACGTGGGCTCTGTCCCAAGGGGCAGTGTCCGTTTTGGGAGATGCATATCTGGAAAAATACCAGGAAGAGCAGATGAACGTGTCCATCGTATCCGTCTCTCGCCTGGCATTGCCGCCGCAAACAGGGCATTTCGTGTTGACAAAGTCCGGGCAATCCGAGAGCGGCGACTTGCCTGTAGGCATGAATTCCACGTGGTCAGGCAGCATCACCGGAAGCTCTGCCTCTGGAACCGGCACTGTGCCACAGGAATCGCAGTACACAATGGGAATGGGCGCGCCCCAGAACCGCTGCCTGGATACCAGCCAATCGCGGAGTCGATAGTGCACGACCTTCCTCCCGGCCCCCTCATTCTCCAAGTACTCAGCAATAGCCGCCCTCGCTTCAGACGAATCCATGCCGTCGAAATGACCCGAACTAACCTGCACACCCTCATCCACGTAAGCGTCTTCTATCGTGGACTCATCAAGGCTCTCCCCTGGAGGGTTGATGACAACCTTTATTGGGAGACCGTACTTCTTGGCAAACTCGAAGTCGCGCTCGTCGTGAGCCGGAACTCCCATTACGGCGCCTGTACCATATTCCATCAGCACGTAGTTGCCCACCCAGATTGGAACAGCTTCGCCGTTGGCCGGGTTCACAGCATAAGCACCGGTAGGCATGCCAATCTTCTCGGAATCCTCTGCAGTGCGAGCAATCTCATCTTGAGCCATTACATCTTCAGTAAACCGACGTATGTCTGCTTCATTTGGCCTTCCGGAGATCAACTTCTCAAGGAGCGGATGCTCCGGAGCCAACACCACATACGACACACCATAGATAGTGTCTTGTCGCGTGGTGAAAATCGTCAGCTTCTCGCCGACTCCTTGTACGCGAAAATCTATGTCCACGCCTTCGCTGCGTCCTATCCAATTGTGCTGCATGACCTTCACCTTGTCAGGCCATCCAGCCAGCT
>JAQVXE010000184.1 GCA_028709305.1 Bacillota bacterium | reverse complement strand
GTATGAATGGCCTTATAGCCGATGCGGGAGTAGAGCTCGAGCAACCACCCCAAACTCTCAGGCTCGGCAAGGTCAACCTTGTTGATGCAGATCACCGCATCGAGCCTGGCACGCTCTACCAGCACCAAGAATCTATCGAGGAAGTAGGGATTGGGGTCTGGCTGAGTAGCGGCCACAACCACTATCGCCTGGTCTACATTGGCCACGTTCGGCCTTATGAGGTATGTTCGCCTGGGCAATACGTCTTCAACCACGCCGGCATCGCCCTCGCGCGAAATCCTGACACGGTCGCCGACCGCCACACCCTCTTCACGTCTTTTCACGTTGCCCCGAGCAACGCAGGGCAGCGTTTCTTCTTCTCCATTTGGCAGAACCCAACACAGCCCGCCCGAAACCCTCAGGATACGCCCACTCTCATACATCTTGCGTCTTCACAGGGTACCCGTCTACCCATACTTCAATTTTTCCTGGCCCGTACACCTCAACGGTGTGGCGTATCCAATCACCAGGACGATGCGACCTTGGCCCATAACTCGTGCGCTCACCATAGCCGTCGATCACCTTGATGACTATCTCCTGAACGTCAGATCCCGGCTGCACCTGGTAGCTCACATCGTAGCTCCGAGAAGCCATGTCGACCTCCCCTTCACCGTCTTCCAGCGACGGAGTAGAAGACGGTGATGACATGGACCTCTGGGCCACCACCAGGTTTATCACCGTTCCGGGTTCCGCTGTCTGATATGGTCCAGGGCTCTGCTCAATGACTGTGCCATCCTGATAGAGTATGCTAAACCTTCTGCCTACCTCGCCGACTGTAAAGCCTGCCTGGTTCAACGTTTCCCTGGCCCGCTCCAAGGTCATCCCTATAACAAGCGGGACTTCAGGAGGAGGAGGCGGCGGACCCAAGGACATTGTGTAGTTCACAGTAGATCCCCTCGGCACATAGGTGCCAACCTCCGGTTCCTGCGCCATGATCCTTCCTGGCTTCAAGTCTTGGTGGTAATCCTCACTTTTCGAGCCCAGGACAAGATTTGAGCCTTCAAGTTCGAATCTGGCTTCCCGCTCAGTCTTGTTGAAAAGGTCCGGAACCGTTACCATTTCCGGCCCCAGGCTAACGATAACCCTTACAGGCGAATGCACCTTGCGCCTCGTGCCTGCAGGAGGATCCTGCTCAATGATGCGATTATACTCGATGTTGTTGTCATATCGCTTTACTGAAGAATCCAAGGCAAGCCTGTTTCGCCTCACAAGGCTCTCGGCCTCCGGCAACGTCTTGCCGACCAGATCCGGGACTGGAACCTCTTCCACCTGAATCCACTGACGGAAAGAGTAAATAGCACCTACAACGGCTCCAGCCACCACCAGCATTATGACGAGGATAGTCGCCCACGTCTTTGCCTGGCGGCTTGCCCTTGGTGGCGTCTCATGATCGTTTCCCAAATCGAAAGCCTCCCCAACTTTGTCAAACGGTCTGGTGATGTTGAGGTCACCCTTCTCTGCGCTGTTGTCAGCTCCAGAATAAGGTTTGGCCGCCCCCTCTCGAGCTGCCCTGCCGACTACATCCTCAGCCTGACGGGCCTCGGACAGTTTCTGTCCTCCTATGGGATGCGCACGCAATATTGCATTCCTGAATGCCCTGGCTGTTCGCCACCTGTCCTGCGGATCCTTGGCCAGAGCTCTCATCACTACCCGCTCAAACTCAACAGGTACAGCCCTATTATACAGTGACACAGGAAGGGCATCCTCCTGCACGTGCTTGAGGGCAACAGCGACTGGGGTATCACCGGCAAACGGAAGCCTGCCGGTGAGCATCTCGTACATCACCACGCCCAGAGAGTATATGTCAGACTCGGCGATAGCAGAGGCGCCTCGAGCCTGTTCCGGAGAAGTGTAGTTGACAGTGCCGATTACCTTCCCGGTTTCAGTAAGGGCGCTCGCCGAAGCGGCGCGCGCTATGCCAAAGTCCGTTACCTTTACATGGCCATCTCTTGTTATTAGAATGTTGTGAGGCTTGATGTCACGGTGTATCACACCACTGCGGTGCGCATGCTCCAGCGCATCCAAGATCTGCACGCTGTAGTCAGCCGTCACATCTACGGTAAGCCTGCCATCGCGGACGATAATGTCGTTGAGAGTCTGACCGTCCACCCATTCCATGACAATGTAGTTCGAACCGGAATCCTCTCCCACATCGTACACGTTGACTATGTTAGGGTGAGACAGAGCCGCCGCGCTCTGAGCCTCCCTCCTGAATCTTTCCCTGAATTCCGAGTCTGAAGCGTATTGGGGCCGCAGCACCTTGATGGCCACTACTCGATTCAGCAGGGTATCCTTTGCGCGGTACACAATGGCCATCCCGCCTTCGCCTATGGTGTCGAGTATGGAGTATCTTCCTCCCAGAATCTCACCGGTCATCTGCTCACCTCCCAGTTCCGGTCTTAGAGTCAAGAGCTGCTTTCAAGATGTCGCCACCTAGGGGTGCGGCTGCAGACCCGCCCGCTCCAGCATTCTCCAGTACTATCGCTACTGCAATCCTTTGGCTACCATCTACACCAAACCCGGCAAACCATGCATGGGGGCTGCCGTGAGGGTTCTGCGCAGTTCCAGTCTTGCCTCCAATATCATAGCCCCATCTCGCTGCAG
>JAQVXE010000066.1 GCA_028709305.1 Bacillota bacterium | reverse complement strand
CTCCACGAAGTCGATGACAGGATCCTTGATGATATCGTCGAGTATTTCGAGGGGCGGGCACAGCGAAATCGTTCTCTCGTCGCATCTTGTGCACTCGCCGCAGCCAACTATTGCTGTGATCGGCTCGCACGTGCATTCCTGTTGAGCAATGACCGCGGGCTCACTGGCCAAGCAATTGACTGTGCCAAGCCCGAGCAGGAAGACCATGAGTATGCCTAGCACGGCCATGGCTGAGAATAGATGCTTTCGCATGTGAGTTTGGACCTCCTCTATGTTGGATTTGCTACAAGCTATGCGGACGTGCTGCCCCGTGCGACACAGCTAGAGGCACGATTGCAAGTCTCTCATGTCATATGTGACAATACTCTCGTTCTGCAGACACAGTCATTCTCAAATGGCATGTGTGAATCCAGACCTTCCCGTCCTCCAGTAGCTCATCATTGAAATCGATGACATCGAGCATATATCCTGCCACTGAATCTGTTTCGACCGCTCCCGGCAGGTCCATGCCACACGTAACCGTATCCTCAACCAGCCATGTGTGCTCAGCCCCCTTCACATCTTTGTAGTCAAGGACTGACCTCACACTGATTTCAACAGAAGCGCTGTTTTCAGGCAGCTCAATCCCGGTTATTTCAGGATGGGCTGCTACAGTCACAATCTCTGCCGCAGGCGGATCAAGCTCCGACTCGAAGCTGACTGACTCCTCAGCCACTCCGACCGCAAAGATCACCCGAGCGTCCCCAGAGAATATGCCAAAGTCCATGTGACTTCACTCCCTCGCAGATTGTAAGTCCCCGGTCAGCTTATGCATTAAGCTGTACCGGGGACATCACATCGACTGTATTCATTTGAGGAGGAAAGGCAGCGGCTTGGCAGCATGAAACATTCCTATACCTATGACATTCCAATACCGAAACGATTATGGTGTAGTTGCCGCCTTAAGAAGACGTTTCCAGCTGTTGGCTTCTGATCACGCCTTCTAGGCCATCTAATCTTTCTTGCACCGCCATGATATCGTATTCATCTTCTGCAACAGTCAGGGCTTTCATATAGAGCTCCTCTGCTCTGTCGTAATTGTCTTTCTTATCCAAGTAATAGATATCGCCCCAGGCAATGTAGCTCCATGGATTGTCCGGATAGTCCTTTGCCAACTTCTCAGACTCCAAGTCTGCTTGTTCATAATCGCCCAGGTTCGCATATGAGTCCAAAATGGCGCGCCTCATATTATGAGTAATTAACTCCTTTTCATCGGGGAAAAGGTTCAGGAATTCCTTGCAATAGCCAATTCGCTTCTTGAAGTAAGTGCTGTCTTTCAGACCGGCGTTGCGCAGTTCAATCTCCAGGTCTTGGCATAAGTTACTGACGAAGAATAGCCCTTTATACTGCTCATCTAGATGACTTAAGTCCTTGAATCCCGGCCGATGCCTGTACTTTATCGCTTCCCACGCTTTCAGCCAGATGTCGCAGCCTTTTGGAGAATCTTCGTCCGATATGTGCTGGATGCCCTCGTCAATCAAGCCCCCAATCCGTTCCGCTGGCATGTTCTCAGACGGGGCCAGCCTCTCCCACAGAATCCATGCAGCCAGCCAGGGAAAGTCTTCTTCCCTCCCTTTCGCAGTCACATCGAAGGTTTTGAACCAGTTCTCCGAGAGACCCCAAGCCGAATAGTGTTGTTCGATATCCTCCGAGAACACATCCCTGTCGAATTGGATACCCATTTCCCCTAAGCGTTTGACGATATCCCCTGTACGCATTTCGTCTACTTCCTCATATGTCAGCAAACCGTACATGTATCGTAAAAGGCGTTCGGGATTGTCAATACAACACTTCTTGAACTTTTTGCCGCTCCCGCAGGGACACGGGTCGTTTCTTCCTATTTTCCTCTTCTTCAAAAACTCATCACTCCTCTACGGCCCTGGATTGGGATATGCCCGGGCCGGCAAACCTGCACCCCGTCATGACCGCGCAAGGGCTAAAGCCGAGGAATACAAGAACCACTTCATACCCAACGCGGCGAATACCTGTACTCGGCAATACAGTGCCTGAGCCTGTGGTTTATCTCTTCCGGACTCCGTTTTCTCTCTGTCTGGCTTTTGGCCCACATTTTCATGTGCTCATATTCAGGGTCTGTGTCGTCTTCTATGATTTGCAAGTACTCCTTGTATCCCCAAACGCCGCCCACATCCTCTGGGGGCCTCTCGCCTCTTCCGTCCAGGTAAATAGCTTTGAGCACGTTTGAACGCTCTATCCCTTCGAGTATTATCGTATGCTGCCACGAATCTCCAAAATCATATTCGTATGTGACTTCCTCATGGTCTGGGAAAATGTTTTTGAGCGAAGTGAATCGTTCAAGCAGGACATCGTACGAATCCAAGTCCAACCATTCCAACATGCCAGGATCGTCACCCATTACGATCTGCTTTGCCTTTGAACCCTGCCTTCTGGCCTCAAATGTATGCAAGTGATAGTTCTGCCAGTCAAAGACTATCTGAATAGCATTGTGGAGATGCAAGAAAGAGAAGCTCGACGGCACCAGAACCCGTCTCCATATGTCGAATCCTTCTATGTCAATCTGTATCTTCAGTTGATACAGTTCTACATCCAACACTGATTGGCAGACTCCATGTTCATCTTTGTCACAGTAGCTACCAAGGAGTTCAAGCATCCTCCTAATGGGAACGAAATACTCATTGCCCGGCAGGCTCTGTAATAGCCGTCCCGCCGGAACGCTCGCATACCTCTGGATCAGTGTGTTTTCATCCATGTAGTCCTGCATGAAGCCTAATTCATTAGCAGTATGATTGAGCTTGGCAACCATACTTCTGCTCGCCGTTTTCGAAAATTCAATATCCCCTGCATCGGCCATGTACCTGTCAACGACGGTCTCGGAAACGCCTTCCATACGCAATGCCACAATAATGGCCTCCCGAATGAGGTCTTTCATTCTGGCAAAATCCTTTGGTTTAGGCCTGTATATGACCACCGGATATCTTGTTGCATTGTTCATCAGAACAACTGCTTTTCTCCTATCCATGTTTACCAGGTTGGCATGCCAGCCCATCAAAGCGTGGGGCAACTCCTCATAACCCTGAGGCGATTTCAGCTCACTTGCGCTAATGTTCATCTTGTCGAGCAGGGCTTTTGTACATTGTATAAGCACATGCATCACTCCTCGGCCAAAATGGGCAACCGATTTCCTCTGCGCATGCACTTCCAGCTGGTTCATGCTAGCTTTCTTACGATACGCAAAGTCTCAGGATTTATGCAGTTTCTCTCCGTGTCCTCTCTTCGCGCGTCACTCAGCCATTTCATTCAGTTTGAGTCTAACCCTTTATTCTCTCTTCTCGCAACCTCGGAGTCACTCGTAACCAAGCGTTCGTTCTTAAGCCGAATTACTTAATCGGCGGTCATTCGCCAGTCGCAGTCCAATTTCCCACAGCACCAGACTCATGCGATATACCTCTTGATCGTTCTACCAGGGCCGCTGAGGTACGGCCGGGGATACGGCACGGCAACCTTGATAGGAAGACGCGTTCCTGTGTGGAATACTCGTCACGTGTCAGAGAACAAGCCGGAACCCAGGACGACTATGAGCCACGGATTCTTGCTGAGAGTCGGAAATGAGGATTGGGGTGTCGTGGCACAGGATCACCACATGGCTCTATTGAGCTTGGTCATGCTGATTGTGCAGATCTACAATAGATACCTGTAGTGAGACTAATGGGGCAAACCGGCTGCAACGCCATTCTATCGAAAATAGCAGAGGAGGGCTATGAGATTCTTGAAATGAAACCAGTTCAAGATGAGGTCTTCGCGTTGCTAGGCAAAGAAGCATGCGGTGTGTGGAAAGCAATATGCGATTTTGTCATAGACAATTTCAAGATGGATGCTATTTGGGACAGTGGGGGCAAATATGGTGTTTATGAACACAAATTTCGAAAAAGCGGCAAAACACTTTGCACTATCTATATCAAGGAGAAAGAGCTAGTCGTGTTGATCATATTTGGAAAGGCCGAGAGGGACAAATTCGAAGCGCAAAGAATGGATTTCTCGCCACAAATGCAGACGATCTACGACAATGCTAAGACGTACCATGATGGTAAATGGATGTACATGCACGTCGCAGATTCACATATGTTCTCGGATATTGCCAAAATGCTGGTCATCAAGAAAAAGCCAAATAGAAGACTTACGATGTGCGGCTACTTGTGTGACATGTGCAAAGCGTTTGCTCCAAACATTAAGAAGAAGGATGAACGCGAGCGTCTTTCAGTCCTATGGAGCAAGTACTACGATCTGGACATTCCTGCAGAGAACATATGCTGCGACGGGTGCCGGAGCATGAAGCCCAATGCAAGACGCATCGACAATAATTGCCCGGTTAGAGCATGTGTTCCTCTGAATGGAATTGACAATTGCGGTGAATGCAGCAAATATCCGTGTGGGGTTTTTATGGAACGAAAAGGCTTGTCATATGAAGAGGCCAGGAAAGAACAGGGCGAATCATTCGATGAACAAGAATATGAGGAATACATGCTTGCTTATGACAACAAATCAAGATTGGACAGGCGGCGTGATTCAACCAACTGATCGGCCAATTCCATAGGTGGATCTACCTACTGCTACGCGTCTTGTTCGCCTACCCGGTGTCGAAGACGGGTGTGACTTCACTCCCACTCGGATTGTAAGTCCCCGGTCAACTTGTGCACCAAGCTGTACCGGGGACATCATATCGACCATATTCACCTCGGAATCCTAACCGAAGGCACATTAAAACCGTAGATAGTCTCTACTTACCCACAAACGGGCACGACTCACATGTTCCGTCGCACTGCCTCAAAGTGTTGCCGCGGCCACCCTGTCCGGCGCCGCCAAACCTGCGACCCGCGCCCGCCGAGCCATTCCTGCCAGCTCCGTTGCCCTGCTGCCTGTTGCCACGACCTGGCCGGCCATTGCGAGCGCCACCCGGGCAGTCCTCACATCCGTTCCCGGAGTTTGCTCCTGCCAGTATCTCAGCGTACCTGCTTTCGGAGATGTTCTCCGGTTTGTGTTCCTGGTCACGCGCCTTCAGTTGACGGGAGAAGGCCCGCATGTGATTTTCTGAGCCGCCAATGAGCACATTATATACCGCGATCATCTCGGGATTGCGCGTCTTGGCCTTAAGGCTCTCCAGGTCTGCAATGTCGGCATCTTCCACTGCAGCGCCCACTGCGAGGGCAGCCTCAATCGATTCCGAACCCCTCTTGACGAGTTCGTTGTAGAGTTTCTGAAGCTTGGCGTCGGCAAACACTCCAGGCTTTGCTGTAGCCGTGGGATCTGCTATGCCGTAAGCCTGCAGAACCTCCCCAACATGATCCATGTGCCTTTCTTCAGCAGCGGCCATGTTCCTGAAAGAGTTCAGTTTCCAAAGCTCATACATCTTGGTGTAAACATCGCGGGCGAGTTTCTCTTCCTCTACCATGTAGGCCAGCGCTGCCTTCTCTTCTGAGGTAAGGGCAGCGGTCTGAGCAGCTTGGGTCAGCGAAATAGCTCCGAAAACCATCCCAATAGCCAGTGCCAAACTGAGGATCGTTCTTGTAACAGTAGCCTTTTTCAACTTGGTTCGCCTCCGTTCGACTGTTGTCAATTAGGATGATAAGGGGCGAACCTCAACAGAATCTCAATGGAAGCTCAAATCCGCTGTTGATCTTTTGACTCTTCCCGGGACGACTTCAGGCGTATCCGTGCCCGAGTGCCGCTTCCCAGCTCCGATTCCAAGCCGACCTGGCCTCCCATGGCATCAGCCAATGCATGCACTATGGACAGACCAAGACCGGACCCCTCACGGCCTGAGCTTCTCGACCTCTCGGACCGGGCAAAACGCTCCCAGACACGTGCCAACTCCTCTCTAGTCATCCCCCCGCCCGTATCGCTCACACTGACCTCCACCCAGTCGTCCCCGCATCTTCCCGCCCACATCGATATCCTACCCGTGGAAGGGGTAGCCTTGATAGCGTTGTCCACGAAGTTCACGAGGCATCTGTGGAGTGCATCAGAATCTGCGAAGGCCTCAAGCGGATGGTCTGGTGAAGACTCGATCGAAACCTCCATGGCAGGAAGCTTCCCAGGCAATGACTGATACCACCTGTGTACTTCCTCAACCACACGACCCACATCGATGATCTCCATGTTGATGGGCTCGCGCCCTGACTCTATCCGAGAGAGGTCCAGGAGTTCGCTGACGGTTCTGGAGAGTCGTCTGACTTCGGCACGGAGGATCGGCCAGGCCTCGTCCTTTTCTTCATCTGTCATGAGGCCATCAGAGGCCGCATCGAGGATTATGGACATGGAGGTGAGAGGCGCTCTGAGCTCATGCGATGCATCCGCCACAAACTGGCGTTGCAACCGTTCGAGTCGCGCAAGCTCCTCATTGCGGGCCCTCAGCTGAGTCAATGTGGTATCCAGGGATACGGCAAGATGGTTCACAGCGTCTGAAAGTCCCGCAAGTTCCTCTGTATCACGGACGTCCATAGAGGCACGGAAATCGCCTTCTGCCATTCTCCGGCTGGCATCCGCCGCAGATCCTACGGCATCGGCCACCCTCCGCACGCCCATGTCGGTGACGAAGGCCGCTACAGCAAAGGAGAGAACAATGGCGCCTGCGACCAAGAGGTATGTGCCTCCTGCAGCAGCCCGAACCGCAGAAAGGCGAGTCCATGAAACATCTACGGTCCCATCTTCCTGACGCACGGCAGCCCAGACAACTGGCTCTCCGGCCCACGGGGCCCGTCCATGCCCGTATCCTTCTCCCCTCTCCTGAACACGGAGAATATCGGGCCAGGCGGCCGCATATTGCTCAAACATGCCAGGGGTTATCGTCTGCACGCCGCCGTGGCCGCGGCCCCTGCGCCAGCCAGCCCCCATACCAGCGAGCCCGCCGCCCATGCCGGCTGGTCCTCCGTGAGTAATCCCTTCCTTCAGGTCGCTGAGAAGGGCACGTCCAGCCGAGCGAGACGAGAGCGCATCTGCAGTAAGCAGCGAGACTATGAGCATAATAAGAAGCGCGATGGCAGCTCCAGAGCTGAATCGCGCAAAGAAATACTTTCGCAGGGTAGGCAGACCGTCTTTGCGGGTCATCACTTGTCATCCCCGTTCGCATAGGGTTTGTGATCGAATCTGTATCCCACTCCGCGCACCGTCGAGATCGCCGACGTGCCATAGACGGGTCCAAGCTTGGTCCTTATCCTGCTTATGTAGACATCTATGGCATGCGGATCAACCTCATCGTCTTCGGGCCATCCCCGAAGGGCCAAGGACTCGCGGCTCACAACCCTCCCGGCGTTTTGCACAAGGGCTAGAAGTATGTCGAATTCTTTCGCAGTCAGAGAAATCTCCTTCCCATCGACGTACGCTGTCCTTGCTGTCTCATCAACCCAGACTCCGCCAGGCTGTGGCCCGGCGCCCGCCACACCCGCACCCTTGATCCTGCGCATCACAGCTCGGCTGCGAGCAACAACTTCCTGGGGTTCAAAAGGCTTTACAATGTAGTCATCGG
This sequence comes from Bacillota bacterium, assembly GCA_028709305.1. Taxonomy (GTDB): domain Bacteria; phylum Bacillota; class DTU025; order DTU025; family DTU025; genus UBA10085. The sequence continues at coordinate 3,561 of JAQVXE010000066.1, read as the reverse complement.
CTCCAAGCTCAAGGCCTAAGAGCCTGTCGGGCACATCACTTCTGCCTGTAAGCATAATTATGCCGATTGAGTAGCCGAGGCCATCCCGCAGCCGGCGGAGGACTGACCAGCCGTCAATGTCGGGGAGGTTTACGTCGAGGAGCACGAGGTCGGGACGTCTTTCCAGGGCAAGGTCAACGCCTTCCAGGCCTCCCCCTGCCGTGAGAGTGACCGCGCCCTCCTTCTCGAAGTAGCGGGGAAGAAGGCGGCGGACATTGGGATCGTCTTCTACTAGCAGAACAGTCAGTCCATCTAGATTCAATGCAGTTCGCCTCCTCCAGGCAGACATCAAGGCGCACGCTGAACCTGCTTCGCTGTTTTCAGGCTCGTCGCCCTACTCCCCGGGCTGCTCCAGCGCGTCGCGAAGCTTTGAGGCCAGCTGGTTTACTGCGTCGGACATGTCGGAGAGTTCCTGGGTGGCCCGAAACTCCATGTCGAGCTCCATATCCCCCGCTGATATCCTGGAGCTTACATTTGCAGCTGATCCCAACATATCGGAGACTCTAGCTGCACCACGGCTTGCTGCGAGGAGGCTCACGCCGAAGGAAGCCGCTATTGCAGCTATGACCAGCCCGTAGATGCCAGCGGCATCTCTCCTTACGCCGAATAGACGGGTCCATGTGACCTCGATTGTGCCATCGTGCCACCTCCTGGCTGCCCAGACCGCTGACTTCGCGGTCCATGGGACACGCCCGAATCCGGACCCTTTACCCCGTTCCTGGATCCGGTGCATGTCAGGCCACGTGTACGCATAGTCTTCCACCGCATCAGGTGCTATGTTGAGCGTTCCGCCTCTGTCTTTTGCCAGCAGGCCGCCTAACAGGCCCCTTTCTCCTTGTCGAATGCCGGCCTCCAGGTCCCGAAGCAGTGTGCGAGCTGCCAAGTTGGATATGGCGGAATCAGCTACCGCAAGCGACATAGCCAGAACTGCTATGAAGCCAATCAAGGCCCACACACGGTACCTCTTCATGAAATACTGCTCTATCGTTGGAAAGCCAGGGATTTCACCGCTCATGAGATTTCACTCCTTAGTGCGATTCTGTAGAAGCCGGATTCGAGCGCCCCGCAGTGCTGCCCGAGCCGCACAAACAGGCTTCTGGTGTTGATCAATTGATGCCCGGCACAAGCAGGCACGAGTGAGCTCTAACGATAAATAGCACATAGCTTGCGGATATCCTTCATTGTGGAGCGGTGAAGGACAACTTCTCGGGGCTTGAGGGGGGAACAGGCTAGCCGTCCACGTATAGGAGTACGATCTTGTCGTTGAAGCCTCCCCGGGAGTGCCTCTTCCTGTCGGCCATATCTAAGAGGGCATCGAACGGCACGCCGGACGCCCGGCCGAGAGCTGCAATGACCTCGATAATGTCTGCTAGCTCTTCAGGGTTCCCACTGTCCATGTACTCCTCTACTTCTTCGACTAGTTTCTGTCGGAGGTAGCTTTCATACTCTCCATCGTCAGCCACCCGCGTTACCGGTTTCTTGCCTGACGCTTCTATAATCTCGGGGATTCTATCCCTAACAAGCTTGTCGTAGGTCTTCCGCAAAGCTACTCGCCCTCCTCAGCGTATGGAACCAGGCTCTTCTTGATCTTCCTGACGCCGCCCCGCGGATCCGGCACATCCCCCGCATATCGGGGAATCAGATGCACATGGAGATGAAAGATAGTCTGCCCGCCAGCAGCGCCGACATTTACCCCAATATTATAGCCGTCGGGGCCAAACTCTTCATCGAGTCTCTCTTTGACTTCCGCAAGTAGGAGGCTCATGGCATTCTTCTCTTCCTGTGTGGCATCGAAGTACGTCTCTACGTGCCTTTTGGGGATTATGAGAGTATGTCCCTCATTGACAGGATAGCCATCGAAGAAGGCCAGAGCCAGATCGTTTTCGGCAATGACTTTGTCTTTCGATATGTTGCAGAATATACATCCGGGCAAGAGTCTCATCCCTTTTGCTATGAGTCTTTGAACCGTCGCCGGAAGTAATCGATTCTCCGAAACTCGAGGATATCCTCCACATGTGCAGCGAGCAGCTGCGAAAGGTAAGGCTGCACTTGGGCATCAATGTACATCACACGGTTAATCTCGTCATAGTGGAAGACTGGGCCGCGTGACAAGAACTTGACCGGATTTCTCTTGGCCAGCTCGGCAAAATCGTCGACGCCCCATTGGTGCCACCCCTGATTGCTTTTGTGACTCAAGTCCTTCTGGTGCAATCTGTGATCGCAGTAGAAGCGCATCATGCTGTGGCCGATTTCGTCAAGGGCTACCCGCGGTCGTAGAGTCCCATCATGCAAAAATGCCCCTATTGTGGGTAGCTTATATGCCTTTGTCATGCGCGTCTGCTCTACTTCCATAAGAAAATCCTCTGCCGGTGTATCCAGCCAGCTCGCCTCCTCCGGTTCAAGCTCGCCCACGGACTCCAGGAATCTAAGCCATCCATCTCTAAGATACTCCCTGATCGGTATATCGCTGCCTTCATAGACATCGACCCGCTTTGGCCTTCTGCCAATAGAGTGCTTGATTCTCCAATAGGTATCGCGCATTCTGACTGGCAGCGGATCGCGCTCTGCTAGCTCCTGGAATAGGTCGATAACTCGGAAGTCAAAGTTTACGACGCATCCCTCCGGGAATTCGTAATCCTCTATTCGCAAGTATCTCGACGGCTCGTGAGTCCACGGGTTGTCCCCGGCAAGTAGAAGGGGAACATAGTGCGCCCTCTTGTAGTTGCCAATGAAGTCGATCACTGTAAGGCGATCCTTGCCCGGGTGTTTTCGCAGCCCTCTGCCTAGCTGCTGAAGGAATATCACGTAAGACTCGGTGGGCCGCAGGAACATCACCGTATCGAGGGAGGGGACATCAACGCCCTCATTGAACATGTCGACTGCAAACACTGCTTTGATTCGGCCTTCTTCTAATGCCTCGATCGCAGCATCCCTCTCAAGAGCGTGGCCGTTGCCGGGCTGTCCACTGTGAACTGCAGCCGAAGGAATCCCATGATCAGAGAAGTACTTCGCCATGTATTCCGCATGCTTGATTGAGACGCAAAACCCCAGGCACCTCTCATTCGCAAGTTTGCGATAGTGCTCCAAAACCAAGTCTGCCCGTTCCGCCTGCGATAGCTGCTTCTCCAGATCTTCAATGACATAAGAGCCATTGGCTATCCTCACATCATCATAGTCTGTAGGATCATAAATGGCGTAATAGTAGAACGGCACTAGCAAGTCTCTTTCAATAGACTGCTTAAGCGAAATCTCATAGACCACATTATCGTCACAAAGAGAGTCTGACGGGATGTGCTCTCGGCAGAATACCCCTAACCCCACGAACTAGCCCGGAAGGGTACGAAGACCCAATTCCAGACGCAGCGGTTAGTCTATGCACATTTTGGCCGCCCAACTATGCACTTTCTACTTGCCAAACAGACCTTGGAGTATATGATGACCCAGATAAGGCACGCCTTCGCTTGGTCTGTGATGAGAGCAGCCTGATTGGGTTTCAATCCACGCACCCGCATGGGGTGCGAC
>JAQVXE010000183.1 GCA_028709305.1 Bacillota bacterium | reverse complement strand
CGCACATGGCTGTAAGGAAGCAGGGCGATGGCTTGCGTTTCCTTGGGAATGTGAACGTTCCGGATGCAGACGCCATCGTTGAGTTCAAGAGCCTTGAGGCGGGCTTGCTTGTCCTTACCGGACAGATCGGTATCGACCAGGCATACGCAGAGCGCAGGTTTTCTCTTAAGGGAGACTTGTTTGCTGTAGGCATGCCCATGGTAAGGTGCCTCTACATCGTGGAGTCGTACCTCTTTCCGAAGTTCATTGCTAAGAAGACCCTCAACAGGTGGCCCAAGAGGAGTTCCTCTGCGCCCGTGGTCTACTTTCATACCATTTTCGGAGTGTAGCTTGGGGAGGGCTGAAGAATGATTCCGTACCATTATGAGTTTGTCAACTCTGTGAAGATAGTGTCGGGCATGAGTGCTCTTGAGAACATTCCGACAGAGCTTAGGGCTTTCAGTGCGCGAAGGCCCATCCTGCTCACCGACAAGATGTTGGCCAAAATCGGCCTGGCGCAGAAGGTGATCGACGCATGCGGTGAGTCTGAAGTGGTATTCGGCGCTCTGTATGATGACATTCCTCCCGATTCTTCTGTGGAAGTTGTAAATGATATCACACGCGTCTATCACGAGATGGAATGTGATTCTGTAATAGCCGTCGGGGGAGGCTCGGTGATCGATACCGCCAAAGGCGTGTGCATCTGCATCACCGAGGGGACTGACGACCTTCTAGACCATATGGGCGTGGACATCCTGAGCAGGCGGACAGTGCCCTTTGTGGTAGTGCCTACTACGGCGGGGACTGGGTCTGAGGTTACCGGGGTCGCAGTGATAGCCAACCCTGAGAAGAATGTGAAGATGGAGTTCGTCTCTCCAAATGTTCTGCCGGATGTGGCTGTTCTTGATGTGAGGATGACCGAGTCGCTGCCGCCGCGCCTTACGGCTTCCACCGGGATGGATGCGCTTGTCCATGCTGTTGAGGCCTATACATGTCTGCAGAAGAACCCTCTTAGCGATGCATACGCCTACACTGCCATCAACATGATCCGGCAGTACCTGCCCCGGGCGGTCAAGGATGGCAATGACAGAGAGGCCCGGCTTGCTATGGCCAATGCATCGCTTCTCGCCGGCGTGGCCTTCTCCAACTCGATGGTTGGCATAGTCCATGCCATGGGCCATGCATGTGGAGGGGTCTCCCGGGCGCCGCATGGCGACTGCATGACGATTCTGCTGCCCTACGGGATGGAGTACAACATGAGCGCAGTGTCGGAGTACTATGCCCGACTGCTTCTGCCATTGGCCGGAGCGGAGGTATACGCCCGGACTCCTGCATCGCAGAGGGCCCGCAAATCGATTGAAGCTGTGCGCGAGATGAGCGCAGGGTACGCTGAAATCTGCGGGTTGCCCGCAAGGCTCAGCCAGGTTGGCGTCAAGAAGGAGGACCTGCCTGCCATAGCCAGGGCAGCCATAAATGACGGTGCAATGATTGTGAACCCGGTTGAAGCAGATGAAGATGATGTGCTGGGCATTTTGGAGAAAGCCTTTTGACGTGAGGGGGGAGAGGTCGTGGAGAGTCGATACTCAGGCTATGCAGGATGCGTTTTGACGGTGGACTTGACATCGCGCCAGGTGTCAACTTATTCGTGGACTGACCGTGACCGCGAGCTGTACCTGGGCGGAGGAGTTATGGCAGCGAAGATAATGTACGACACAGTCGGCCCTGAGGTGGAGCCGTTCTCTCCCGACAATCCGCTGGTTGTGACTACAGGCCCACTGACCGGGACGGGGGCGCCCAGTTCGAGCAGGTTCAACATATCTACACTCTCGCCATTGACGAACCTTCTGGCCTCGTCCAACTGTGGCGGGAACTTCGGGTTCCACCTGAAGAAGGCCGGGTTCGACGGAATCATAATCACCGGCAAGTCGCCTGAGCCTGTTTGGATTGAGATAGATGATGGAGAGGTAGTCTTCCACGACGCTCGTGGGCTCTGGGGGAAGACGACCGGAGAAACCCAGGAAGCTCTTCCGAAGAATGCAGGGAAGATGGTGATAGGCCCTGCCGGTGAGAATCTGGTCCTGTACGCGTCGATTATGAGCCAGGAGAGGGTGGCCGGAAGGGCGGGAGTGGGGGCTGTGATGGGGTCGAAGAACCTGAAAGCCGTCACTGCCCGTGGCAGCAAAAAGGCAGAGCTCCACGATGAGGCGAAGGCCAGGGAAGTATTTAAGAAGTGGGTAAAGGCCCTGAGAGAGCATCCACTTACCGGAGTGCAGCTTCCGCAGCTGGGGACTGCGGCGCTCGTGGCCCCGATGCACTTCAACAAGATACTTGCAACCAGGAATTTTGCTTCAGGCCGGTTTGATGAATTTGAGGCCGTATCCGGAGAGGTGCTTCGGGAGAAGCATCTTGTGAAGAACAGGGGATGCATTACCTGTCCGATACAATGCGGAAGAGTGGTGGAGGTAGACGGCAAGGAGGTAAAAGGCCCTGAACTTGAGACTCTGGGGTTGCTTGGGCCGAATCTGGAGAACTCCAACCTCGAGCTGATTCTGGAGTGGAACTACCTTCTGGACGAGCTTGGGATGGATACGATATCTGCCGGCAGCACCGTTGGGTTTGCCATGGAGCTTAATGAGAGGGGTTTATGGGACAATGGGCTCAGCTTCGGCGAGGTGGAGGGCCTCTCTGAAGTATTCAGGCAGATCGCCTACAGGGAGGGCATCG
>JAQVXE010000182.1 GCA_028709305.1 Bacillota bacterium | reverse complement strand
CGGGATGGAGAACGTGCGCCTGGCGCGGGCGCTTCTTCGGGCGCGGCTTGCGAGCTACCGAATTTCGCCTGAGGCATTCTGGGTCTATTTTCTGTCTGTGGGGCTGTATCAGCTTATGGGGCTCGCTTTCGTCCTTGTTACTACATCCCGGTTGGAGGCAGGCGCTGAATGGCTAGCTACATATGTGTTCGGCGTTTTTCAGGGGGCCACAGGGCTCGCATATTCAACAGGAGCATGGACAGTCTTCCTGGCATCGCGATATGTGAGGCGAGGGGAGCTGGATATGCTTATGCTTCTTCCAGTTGGCCTCAATCTTGTAATGCCTTGCGCCCATTTTGAGCCGGACGAGATATTTTCCGCGGTTGCCGGGTTTGTCATAGCCCTTTTCGGCCTCCACATTGGAGGGCGCCTTACGCTGGTCAATCTACTGCTTGCCGGGCTCGGAATCATGATGGGAGCTGCCATAGTATACAGTTTCTTCGTGATCGCCGCTTCGCTCGTTCTGTACAATAAGGGGCTCGCGACTGGGATCAACTTGGCAATGGATCTCGTCCAATTTGGCCAATATCCGATGCGTTTCTACCCTGGCACATTGCGTGTCATCTTAACATGGGGGCTGCCACTCGCACTGATTGCGAACGTCCCGGCGCGTCTGGTGGAAGCGGGATTGTCAGGCCTGCCGTGGTACTCCCTTCCCGGGCTTGTAGGATGCGGAGTGGTAGCATTGTTGATTGCCAATGCCATCTTTCGACAGGGGACTAGGCGATTCGTCAGGCATTGGTAGGCAGGTGGCTGCTTGCATTCCCCAAGAGGCGCGACGTAGTGCCCCTACTTCAGCGACCTGAGAGATCCAAGGATAGGGTGGCCCGCTGGTGGGCCAGCAGTCGGCTTATCCCCAAGCCTGTTCCTATCTAGGATGCAGGTCGAAAAGTGGTTGCATCCTAGTTGGAGGCGTTCTTGTTGGGGGCCGCGCGGACGTCTGATTGGGCTGGCTGCAATTTGCTTGGCTCTGGTTCGCGTTGGTTTTCAGGGGTTGCTTTTTTTCGAACGATGCCGGCAGCCATCATCACGCCGCCTATGATGAGATTGAGATAGTAGGTGAATCCGCGCCATACCGTCACGAACAGGCCGATTATACCGTGAGGAACCACGCTGCTGAAGAGCAAGCTGAAGCCTAGTTCTGCAGCTCCGCTCGAGCCGGGTGTGGGGGCGTAGGCTGCTGCAACGTAGAAAATCAAGGTGATTCCCATCACTCGCGTGAACTCAGGCTGCATGCCTAAGCCTACCAGGATTACTGCGGGAACCACGGTTATTGTTATCCACCACGCGTAACTGAGCCACATTACCGTCCAAAGCGTGGACTTCTTGTTCTCTATGAATTCCTGCAAGGCATTTCGGAACTCTCTCAACTCTTTGTCTATGCGTGCCAGCACTGCATCCAATGTCTGGGGCTTGAAGAACCTCAGGGTGAACCTGTTGCGAACGAGAGGAACAACCATAATGTTGATCTTCTCAGGGTTAAAGACAAGGTAGAGAGAGAACGCAAATATTACGAAGTATAAGGCAATGCCCACAGCGAGCACGACATGCATGCTCCTGGGAATGCTCCAGAAATCTGCAAAACCGAAGAGCCATACTGCTGCGGCTATGCCAAGGGTGAAACGGGCAAGGGCATTGCATAGAGTCTTTACTGCAATCACTGCTGTAGACTGCCCTGCGTTGAGGCCCTCTTCAACCAGAAGGTACGCCTGCATCGGCTCGCCGCCTGAATCGAATGGGGTGACATTGGAGACAAATGCGCCCATGATAGAGATGCGCATGCCTGTCAGGATGCCGAGATCTCCACCGAGAGAGCGAATGAGAGCCCTCATTCGCAGTGAATCGAAGAGCCAGGTTACTACTACAAGCCCACATGCAATGCCCAGCATTACAGGATCAATTCGTGCGAGATCCTTCCAGGAGTTGCGGCCCCCAGAAATTTGAAGAACAACGTAAAGCCCGAGTACGCTGAAGGCCATGCCTATGAGCGCACTCCGTCTGAGCTGGGCTGGAGTCCTACGGCCAGTCCGATGTTCTTCGCTCATGGGGTTGCACCCCCCTGCAGTAGATGTTTGAAGAAATACACCACATTATATCATAGCTCAATGATTCCAGGGCAAGGGCACTTCCAGGAATATGGAAATTGAGGAGCCCTTTTGCACATGATCCTCTCCCAATGCCTCAACAGAGGGATACTCGAGGAGGTATTTCCCATGCTTGCACTCACCACGGCACTATCTCACTATGCGCGTGCCCGTACTTCCGTGAATGGCCTCAACTGCCTGGTTGAGCTGTGCTATTATGGCTGCCTCGCCTCCGTGCTCAATGAAACGGCGGCACGCTTCGATTTTGGGCCCCATGCTCCCTGCCTTGAAGTGGCCTTCTTCTTGGTATCTAATGAGGTCGTCGAATTCGACCGTATGCAAATCTACCTGATGAGGTGTTCTGTAGTAGAGAGCCACATGAGAGACGTCTGTCAGTATGAGAAGAATGTCGGCGTTAACGTCCCGGGCCAGGCATTCACTGCCGAGGTCCTTATCTATGACGGCCTCTACCCCCTCGTAGGAACCGTTCTTCTCCACAACGGGAATTCCCCCTCCGCCGTTGGCTATGACTACAGCGCCTGTTTGGATCAACGAGAGGATTGCGCTTCGCTCCACGGTCTTGA
>JAQVXE010000065.1 GCA_028709305.1 Bacillota bacterium | reverse complement strand
AATCGGGCAGACGTATTCCTCCGAACCCGCACGCCACGGCCTGCCACATCCCTCCCAGGTTCGCAGCGTGTATCCCGTCCTTAAGGTTCCCTTTCTCATCCTCTAGCTCGATAGAGATACACCGCTCAAAGTAGGCATATGCCTCCTCTAGCAGGCCCAAATACGATGCAAAGGTCGAATGGGCGGATGCACTCAGCGACGATAGGTGAGTGGTTCGCGGTTCGTAGTAGCGCCAGTTTGCGCTCCAGATTTCTTCATCGAACAGATCCGGCAAGAGGCGACCCAGCATCACTACATCAGCCTGCTTGATCAGCCTGCTCCCTATGAGCCTTTCGCGGCCCAAGGTCTCTTCCACAGACTTCCCAGAATCCTCAGCAATCGCCTTCAGTTCCGCCAAGTCCAAATCCTCGTGACCATGATACCCTTCAAACTGCTCTACCACACCTGAAACCGAATCCGGCACAGGAAGATAGAGAGCCTCGGCAACCCGCTCCATATGGTCCAGTTCGTCTTCATCAACTCCGAGTCTGCGAACAAGCACCTCCCAGTCTCCCGGAAAACCCTCGGCAAGCTGGGAAGCTGCAAGCAACGTCCATCTAGCCATGTAGTTGGTGAAAGCGTTGTTGTCGACGTGCTCGTGGAACTCGTCCGGGCCAATCACACGGAGTATCTCGTATCTGCCTCTCTTTGGGTTCCACTCGGCACGGCTCGCCCAGAACCGAGCAGCCTCAGCAATGATCTCCATGCCGTAGCCTCGCATGAACTCCCAATCCCCGGTCCATCTGCAATAGTTCCATACAGCGTAAGGGACATCGGCAGTAATGTGGTCCTCCAGCTCACCGCACCAGATCCGCACCCTTTCGCCTGTCTCGGGGTGAGGCGCTGACCACTTCGGCGTAGTCTCATCGCCGGAATCCGCACTTTCCCAGGCATACATGGCACCACGGTACCCGTTCTCGCGAGCTTTCCGCCGCGCTCCGGGCAATGTATGGTACCTGTACATGAGAAGCCTGCGGGCCACATCGGGAAACTGGGCCACGTAGAACGGAAGAATGAAGATCTCTGTATCCCAAAAAACATGTCCTTTGTAGCCTTCGCCGTGGAGCCCTTTGGCGGCAATGCTCACCCTGTCATCGCTCTGAGGCCCCATCGACGCCAGGTGATACATGGCAAGCCTCACAGCCATCTGGTCCCGGTCCGGTCCCCGAAGCGCTATATCACAGCGCTCCCACTGTCTGCGCCAGCCATCCACATGCCCAGCCCTACATCGCAAGAAACCGGAGGAGGCAGCTTCGCTCGCAGTCGCCTGCGCGGCCAGCCTCAACTGACCCATGCCGGGAGGCTCCTCTTGCCCCCGCCATGCCGCATCCCGCGTAGTGTGCACAGCCACGAACTTATGGATCTCCATGGATTCGCCCTCTCCCAAGCGAGCCTCAAAATCGTGACCGGCGGAAGACTCATCCTGGTACGGCACAGCTTCAACGGGAATCCCCTGCGCCTCGCAACGCTCTCTGCCGTCCTCGCCTCCGTCACCTCCGTCGCCTCCGGGCTCAGTAACGTATGCCTTTTCAGCACAGGCCATGGCTATCCCTATTCCCGACTGGATAGTCGTAGTACACACCTCAGCCGTCCCTTCGCCACAGGCCTCAGCTGAATGTACCACGAGGTGCACCACGCCCGAGTTAGACACATTCCCATCCAGCCGCGATTGGAGCAACACCTCGCCCGACCCCCGCTCCATGGTCACGGAAAGCTTCATGCAGAGCAAATGCTCATCCACACGGGACACAAACCGTTCGCTCTCTACCCGTACTATCCGACCGCCGTCATCGTTCCATCTATACACTCGTCGTAAGATCCCGCGGCGCATGTCAAGCTCCCGGCGGTAGTCGTCGACTCCTTCCTGTTCCACCTTTTTGCCGTCTACCATGATCTCGATGGGCAATGGATCCTGCGTCACAACAAGTTCCGTCACATCATATGGCCCCGGGGCCCTGTCGAATACGCCTGCAACGAACGAGCCCGGGTTTCCCCGGTAAAGCCCGTCCTCATGGGCGCCCCTCACGCTCCAGTAGCCGTTCGTCAATGTGAAAAGCGTCTCGTAAGAAGCGGCACTCTCATGATCACAACAGGTTTCGTAGGCAACCCAGTTTTCCTCAGTTGGAATGAGCAGTAAGTCTTCTCTTGCCAGCCCCCCTCCGGCTAACATGGCCCTAGTCTCATCCCTCCACACGTCCATTTGGAGATCCAATATCCTGGTGAACGACTCAATTCCGCCTCCCATGTGGCACACGGCGGGCGACACGCCCTCTGGCTCCTGTCCCACGCTGACAAAGCTTGCGTCCGCTGTCTTTAGAGTCATCATTTTTGAATCGCTGCCCTCGCAACCGCCGATGGTCCCAAACTCATCTCCTATGAAAAGGATCTCCGCCACGCCTATGCCATGAGGCTTTGCAACTTGCTCAACCAAGTATTCTACAGAATCAGCCTTGTTGGTCAGCCCAAGCTCCACATGTTTCACATCACTCGTTACCCTGCCATCAAGCCCAACCTCTTCAGAGCAACGGCCCACCATATCGATGACTGACTGGATTCCCTCAAGCCCTGCGGCCCTTAAGCGCTCCTCGGTGTCCTCAAGCAATTCCCCTATCCTATCTTTCGGAGGGTCCTCCCACTTAGGAACGGGAATGATGTCAAGCTTGCGCCTATTCATCCTGTTGGATATGATTCGTGTTTCAAGTCCGTGCTGTGCCGCCAACACTCGCTGCGCCATGCCGACTGCCTCATCCATCATTTCGTTCTCCGCACGAGTTGCCTCTCGAGCCCAGAGCCGAACAGGGCGTCCTCTAGAGTCAAAACCGTATACCTCCGACCCCCTGTTCACGCAAGCTACCAGATTCGTCTTTACTTTCGGATTGAGAAGAGAAAAGAACTGCCTGTCAAGATTGGCGAAATTCGTTCCAGTAACAGCAGCAAGCCACATGCCCCTGCCGAGCAATGCCTCTGCTCGCCACAGTAGATGGTCGACAGAACCGGAACGGGAAGCAACCGCAGTTCCGTCCCAATCGAAGACGAGCATCTTGTACCGGCGTGATAGTAACCGACGAAGGCTATGATTACTCATTGCAACCCCCTGTATCTACTTAATCGTAAAAGTTGTGTTGACTACAGGATTTACAGGGATTATATTCTCCATCGCGGCCGGCATATCCTCCTGTGAGCCGCACATTTGCTTTAACGATTAAGTGATCAGCTTTCCTTCCCTCACCCAATCCCCTGTGGCATGGAAGATCGAGTCCTCAAGCAGCACAGAATACCTTGTGGAGATAGACCAGCAGGAGTCAGAAGCACGGCGGAGAACATCCAGACTAGGGAGGGAGTCACCATGAACCCTAAATGGCTCGAATGGGGTCGAAAACTTCAAGCCATAGCTCAGAACGGGCTCTCCTATGCTTGCGGCCCTTATGATACCGAAAGATACGAGCTCGTCAGATCCATTGCCACAGAGATGATTAGCGACGAATCCCATACCGACCCCAAGATAGTCCGCGATATCTATACATCAGAGACTGGATATGCCACCCCCAAAATCGATGTGCGAGGAGCTGTATTCGCAGGCGACTCCATCCTGTTGGTTAAGGAGAAGGCAGACGGTTGCTGGACTCTTCCTGGAGGATGGGCGGAAGTCGGCGAATCGCCGAGTGAAGCCGTGGAACGGGAAGTCTTCGAGGAATCAGGATACAGAGTGAGGGCAGTCAGGCTCCTTGCCATCTGCGACAGAGGGAAACGCCGACACCCGCCGGCACCCTTCCACATATACAAGCTCTTCTTCGAATGCCAGATCCTCGAAGATCGACCGGAGCCTCCTCCCGTCAGCGTTGAGACTGATGCTGCAGAGTTCTTCTCCTTCGACCGAATTCCAAACCTCTCAGTTCCGCGCGTGACTCCTGAAGAAATGCGCAGACTGATTCAGCTTCATGCCGACCCTCAGGCGCCCACGGATTTCGACTGAGGTGACGGCTGGAGGGGAAGTAGTCCCTCTGCAACAGCAAGGGCTTGAGCAGACCAGGGAACCGAGCCCAGATTTCCCCCGCGCCCTCTTGTGTGAGATAATATAGGAGCATCATACTTACTAGAACTTGACTTAATCGGAAAGGAGACTGCCCAGTGTCTACTCCGCTCCAAGAAGCCGTAGCCGAAGTTGTTGCAGCCGTAGCTCCTCTAACAATTGCAGTGGCCGTGCTGAGCATCATCTTCTTGGGTTTCTCATGGACTAATCTTGTACAGCTCCTCGTCGGCGCACTTTTCACTACAGTAGGGCTGTTTCTGTTCCTGCGCGGCACGCGCATTGCTCTATTGCCAATGGGCGAGATGATCGGGGCCTACCTTCCCAAACATGGTTCCATGGCGCTTCTGGTGGCCACATCCTTCATCTTCACCTTCAGCGTCACCATTGCAGACCCTTCAGTGCACGTGCTGGTATCACAGGTTGCATCCTTCCCTGACGCAGGCATCAACCCCAGTCTGTTGGCGGTTTTGATCTCCGGGGGCATGGGGCTGCTTGTAACAATAGCAATACTTCGAATTATTCTTAACGTTCCAATAAAATATATCCTTCTGGGCGTCTATTCTGCCGTAATCATCTTGTCCTTTTTCACCAAACCCGAACTGGTTCCGTTCTTCTTTGATTCCGGCAGCGTATCCACTGGCCCCATGGCAGTGCCATGCATCATATCATTGGGGCTGGGCACTGCATCAGTCCTGCAGCGCAAGCAATCGCTGGCTGACGGGTTCGGCCTAGTCGGTCTGGCTACTTTAGGGCCTATCCTGGTTCTCATGATCTGGGGGGTGTTCGTCTGATGGGCGAAATAATTGTCTTTCAGGGATTCCCTGCAATCATGGCCGAAGTAGCCAGAACACTCGTCCCCCTGGCGGTTCTATTCTTCGTGTTCCAAACCTTCTTCTTGAAGCTGCCCCGCACGTTCATGCGCAGGGTTGTTGTGGGGATGGTATCGACGTTTATCGGCCTCTCTGTCTTCCTGCAGGGAGTGCAGATAGCCTTCCTTCCCATCGGAAAGATGCTCGGTGCGAAACTCGGAGCACTGCCTAATCCTATCTACGCGCTCCCCGTCGGGTTCATCCTGGGGATGCTGGTAGTGCTGGCAGAACCATCAGCCAGGGTGCTAAGCGGAGAAGTGGAGAAAGCCTCAGCCGGCTCCATACGCGAATCGGTGCTATTGCGCACAATGGCCAGTGGAGTTGCAGTCCTGGTAGGGCTGGGCTATTATTTCATCGCACGCGGCATTGCACTTACGTGGATCATCATACCTGGCTACATTGTGGCACTCACTCTGCTCAGGTGGGTTGATCCAGCCTTCTCTGCCATCGCTTTCGACTCCGGCGCCGTTGCTACAGGACCTTTGACAGTCACTTTCTTGATGTCGCTCGGGCTTGGGATCGCCGCCGAGAAGTTAGGCGAACCTACAATGACAGCTGGTTTTGGCCTCGTATGCTTGATCGCTCTAGCTTCCACACTCGCTGTGGAGGGCATGAGCTTCATCTTTGAGAGAAATTCCAAAAAGGAAGACGGGAGGAAAAGCTCGTGTCAGAAGAATACGACCTCATCGTAACTATTATCAACAAAGGTTGGGCGGACGAAGTTGTTGAGGCATCTCGACATGCCGGCGCAGAGGGGGGCACTGTTCTTTACGGCCGAGGGACTGGAGTGCATGAGCAAAAGACCTTCTTCGGAATACTAATCGAGCCTGAAAAAGAAGTGGTTCTCACCCTCATCCCGCGCAAGCTTACCGATACGGTCATGAGAGCAATAATCGATGCCGGACAGCTCGAAAAGCCGGGCACCGGAATAGCGTTCGTCCTCGACGCCAGCAAGGTCGCGGGAATCGTCCACAAGCAAGATGTAGAGTAGAAGAAGGAAGTTTCGCCCTCCAACATCGCCACCCTTTCATTCCGGGTGGCGATGACATTTCCCGGCGCAGCTGCATGCCGAATTCCGCATTCCCCCCACACCGTCACACCTTCACGTCCTCTGGAAGGCCTCCTCATTTAGTACTCTCTTTGTCACGGTTATCTAAATTCCACTTATGGGAATAATAGCTGTGATCGCAAATGTACTCTTTGAATAGGAGGACCCAACATGAGAAAACGGAGCTCAATACTTCTCTTGTTAGCTATCGGACTGAGTATTCTAACCGCAGGCTGTCCAGACATGGGCATGTTCCGGAAGAAGCCTGAAGCAAGCTACTCCAAAGATCATGCTTTCGGCCCCTATACGATAACTGTGTCTGCAACCGCCACAGCAAAGGATGAGACCGAGCCTGAAGAAGGCAAGATAACAGTGGCACGCAAGGGCGAAAAAACCGTTTCAAAGACCTTTGAAACAGACCCAATCCACACATCATGGGTAACAGACCTGGACTCCAACGACAAGTTCGAAGTTCTTGCATGGAGCGTGTCGCCGGGCGAAGAGAATTACGGCGCTTTGCATGTATATGAGTGGAACGAACCTGAACTAAGAGATCAACCATTTCCCGACTTAACTGAGGCACAGAAGGTCGGCTACCGAGGGAACGACGACTACTCGGTGGAAAACAATAAGGTGATCCGGTCTTTCCCCGTAGTCGTAAATGAAGATGAAGTAACTGCGCAGCCGCAAAGAAGGACTCTGTGGTACTCCTATCGGGAAGGAGAGTGGAAGCTCGAAGAGGAATCCGAATGAAATGCATAGTGCGTACGCCCAGGGTTTACGAAGGTATCTGAGAGTCGATGGCGAAGAATCAATAAGAACTCGAAGCAGGATTATGGCGGTTGCGTTTAGTCTTGTATACAATCGCCGCCGCCCATCTGTGAGTAGGAGTTCCAGACTACTGCCAGGGGGCGATATGAATGGCAACGATAACCGCGTCTGACGTAGTCAATAGTATCAAGGCAATAGCAGGAACCATCGACTTCGCATCGCTTGGGCCGTATCGCATGCTAGATAAGAGTTACCTTCAACACTATCTTTCGGCAATACTCAATTGGGACTTCAGGTTGCTCAACCTGACAGGTGCTACTCATCCGGTACAGCTGCACCCTGAGTGGCCTACTTATGAGGAACAGACACATCTCGAGTACGGCCGATACGAGCGGCGGATCGAGGACGAAGAGAAGTCAGGCTATTGGCCTGCGGATCAAGGAACGACGGGAATCATCGATTTCGCCATAGGAGACTATGAGCGGCCTCAGATAGGAATCGAGCTCACAATGGAGTATGGCTGGGCCCATGAAAGAATCGTGTATGATTTTCTTAAGCTTATGGACTCCAGAAATCCGTTTAGAGCCGGCATTTCCTACAACGTGCTCTTGCGTCCCGCTGGTTTTGTGGACAGAGTGGACGAACCTCAGCATCTGCTCGACAATATGAACAGAGCCGTAGAAGACGCATCAACGAGGCTCGGAACCCGGATTTGCGATAATGAGCGCCGGTTGGTGTTCGTGTTCACAGAAACAGACGAGGATGCCAGGAGACGTCATTGGCACTACGACCAACATCTAAAGACCTTCGTTAAGGGTCTGCCGAATACATAGAACCTTAGTCGGTCGACAACATGTCTAAGCCGGAAGCGACAAGCCACTGCTTCCGGCTTGCTTTTCTATAATTCAGGCGCTCTATTCCACTTCTACAGGCGCGGGCTGCATGCCCCCTTGCCTGTAGATAAGCACCTGTTCTGATCTTTTCCCGGCGCCAACCACTCTGCCCACGAAGCAAATGTGGTCGCCGCATTCGAACTCATCAACCGCCTCGCAGTCGAGCCATGCCGCCGCCTCAGTCAGTACAGGCGCGCCCGTCTCCCCATACTCGATTCTTTCATCTGCTAGCTTGTTGGAGACCCGGCCAGAGACAGATCCGCACCTTGCGGCAATCTCAGCCTGATCGGGAGTGACTAAGTTTACCGAGAAGGCCTTGGAAGCCCTGATCAAATCTGAAGTGTAATGTCCTTTTGAAACCGCCACAAGCAACAGCGGCGGATCGACCGACACACGCGTAACCCATGCAGCCGTCATCCCATTGATCTTGTCTCCCGCCGCCGTGCCTATTATGTACACACCATACGTCATCATCTTGAACGCCTCTTCAACAGCGTTCCCGCCCATTATGCTCTCCTCCTAGCTGCCGCCAAAGCAAACACTTTCAGACATCTAGTTCTAGGCGCAAGCCCCATTAACCTTCCATCACACTTCACATCAAGCTGTCCCTGGAAAGGGGAAGGCTTCGCAGGATGGCCGAGGCGTCTTCGGATACGCCAAGAAGTTTGTATCTGCAGCCGCCTCGCTCCAGGGCAAAGCGGGCCCGTCGTGCAACCAAGGCCTACAGGAACAGAGAAAGGAGGCAACAACGCCCTCCTGCCTCCGCATACAAATCGCTTACCGGGCGTGATCAAGGCTCCCTGTGCCTTTCGAGGCCGTCAGCATTCCAACGTGAATATGTCTTCAACTGGTTTCTTCAGCAAACGCGCAATCTTCATGGCAAGCTCAAGACTGGGATTGTACTTATCGTTTTCAATCGCAATGACAGTTTGCCTGGTTACCCCGAGGAGTTGTGCCATATCTGCCTGGCGCAGGCCTGCCTGTTTTCTTAGCTGTCTGATGTTATTCTTCATCTTCGTTCACATCACCGTTACGGACATCCGTAAGGTGCTTCGTAAGCATGAGTTTTACGGCAAAAAATACGATCACCTGCACGCACATGATGGCAAACGGGATAAACGGAAAATCACCTTTAGCAACGTAACAGGTAATACAATAGCAAAGCAATGCAAGAACAGAAAAGACATACGCTGCTCTCGTAGCTCTAAGATTGATGCTTATTTCCAACTCGTCAGCTTCCCAGCTTCGCTTCTTCATAAGATTACCTCCAGTCTGAATGTAAAGTTCTATTTACATTTAGACTGTAACACTGATCTTCAAAATGTCAAGGGCCCTTTACATTTCCCCGATCGATTTCGGTTTGCATGCCGAACGGTAGAAAACAAGGTATTGACCGCAAACCACATAACGGTAATCACCAAGCTGGCCTCCAGGTTCGCTCAAGGCATCACTGGATTGAGTCACTAGCCTTCGAGGCGATGCGTTTCGCCTGAAGATGATAGTTGCCAACGGCTTTAGGCCGTGTGCTACCAAGTTTCGCGGCTGTTTCAGTCATCTGAATGCGCATGTGAATGCGACAGTAGGAGTTTGGGACGGGGATTGGGGGGATGAAGGCCGAGTACCTAACCGGATGGCCCACTGGCGGGTGGATATTCTTCATAGATGGCCCATGGGCGGGTCACCTTGCTCCAAAATTGACCCGCCAGCGGGTCACCCCGCTCCGCCGAAATGAGGACGGTTGCAAGGCAAAGATACATTCACGGGGGGGCACACTTCTGCCTCGAGCACCCTGATCGCATCTGTTCTGTTTTGCAGGACATGACATGGTGGTGAAATCTGCATGCGGAGAATTAGAAAAGACCCCTCCCGCATAGAGAGGGGTCCTCATTTCAACCATCTTGCCCTTTGTGAACAGGGCCTAGATCGCTAGAATCGAACTCCCAGCGAAAGCCTGTGCGAATCAGGCAGAACGCTATGAGACTGGTAGGCATAATCGATCGTGAAGCTCTCAACAGCAAACCCGGCTCCGGCTGTGAGCGAAGATCCGCCGTCACCGTAGTTCCCTCCTGCGCGAAGAGCGATCTTGCCCCATTGATATTCAACTCCCGCGCAGCCAGTGAATCCGTCCTCGAATACGGCATCAACGGCTATGAGGAGATTGTCCATTGGGAGATACGCAGCGCCTACGCCAAAGGACCTCTCGAACTTGTCGCTTGCCTCGCTTTCGTACCTGACGCTGCCCGCAAGGTTCCTTCCTACTGCGCCCAAACGTAGCTTGCCATCGTTCATAGAGTAGAAAACACCAAGGTCCCCGGTTACGCCCTTGCCGGAATTACCTGGCGCCGACTCGGAGTATGCCTTGAGCGACCCTCCCAGGCTCAGGCCTGGAATTACTTCACGGCCATAACCCGCCGCAACTACAACGTTCCTCACATCGAAGGTTCCAATGGCATTGCCGTATTCGTCTGTTTCTTCAATTCCTGAGGCGCCCAGGCCAAAGAGACCCACGCCCACGTTCTTCTGCCCATATCCAAGAGCCAAGTAGTTCGCAGCCCCATGCAACCGGGCGTATAGCGAAGTCACACTGCGATCATGGATAATGCCCAACCCTGCAGGGTTGTAGTATATCGCCGTTGCATCATCGGCTACCGCAATATGGGCTCCGCCCATGCCGATTGCCCGTGCCCCCATGCCGAGGTTGAGCATGGCCGCTGTTCCAACTGGGTCGCTTGTTCCCTCTGCAGCAAACGCCTGTCCCGCAATGGCCACAAGAGCAATCACGGCCAGAAAGACGACTGTCATGCCGTTCTGCACTGACCTGCTGATCCGTCTCATAATCTGCTCCGTCCTTTCATGTCCACATCAGTGGCCTCATCTTATGATCTACATCTATGTAGGGCTTCAAGTAGCGGGGCCGGATCGGCGCATGCCGCCCGCCCCCGCACCTATCGGTATGCTACTTTGCAACCACAAGCCGTCCGACTTCAGACACCTCTCCGCCCTCTGTAACGATGACGTAGAGATAAAGGCCGTTGGCTATGGGTCGACCATCTGTTGCAGCGAGATTCCAATCATATGCATTCGCCGCAGACGCAAGGTCAGCCGTGTAGACAAGCCTGCCAGCTATATCATACACATGCAGCTTGCCATCTGTTTCGATGTCGTAGTAGAAGGTGACATTCTGGCTTGCCGGGTTCGGGGCTGCCACAACCGCCCTGGAGAGGACGATGATTCTGAACTCCCCGCTCTCGTCTTCGCCGACCCCGCCCTCGGGATCCGTTGCGGTCACCCGGACTACGTAGCTATCGCCCTTCTCGACGGCAGCAGTATTCCAGATGTATGAACCACTGTTCTCAACGCCGTCCATGATGGGCTTCCACGTTTCGCCTCCGTCTGATGAGAACTCAAGCTTGATGATGAGGTCATCAGCAAGAGTATCAGCATCTGATGCAGTCCACCTAATCTCGTTGCTTCCCATCCATTCCTCGCCGCCAAACGGCGCCAGCACGGCCACTGACGGAAGCGTATCTATGTCGACTACCTTGGTGATCGTATCGGTTGCACCATCATTGTCAGTGACAGTCAGGGTCACTTCGTATGC
>JAQVXE010000064.1 GCA_028709305.1 Bacillota bacterium | reverse complement strand
CCGAACACCTGGAGGTGCTGGTGGATAATCCCCATGCCATTCTCGGTCGGCTGCGCAACGCCGGCAGCATACTTCTAGGTCCGCTAACGCCAGTTGCGGCCACCGACTATGCCGCGGGACCAAATCACGTATTGCCTACAGGCGGCACGGCCCGGAGCCAGTCGCCGCTGTCAGTCCGGGATTTTGTGAAGGTACAGAATATCACATCGCTTACGCGGGCGTCGCTAGACGACATGCTGGACGCTGCCGAGACCGTAGCAAGAGTCGAAGGGCTCGATGCCCATGCGGCTGCTCTCGTGGCAAGGAGGGTCAACTACAATGACTGTAACAGGAGTGACGAATGAGCAAGATACGCGTCCGGTAGATGGATTTGCTAGACTCGAACTTCAAACGCTTCAAGCCTATGCGCCTGACTGGGATGGGATTCGAGTTAGGCTTGACTGCAATGAGAGCCCATTCGATCTCCCTGCCCAGATAAAAGAGAGAGTGCTGGATCGGCTGAAGGCAATCCCGTTCAACAGATATCCGCAAGGGCTTGCGGTCAGCCTTAAGAGAGAGATTGCATCGCGCCTTGGGATCAGAGCGACGCAGGTGACATTGGGCAATGGGCTGGACGAGGTGATCCATATCATCCTGCAGACCTTCGGGCTGGGTAAGGATGTGATCATTCAGAAACCCTCGTTCACTACGTATACGTATGCTGCTCTTGCTGCCGACGCCAATATTCGGGCAGTGCCGCTCGGCGAAGGACTGAGTTTGGGTGCAGCGGGGCTCATAGAAGAGGCCAATGCGACAGGGTCTCCGTGCATTGTGATCATATGCAACCCGCACAATCCCACCGGCGGGCGCCTTACAGAGCTGGATATCGTTGCTGTGCTCGAAGCTACGAACGCACTGGTTGTAGTGGACGAGGCATACGTGGAGTTCTCCGGCGGAAGTCTTCTTCGGCTGGTTGATCAATACGATCGCCTGATCGTGCTGCGGACTCTGTCCAAAGCCTTTGGACTGGCTGGGGTACGTGTTGGGTACTCGGTATCGAGTGCCGAAATCGCAGCTCAGTTGGACCGTGTCAGGCAGCCGTTCAACCTCGACTCACTTGCTTTGGTTGTTGCGCAGACTGCTCTGCAGAATGATGGATACTGCAGCGAAGCAGTTGCTAGTATAGTTGAAGAGCGTGAGCGCCTCTTCCAGCGCCTTGGGCAGATTGAGGGCGTAACCTGTTTGCCGTCGTGCACGAATTTTATCCTGTTCAAGACGAATGTGCCAGAGGCGGTGACTGTCAGAGATGCTCTCCGTCGCCATGGCGTATCCGTTCGCGTATATCCCGACGAGCCCATGCTCCGCCAGTATCTCAGGGTAAGCTGCGGGACGGCGGAAGAGGACGACGCATTTCTCGAGGCTTTGGAAGATGTGCTGTTAGAGACAGATCAGACGTGTGTCGGCCCTCGCGTCGGCGGCCGCACGAGTGCCGAGGATGGTGAATGAGATGGGAAAACAGAGATTGGCCGAGGTGCACCGGAAGACGGCGGAGACATCCGTTGAACTTGTTCTCGCTCTCGATACTGCCGGCGATCGTATTGGCAGCCATCAGACGAACATCTCAACCAGCTGCGCATTCTTAGACCATATGCTCCGGCTGCTGGCGTTTCACGGACGGTTCGGTTTGGATCTGCATGCAACTGGAGACATAGAAGTTGACTATCACCATCTTGTCGAGGATGTGGGCATCTGCATTGGACAGGCATTGCGTGAGGCGCTAGGTGACAAGCAAGGCGTTGGGCGCTTCGGAAGCGCGCTTGTGCCAATGGATGATGCTTTGAGTATGGCGGTCGTGGATCTCTCCGGGCGTCCCTACCTCCATTTCAACGTGGCAATTCCGTGTTCAAAGGTGGGTGACTTCGACACCGAGCTGGTGGAGGAGTTCATGCGCGCCCTGGCAAACCACGGGCAATTCACTTTGCACATAGACCTGCTCCACGGAGCGAACACGCACCACATCATTGAGTCTGTGTTCAAGTCGCTTGCGCTGGCATTGCGGCAGGCGGTTGCCGTCAACGCCACGTACTCGATCCCGTCCACGAAAGGAGTGCTGTAGGGTCCAATGCTAGTTATTCCCGCTATTGACATTCACAATGGAAAATGTGTTCGCCTGTTTCAGGGAGACTTCGCGAAGGTTACCGAGTATTCCGACGATCCGTGTCGGACTGCCCAGCGGTGGGCGAACAAGGGCGCTCAGATGTTGCATGTTGTGGATTTGGACGGGGCGAAGGCAGGCAGGCCAGTGAACTTGGAGATTGTGCGTCGCATCGCGGCCGATACCGGTCTTCCTGTACAAGTGGGCGGGGGCTTCAGAACTCCAGAGGACGTTGAAGCGGCTTTTGCGGCTGGAGCGGCTCGAGTGATTCTGGGAACAGCGGCCTGTTCCGATTCGACCATGCTCCGTGGTCTTGTCAGCCGATTCGGGGAGGATAGGATTCTTGTGAGCATAGACTGCAACCACGGTATTGTGATGACAGATGGATGGCTTCGATCCTCCAGTCTCTCTCCTCAAGAGCTCGCCGCGCGCGCACTCGATTCGGGAATCCGGACCGTAGTCTACACGGACGTATCCCGCGATGGCACTTTGAGAGGGGTCGATGTCGACTCAATCGGCCAATTGCTGTCGACAGGAGTAGGCGTCATAACTGCAGGCGGAGTCGGCTCTATACAGGATCTCCGTCGGCTGAAAACCCTGGAAACCCGCGGCGTGAAAGGAGTCATCATCGGTCGCGCCCTGTACACTGGTGCAATCAAGTTCTCAAGTGCGCTGAGGGCGGCAGGAAGCAGAAGGATCATTCCGTGCCTCGACACAGAGGGCGGCCGCGTGGTGAAGGGAGTCAACTTCAAGAAACTGAAGGATGCAGGCGACCCAGTTGAACTGGCTACGGTCTATGAAGGCCAGGGTGCTGATGAACTGATGTTGCTGGACATATCTGCTACCGATGAAGGACGCAGGACTGCCCTGGATGTTGTGGGCCGGGTGTCATCTGCCATCTCGATTCCTCTTGGGGTTGGTGGAGGCATCAGGAGTGTGGATGACATTGGGCGAGTTCTCGATGCCGGAGCGTCAAAGGTTTGTATCAATACTGCCGCAGTGCGAAACCCCGAGCTTCTGCAGCTTGCTAGCGACGCTTTCGGGGCTGAGCGGATTATCTCTGCAATTGATGCATCTGCTGCCACCACAACATACCCAGATGCAATGGACAGCGACGGCGGTGGAAGTGGCAGGTGGGTTGTGTGCGCATGTGGAGGCAAAAAACGTACACACCTGGACTTGATCGAATGGGCTCGCGCAGTGGAGCGGTTGGGGGTAGGGGAAATCCTGTTGACGTCCGTCGATCGGGACGGAGCCACCGACGGCTACGACCTGCGCCAGCTGCGAGCTGTGACCGAAGCGGTGAGCATTCCTGTGATCGCCTCGGGCGGCGCGGGATCACTTGAACATTTCCGCGATGCGTTCACGGAGGGCGGAGCGGATGCTGCCCTTGCAGCGTCAGTCTTCCATTTCGCAGTGCTGAGCGTGGAAGATGTGAAGAGCTATCTTAGGCAAGAAGGAGTTGACGTGAGGTAATGATTGAACAGTCAGAATCGCGTAATGGCACCGGTCGGAAAGGATGGATCGACACGCTCAAGTTCGATGCAGATGGACTGATCCCCGCCGTGATACAGGATGCCGAGACTGATCAGGTGTTGATGGTTGGATACATGAACCGTGAATCCCTTGAGAAAACACTTTGCGAGGGACGAACCTGTTTTTGGAGCAGGAGCCGCAAGAGGCTGTGGACTAAGGGAGAGACTTCAGGGCATTACCAGGCGGTGCAGGCGGTCTTTTGTGACTGTGACCGCGATTGCCTGCTCATACAGGTGGATCAGACAGGTGAGGCTTGCCATTTGGGTCGAAAGTCCTGTTTCTTCACCCAATTGCATGGCGCCCCAGACGCAGCTGGGCTTGGGTTCAGCCTGGACGAGCTCTACAGAATAGTCGAGGATAGGAAGGCGCGACAGCCTGTAGGTTCGTATACGGCCAAGCTGATCAGCTCCGGGCAAGATCGAGTCTTAAAAAAAGTGGCTGAGGAAGCCGGCGAAGTGATGCTGGCATCCAAGAACAACGATAGAGGTGAGATCATCCGCGAGATGGCCGACTTGTGTTTCCACTCAATCGTTGTTCTGGCATACCACGATATTCCTCCGCAGGAGATAGTGGAGGAGTTGGCCGGCCGTCACCGGACCAGCCCTGCGCGTGAGGCGGACAGCGGGCCGCGGGCCGCATCAAAGGGCCAGTGACCAGCTGCTCAGTTCCCATGTCGGCGCGTCGGAGATCGGCTCAGATGTTTTCCCAGCCAATAGAGGCCGCCAGCCTGGACTTTGCCATGAAGCATCCAGCTCTTTGAGAGGCGAGGTCAGACTCTGCTTTGCGCACTGCTTCTATGGCTTCCGATACTTCCGCATATGACACAGAGCCTATCCTGCACTGCTCTTCTTTCACTTCGAGAGTTGCTGCGGCGATGGCGACTGCCGAACGCGCCAGCTCTATGGATGCCTCGGCTTCGCGAAGGTTGTAGAATGCTTCGACCACCTCAAGGATTATTGAATTCCTTGTTTCGGCAATGTTTGATCTGGCCTGGCTCACCCGGTCCTTTGCCGACTCAATGGCAATTTCGGCAGCATAGTCCCGGGTCAAGAGTGCGGAGACCTCCAACCCCAAATGCCAGCTTCCTCCGGAAGACGCCTGGCCTTGCAGAAAGACTCCTGGACGCTTGGCCGCTATCGCCTGCGCGAGTGCGGCTTCGGCGTCGGTCAGATCCTGTTCTGCCAATAGAATCTCGGGCCGCGCGTTAAGCGCTCCTTCTACACAGGCATCCAGATCCATGCCTTCCGGCCAATCTATGTACTCTTTGGCCGGGGCGAGGAGTACAGGTGCTTCGAGCTCTCTTCCTATGGCCAGGTTCAAGTTCATGGAGGCAACGGCCAGGCTGTGCCGAGCAGATTCAGCTGCCGCCTGCGCCCTTGCCACACTGGCCCTTGCTTCAAGCACGTCGAGTTCGCTGGCGTTCCCTAGGCGGCGTTGCCCTTCCACGAAAGCTGAGTGGTCGCGAGCTCGGACCAGCCCTCGGTCAGCGGCGGCCACCCTGTCTTGCGCTGCAAGAGTGTTGAAATATGCTGCTTGAGCTTGGCCACGTGCCTGGCGTATGGCCTGTTCAAGTTGGAATTCATGCCGGCCTACCTGTGAACGGGCAGAGCCTGCAGACTCCGGGGCTCGGCTCCCTGCGCCAAGCAGGGGCAGAGACAGATTCGCATGCGCGCTCCAGCCGGGCTTTTCCGGAGGCGTTGAACCTGAAAGGGGCAAGGATAGGTTGGCAGACAGGGAGAGGTTTCCGCTCCCAAACGGAATTCGCACTTCGCCGCCTGCCTGTGACAGAAAGGATAAGGATTTCTCTTCCTCAAGAGCCGAGGAGATGGCATCCCCAAGCCCAGCTTGAATCTGCAAAGGCGAGGCATGAACTGTGACAGAAGGCCGCTTCTCGGCTTCGGCGGCGCGAAGCTGAAGGCCCGCAATCTCAAGGCCGCGCCTGGCGGAGGCCACGGACGGGGAGGAGGATTCGGCCATGTCCATGGCCTCCTCCATGGTTAGGGCGGCGTTCTCATGGGCGCATGGAGTATCCAGGCATGGATCTGCCGCCAGGATGTGCCTGGGAGTTGCGAAAACCACTATTGCCAAGCACATGATTGCAGCCGCTCGAAGGAGTGGGGTTGCAGTAACGGCCATCTGCCGACGCGGCTTTTTGTTCCGAGTAGGTTTGCTCATTTGGCTTCACCGGCCAGATTGTCTTCGGCTGGGTAGTTTGCCCACGCATCAAAGCGAAGGCGGGCGATGTTGTAGTTCATTATGGACTGAAGCTCGGAGAGCTTGGCTTCGGTTAGGCTGAGTTGCGCCCCCAGAAGCGAGTTGGCGATCTCCATGCCATGCTCATATCTGAGCTTCATTATTCTGTAATTCTCTACTGCCTGCTTGGTTGCGGCAGAGGCTATCGCAATTGCCCTTCGGGATTCCTCAAGCGATAGGTACATCTGCCGGGCTTCCACACGCACTCCGCGCTCGGCCTGTTTCGCGGCGAGCCTGGCTTGCTCAAGCGCATTGTTCAGCTGTTGCTTGGTGAGCTTTGGGGTGTACTCGTTGTCTGCGAATCCGGCTTCAAGTTCGCAGATCTCCAGGGCCTCCCGAGCTTTGACGATTTCAGGGCGGTTCCTCAAAGCAAGGGCGAGCGCTGCTTCGAAATCAATCTCTCCGGCAATTGGTTCTGCCGAGTCGACGGCGACAACAGATGCGTCAAGGTCCATGCCGATTGTGCGTTTGAGAGCAAGCTGCGCAAGCTCAAGATGGTTCTGGGCGGATATGGTTTCAGCTATTGCGCGCTCCAGAGCGATTTCTGCTGACATCACATCCATCTTGCTAGCTAGGCCTGAATTGAATTTCAGGCTGACGACGCGCAGGCTCTCCTGGGCCTGTTCTTCTGAGCTATGTATTATCTTGGCACGCTCCTGCGCAGTGATGAGGTCGTAATAGGCTCTGTCGACATCGAGCATGAGGGACTGCCTCTTTGCGACGAGCGCTCTTTCGGCGTCCTTCTTCGCACCGGTTGCGCGTTTGGATGCGATCACAGATGGTCTGATTAGGGCGTCTGCCTCTGCCATTTTGAACTGAATCGCTGATGCTTCGAGTTCGAGCACTGCTATTGCATAATCGTGGCTATGGTCAATGGCGTAGCTGCGAGCTTCATCCAGGGTCAATTCCAAAGGCTCAGACTCGGCTGCCACACATACTGTGATTTGGCCAAGACTTGCGCAGATTGCAACTGCCGCTAGGATCGCTATTGCCATATGAACAGCCATAGGGACAGGCCGCCGGGCTTTTGCGGAATTGAGCCAATGCCCATATTTCACATGCTTGGGGATCATCTTGATTGTCATTACACTAAACTCCTCCCGAAGAAAGCTCTTGTGCCTCAACATTAAGTAATTCGCTGCATACTTAGTTCCTCCTTTGAGAAGCTGTTTGAGTTAAGGGCAGGAGAACTCTTGCAGTTTGCTGAATATTAACAGGTGCAATATATGGAACTACAAGTGAGAATTGGAGGTGGTCCAGAGTTGGGTAGACGACCTTTACGTTCTGAAGTTCTGAAGGAGGAAACCTGGAGACTGGAAGACCTGTTCGAGTCGGATGATCAATGGGCAGCTGCACTCAAAGCTTTGGATGCAGGCATACCTGCTGTAGCCCAATATATGGGAAGGCTTGGGGACGGGCCACGGCAGATGGTGGAATGCCTTGAAACTGCGGAGAACTTGATGAGGAAGGCTGCTCCGGTAGGGCTCTACGCCTACCTCCGCCTTGCCGAAGATGGCACGAATCCCGCCAATCAAGCCATGGCAGGCCGTTCACGGGCGATGAATGCGAAGATCGGGGCAGCACTTTCATTTATTCAGCCTGAGGTGCTCAGCTTGCAAGAGGGAACCGTAGAGCGATACCTGGAGGAAGAGCCCAGGCTTCAGCCGTTCAAGCGCCATCTTGAACTGGTTCTTGCCGACAAACCTTATGTGCTTACCTTTGAGACTGAGGCGGCCCTGGCAATGCTGGGGGAGGTCATGGGTGCACCACAGATGTTGTACGAGCGGGCAAAGAGCTCCGACATGACGTTTGAGGCTGTTTCGGATGGCGAAGGCCGCGAGGTTCCAGTCTCATTCGCCACATATGAGGTAATGCTCGAGAAGTCTCCTGATACAGTGCTCAGGCGGAATGCTTACGCTTCCTTTGCTGAAGGGCTGAGCCGATACCAGAACGTGCTTGGAGGTACATTCGGCACGGAGGTCAAGAAAAACGTTGTGATGGCGAAAATCCGAGGATTCGACTCAGCTACGCAGATGTTCTTGCACCGGCAGGAGGTACCCGGTGAGGTATATGAGAACCTGCTCAACATCATCCAGGGCGAATGTGCGCAGCACATGCAGAGATATGTGAAGCTCCGCAAGACCGTTCTGGGCCTCGACAAGATTCTCTATTGCGACATCGAGGCGCCGCTTGACCCGGAGTTCAACCCTGAAGTCACCTATGAAGAAGGGGCACAGCTAATCATTGAAGCAGTTCAGGTGATGGGGGCTGAATACGCGGAGATTACGAAGAGGGCCCTTGAGGACAGATGGGTTGACCGGGTGGATAATGTGGGCAAGTCGACCGGGGCTTTCTGTGCGCCTGCCTACGATGCTCACCCCTATATTCTAACGACCTGGGGAGGACACTTGCGTTCCGTCTTCACCCTCGCACACGAGCTCGGGCATGCGGTTCACAGCGCCCTGACTGCCCGCAACCAAAGGCTCGTAAACACCAAGGTTTCAAGAGTATTCGTGGAGGCTCCTTCTACATTCAATGAGATGTTGCTGGCCAGGCACATACTGGGCAAGACGGATGATGAGAGAATGCGCCGCTATGTGCTGATGCAACTCTTGGGGACTTATTATCATGATTTCGTCCGCCATATGCTTGAAGCGGAGCTGCTCAGGCAGATATACGCGCTTGCCGAAGAAGGGCAACCAATTACTGCGTCAGTCCTTTCCAAACAGCAGGGCAAGATCCTCGAGCGTTACTGGAACGGCCTGGTCGAGGTCGACGAAGGTGCCCGCTTGACCTGGATGCGACAGCCCCATTACTACATGGGATTGTACCCTTACACGTATTCAGCCGGGCTTACCTGTTCAACCGCTATTGCGCAGGCGCTTGGCGGGGCAGAAGGTGATGAAGCGGCGCTGGGCTGGATAGAAGTCCTCAAAGCCGGAGGCACCAAAAAACCGATGGATCTCATGAGGATGGCCGGGGTTGACCTTGAGGATGCAGGCACAATAAGAGGGGTTGTGGACCATGTTGGACGCATTATTGAGGAAGTGGAGGACCTCTTCTAGAAGCGTGCGGCATGGATATGGCCTGGAATGGAGGTAAGCGAATGACCGCAAGATCGGTTCGCTCAGAAGTACCCTTGGATGAAACATGGAGGTTGGATGACCTATTCCCGTCGATGGAGGCATGGGAAGCTGAGCGGGCGGCAATTGAGCAGATGATTCCGAGGGTGGCGGAGTTCCGGGGGCGGCTGGGAGAGGGCCCGCAGGTTCTTCTGGAGTGTTCTGAAGCACTGGAATCCTTGATGATGCGATTTACGAAGGCATTTACATACGCCTACTTGAGGTTTTCGGAGGATGGGACGAACCCTGCCGCCCAAGGACTGATGGGGAGAGTAATGGCTATGCAGGCCATGATAGGCGCCGGCATTGCGTTCATGCGGCCTGAGGTGCTCGGCCTGCCAGAGGGGACAATTGGAAGATATGTTTCGGAGGAACCCCGCCTTGAACCATTCTTGAGGCAGCTGGAGCTGATGCTTGCCGATAAGCCGTATGTGTTGTCAACTGAGACTGAGACGGCCATCGCAGCGCTGAGCGAGGTTCTTGAGTCGCCACAGATGGTATACGAGTGGACGAAGACTTCGGATATCTCGTTTGAGCCTGCAACTGACAGTGCGGGGAAGCAGGTTCCTGTCTCTTTTGCAACGTATGAGGAGATACTGGAGATCTCTCCCGACCCTGCGCTGAGGCGGAGCGCGTATGCTTCCTTCTCGCGAGGGTTGGCGAGGTACCAAAACGCGCTGGCCGGAACGTTTGCCACTGAAATAAAGAAGAATGTGGCAATGGCTAGAATAAGGGGTTTTGAGTCGGCCACTCACATGTTCTTGCATCAGCAGGAAGTGACGCCGGAGGTGTACACTAATCTGCTCGATGTTATTCAGGAAGAGCTCGCCCCTCACATGAGACGGTACGTCGAACACCGAAGGAGCGCCCTGGGGCTCGACAAGATCATGTACTGCGACATTGAAGCCCCTCTCGATCCCGGGTACTCGCCTGAGATCAGCTATGAGAAGGGCGCACAGATAATCATGGATTCAACTGCCGTGATGGGCCCTGAGTACGCCGATATCATCCGGGTCGCTCTGGAGGACAGATGGATTGATCGGGCGGACAATGTCGGCAAGTCGACAGGGGCTTTCTGTGCGTCCGTCTACGACGTGCATCCGTACATCCTCGCGACATGGGGCGATAGCATGCGCTCAGTCTTTACTGTAGCTCACGAACTAGGCCATGCTGTACAATCAGTTCTTGCCTCCAGGAATCAAAGGTTTGTTAACGCAAGGCCTTCCCTTGTGTTTATAGAAGCGCCTTCTACGTTCAATGAGTTGCTCCTGGCCCAGCACGTACTTGAAGCTACCGATGATGAGCGCACGCGCCGGTGGGTCATTACGCAGCTTCTGGGGACTTACTACCACAACTACGTCCGCCACCTTCTGGAGGCGGAGCTTTTGAGGCGAGTATACGCCCATGCTGAGGCCGGCCGTCCAATAACTTCGTCCTTGCTGTCGCAGGAGAAGGGCGATATTCTAGACGGCTACTGGGCGGGGGTTGTGGAGATCGATGATGGCGCGAAGCTGACATGGATGCGCCAGCCCCATTACTACTCCGGTCTTTACTCCTACACCTATTCTGCGGGCCTGACATGCGCAACCGTTGTAGCGCAGGCGTTGAGTGAAGAGGGCCCTGACGTCGCCGCAAGGTGGACTAGGGTGCTTGGCGAGGGAGGCTCGAGGAAGCCGTTGGAGTTGATGAAGATGGCCGGTGTTGATCTTGAGGATCCGGGGACTATTCGGAGCGCAGTGGCGTATGTGGGGCGGCTGATAGACGAAGTATGCGTGGGAGTCGACTGAGTGTAGGCAGCATGACACCTACGGTGCCAGTTTCTGAGACTTGCCCTAATGTGCCCGACTCCTACATGACGAGAGCCGCCTTCTCTATTGGAAGGCGGCTCCTAAACTACCTGGTGCGAACTTAGCCGATGGCCGTGTCGTTCGTTGAGTCATCTATCTCCATCGGCTGGAGCATTCTGACGTACTCCTCTACTTGCTCAGTAGTAAGATACTTTTCCATTAGACGGACATCTCGAATCTGGGGCTCCAGCTGAACAAGGAGGTTGACGGGCACGTTTGCCCATATCTGCTTCCTTCCTGCCTTAGCAGGCATGATATTCGCAGCATGCGCGCCTTCGCCTGCCGAGCTTGAGGCCTGAGCAGTCGGTTGCGCTATGTCGTCCATTAGGACAAGCCGTTCATCATCTGCGCTTTCTCTGGTCAGCAAAGCTATCGGAAGGAATGTGTATTCCAGTTCAAATCGGTCTTTCGAATCTGACTTGCCTGAAGA
>JAQVXE010000063.1 GCA_028709305.1 Bacillota bacterium | reverse complement strand
AGCCTATGCCTGGCGCAGACGAAAAGCCCGGCTCAGAAAGAGCCTGACGCAAGTTCCGCTCCTCTTCAAGCTCCCACGGAAAGAGCATGCGGATGCCTTCAGTGGACAAAGTGGCTATCGCGGAATGCAGAGTCCCCACGTTCTCGACGAGAGGCACCAAGTCCCGTCCGCTCTGCTTGGCCGCCTCCTCAGCAATACGTCTCCACCGTGCCACCTTCCGTTGAGCTGAGGCACTATCGGGCTTCATGACGCTCCGTTCAGTCAGAATGGGGATAATCCTCGAGATTCCTATTTCCGTGCACTTTTGAACGATTCCGTTCATCTTGTCAGCCTTCGGCAACCCCTGAACCAAGATGACAGGGACGCGGGGTTCTGAAGCAATGGATTCATACGCAGCTTCTATCTCTGCTTCAACGGATATCTCGCGAGTTGCAACAATACGAGCCACATGCTTCTGCCCAACACTGTTGACTACAAGAATCGCATCACCCGGCTTAAGGCGGAGCACCTTCACAATATGGCGAGCATCCCTTCCGGATATGGTAACGCGTTCGCCTGGCGAGGCGTCGCATCCAACGAAAAACCTGCGCATCTCAGCCCTCCGAAACCAAAGTCACCCATTCTTCCAACTGCAGGCGATCGATTATCGTATGTCCAGCCGACTCAAGAGCCAGCCTCACACACTCCTCCTGCTTTGCCACGAATCCCGATGATATGCATTTGCCTCCGGGCACAAGGAGACGTGGGAGATCCCGCGCAAGGCGCGCGACGACATCCGCAAGAATGTTGGCGACTACCACATCATACCTTCCGGTAATGCCAGATGCAAGGTCGCCAAGATTGATTGCAACCCTATCAGAAACCTGGTTCTCATCTACATTTGAACGAGCAACTGCTACTGCAACAGAATCGTTGTCAACACCGTCCACCATCGACGCCCCGAGTTTCGCTGCAACAATTGACAGAATCCCGGATCCGCATCCAACGTCCAACAGCCGTGCACTGGGCTCAAGATGAGCCTCTATCGCACGAATCGCACCTCTGGTGCTTTCGTGCTGCCCGGTTCCGAAAGCCTCACCTGGGTCCAGCAGTATTACTACTTCGCCTCTGTCAGGAGAGTAGTCTACCCACGAGGGAACGATGACTACTCGCTCCCCCACATGGTCCACGGTGTAGTAAGACTTCCATGCCGTCGCCCAGTTCGAGTTCTCTATCTGACTGAGCACAAGGGCCGGACGCGGCCCGAGGCCGCCCTCTCGTGCCCACTTTTCCTCCAGTGCCTCCTTGATAAGCCTGACCCTGTTTTCAAGAAGGTCGTCAACTGGGAAGTATGCTGTTACACGCAAAGGCCCATCCAGGCACATTGACTCAGGGAAGACCAATGCCTCTCCACTGTCGGCAGAGGATATTCTGTCTCTAATCAAAGAAGGGCCGATGAAAGCTACTCCACCTGCCCCTGCCAGCCTAAGTAGATCGGCCACCATTTCAGAATCTTCGTCCGAAACCTCACATGAGACTTCAGCCCAGAACACATCAACACCTCGTCTCAGGCCTTTTGCCACCTGTCAAACAATCCCCGCCACTTGCTCTGCTTTTTTGAAGCATCAGCGAAGTCATCTCCCTGGATCTCAGCTAGCTGCTCCAAGAGGGCCTTCTCTTCCTTGCTGAGCTTCTTGGGAGTTACCACCCGCACCGCCACAATCATATCGCCCCGTGCAAGCCCGCGCAGTGTCGGCATCCCCTTCCCCCTCTGTCTAAACTCTTCACCTGTTTGAGTGCCAGAGGGGATGCTAACCCCAATCTCAGATCCGTCTATCGTTGGAACAGTGATCTGCGCGCCCAGGGCCAACTGAGTAAAGGAAACCGGGACTTCCACCCTCAAGTCGATTCCATCCCGTTTGAAAACGGGGTGAGGCTTGACCTCAATGTACACGTACACGTCACCAGGCAGCCCTCCACGGAGGCCGGCATCGCCTTCACCTCTGATTCGCACCCTCGAGCCCGTATCGATTCCGGCAGGAAGGTCCACTTCGATGCGGCCCCTCTTCCTTATCCGGCCGCCGCCTCCGCAATCACTGCACGGAGAATCAATTATCGTTCCTTCTCCACGACATTTTGGGCATGTGGTTACTGTGGTGAAAGATCCAAAGACCGTTCTGCTAACTGAATGGACCTGACCACGCCCTGCACATTCAGAGCACGTGGTGCGAGCCGTGCCGGGCTCGGTTCCTTCGCCACTGCACCGTTCGCACATCTCCATCCTGTCAACAGTGATCTCCTTCTTCACACCGGCGGCAGCCTCCTCAAGCGTAATCTCGACGGAGGCCCTGAGGTCATGCCCTCTCACAGGGCCTGCAGAACTCGCAGCCCCACGAGTAAACGGCGAACCTCCAAAGAACGCATCGAAAATACTGCCGAACGAGTCAAAGCCCCCAAAGTCAGAAGCCCAACCGCCGCCAGCAACCCCACTATCATGTCCGTACATGTCATACGTGGATCGCGCTTCAGGATCAGACAATACCTGATAAGCTTCGTTGATCTCTTTGAACCTGGCCTCAGCTGAGGGGTCGTCGGGGTTGACATCTGGATGCCATTTGCGGGCAAGATCCCAGAACGCCTTCTTTATGTCGCCTTCTGACGCGTTTCTCTCAACCCCTAAGACCTCGTAGTAATCCCGCTTCCCCGTAACAAACACCGCCTCGTTGCACTATTTTGCTGACTGAGTTCTCGTCAGCAAATCCGAAAGGCTTTCCGCCATATATCCTACCAATGACATTGCAAGCGAATAGTCAATTCTGGTCGGCCCCACTACGGCAATGGTACCCACAACCTGGCCGCCGACGCCGTAAGGTGCACATACCACGCTACACTCCCTCAGCTCTTGCCTCTGGTTCTCAGAGCCGATGGTTGCATATGCCCCTCCCGGACCCCGCGACGCAGTTCCCGCAAGTTCGGTGAGCACCAAATCATCCGATTCCAGGAACTCCAGAATCGGCCTTGCACGCTCAAGTTCATTGAACTCCGGTTGCCCTAGGAGCCTCATCAGGCCATCCACGTATACCCTGTTCTGATCTGACGACCTGGTAGCCGAAAGCAACAGGTCAAACATCTCTTCGAGAAAAGACGCATATGCGTTCAGGTCGGCCAGAATCTCCCCCAACACCCTGCCTCTCATCTGCGCCAACGAGCTCCCGCGCAACCTGTGGTTAAGCATCCGCGACATGTTCTCCAGGTCGCGGGGATCCATCTCATGATCGATTGCCAACACCCTGTGTTCCACAAGCCCCGCATTGGTCACTACTAGTACCAGAACGCTGTCGGCGCTGAGGGGGACGAGTTGTATATGGCGTATTTCAGCCGTCTTTACCCCCGGGCCTATTACTATCGACGCGCAGTTCGAAAGCTCTCCCAAAACCCGTGCAGTAGCCCTGATCAGTGATTGTATCTCGTCACTGCGCTTTACGCATTCAGCCCTGATTTTCTTCTCCTCGAGGCCTGTTAGGGCCCGCTCAGGCATCAGGGCATCTACATAGAACCGGTAACCCTTGTCAGACGGGATCCGCCCTGCTGAAACGTGGGGTTGCTCAAGGTAGCCTTCGTCTTCGAGGTCAGCCATTTCATTTCTTATCGTGGCAGAGCTGACTCCAAGCCCATATTTTCTCGCGATGGTCCTTGAGCCCACCGGTTCAGCCGTTGAAATGTAGTCATCAGTTACAGCCCGAAGAATAGCCTTCTTCCGATCTGCCATGGTCTCGGCCATCGCTCTCACCCCACCCTCAACTCAAATGACCGTACCGCCCATCAACAAGCTCAACTTGAATTCAGCCCGTTAGCACTCTGCTGTGCCGAGTGCTAAAAACAACATAACATCACAGTTCGACGCTGTCAAGGCTGAGCACGAGTGCCACACTCAACACACTCTGAGAATACCAGGTTTCCAAGGAGAAATCCTCTAGGGGTCAGTCTGACCCTCCCCTCAAGAACCTCGACAAGCCCAGCATCTGCCAGGTCCATGAACTTCCCGGCGTATTCCGTCAGCAGATCCAACCCAACACGGCGTCCGACTTGGACTAGGTCAACACCTTCCGACATTCGCAATCCAAGCATCAAACTGTCTTGAGCCTCTTGGAAAGCGGTGCGCTCCTCAACCCCAGCCAACGGCCGTGCTCCCTTCCTGATTGCGTCAATGTATCCATCGACTGATTCAACGTTCCACGACCTTACGGCTCCTCGTCGAGCTGCACCCAGATGTGAATGAGCGGCCACTCCCAAACCCACGTAGTAGCCGCATGTCCAGTATCCAATGTTGTGTGCGCTTTCAGAGCCCGGCAACGCGAAATTCGAAACCTCGTATCTGGCGTAGCCTGCAGCCTCTGCCTGCGCAACGAGCCACTCGTAATAGTCAGCCACGTCGTCGTCATCGGGCACGCTTTGAGATCCGATAGCCAAAGCGTGGGCCAGCGGAGTACCTTCCTCCACCGAAAGGCAGTAGGCGGAGATGTGCTCCGGGCGCATGGACATAAGAGTCTCAAAGGTTCTTGAAAGCGACTGGCGAGTTTGCCCGGGTGCCCCCAAAATGAGGTCGACACTGATATTGTCGAACCCTGCCTCGCGCGCCCACTCATACGCCCGAATACAGTCGTCAGGAGAGTGAAGGCGGCCCAATGCGCGAAGCTCGGCTCCGTCCAGAGATTGAAAGCCGAGGGAGAGTCTATTGGCTCCGCTTTGCTTCAAGGCGGCAAGGCCGCGAGGATCGACAGTTCCCGGATTGGCCTCAACAGTCACCTCAAGGCCTGCATCGTTTGATCGTCCGCCCATGCTGCCCCTGAAGTTGACTCGCGCAATCCGGGCAAGGAGCGTGTCGATGAACTCTGCCAGCTGTCTCCATGGAACACAAGTCGGGGTTCCGCCTCCAATATAGAGCGTGCGTATGGGACGAATCGTCTCCAGCTCACTCTCTCTGAGGCAGAACTCGCGGATGACTGACGACAGATACTTGCCCATGGCCCCAACGTACGCGCTTGCAGGATATGAGATGAAATCACAGTAGTTGCACTTTCGCACACAGAAAGGCACATGGACGTATACTCCTCCCGACCCCGGGGGCGTCATTCCTCATCATCTGACAACACTGCCATGAAAGCCTCCTGTGGTATCTCTACCTGCCCAAATTGCTTCATTCGGCGTTTGCCCTCTTTCTGCTTCTCAAGCAATTTGCGCTTTCTTGAAACGTCTCCCCCATAGCACTTGGCCAGAACGTCCTTCCTGACTGCTTTCACCGTCTCCCGAGCAATAACCCGAGATCCCACCGCAGCCTGGATAGGCACATCAAAGAGCTGGCGTGGAATGAGTTTCCGAAGTTTCTCAACCAGCGACCTTCCTCGCCTGTTGGCAAAATCCGCATGAACAATGCTGGAAAGGGCATCAACCGGCTTTCCACCGACCAAAATATCCAATTTCACAAGGTCAGAAGGCCTGTACTCGAGGAACTCATATTCCATCGATGCATAACCACGCGTCCTCGACTTGAGCTTGTCGAAGAAGTCATAGAGAATCTCGGCCAGTGGCATGTCATACGTCAGCTTCACCCTTGTGGGCCCGATGAAGTGCATGTCGCAGACTTCTCCCCGCCTTTCGACAGCAAGGTCCATCACAGGACCGATGTAGTCAGAAGGAACGAATATCGTAAGCCTGACGAAAGGCTCCTCAATCGTCTCTATTTCGGGCACAGCCGGAAGATTCGCCGGGTTGTCCACCATTACCCGATCTCCGGATGTCTTGTTGACGCTGTATACTACAGAAGGAGCAGTCGTTATCAGTTCCAGATCATACTCGCGTTCCAGCCTTTCCTGGACTATCTCCATGTGGAGAAGGCCCAGAAACCCACATCTGAATCCGAATCCCAGCGCGGCAGAGGTCTCAGGCTCGTACGCAATGGAAGCATCGTTCAATCTCAGCTTGTCGAGGGCGTCCCTCAAATCCCCGTAGGCGCTGTTCTCCAGGGGATACAGCCCGCAATAGACCATTGGATTTGCAGGCCTGTATCCTGGCAGAGGATCAGGCGCCGGATTATCTGCGGAAGTGATCGTGTCGCCCACAGGCGCATCCCCGACTTCCTTTATCTGAGCCACTAAGAAGCCAA
This sequence comes from Bacillota bacterium, assembly GCA_028709305.1. Taxonomy (GTDB): domain Bacteria; phylum Bacillota; class DTU025; order DTU025; family DTU025; genus UBA10085. The sequence continues at coordinate 5,508 of JAQVXE010000063.1, read as the reverse complement.
CCTCGCCCGGACTCAAGCATTCAGCAGCCTCCATTTCTGGCATGAAGACTCCTAGCTCTGTAACTTCGTATTCGCTTCCCGTGCTCATCATCTTGACCATGTCGCCTACCCTTACAGCGCCCTCTACAATGCGCACATGGGCAATGACGCCACGGTATGGGTCGAAATGTGAATCGAACACCAAGGCACGCAATGGCCTATCAGTATCTCCTCGCGGTGGGGGAATCCGTTCAACAACAGCCTCAAGCATGTCACGCACACCCTCGCCCGTCTTGGCGCTGGTGAGGATGACTTCCTCGGGGTCAACACCAAGGAGGTCTACAACCTCGTCGCGAACCCTCTCCGGCTCAGCATTGGGCAAGTCTATCTTGTTTACCACAGGCACTATCTCAAGGCCATTATCTATTGCCAAGTAGAGATTGGCCAAAGTCTGAGCCTCGATTCCCTGAGTCGCGTCCACCACAAGGATCGCCCCCTCGCACGCGGCAAGGGAACGCGACACCTCATACGTGAAATCCACATGACCGGGAGTGTCTATCAGGTTTAGTACACAGGTATCCCCGTTGGGACGAGTGTAGTCGATCCTTACCGGCTTCAGCTTGATGGTTATCCCGCGCTCACGTTCCAGGTCCATCTTGTCGAGAACTTGGTCCGTCATGGAGCGCTCATCGATCGCATCAGTCAGCTCCAGAATACGGTCGGCAAGTGTAGACTTCCCGTGGTCAATGTGGGCAATAATGCAAAAATTCCTGATGTCTCTTATGTTCATGTCCACCTCAGAGCCACTATACGCCGCTTTCCGCGGCTGGGCAGAAACTCCATATCAGATTATAGCACATGTGGCCCGGTGCAACGGAAACATGGCAAACCATGCCCACCCACATCCTGTCAGACCTACTCCAACCCGGGCTCTATCTCAATCCTAACGCCGCGTCCGAAAGCTTCAAGCACTATCCCGCGGGCGCCAGCCTCTGCCGGACGAACACGCAACGGACACCATGGACGAACAGTGCCCGCAAGCTGGGATGACTTGTAACCAGCGGCCGTAACGGCCATGAACACGACGACCAAGAAGATGCAGCTAATAGCGAAGACCGCCGCAAACGTCCGGCGGCCTCTTGCTCCCCTCTCCAGGCTTCGATGCGCCATAACCTATACGATCCTGGCAAGTGCCCGTGCGACGAGCTTTGCGGATCTGCACGCCTCCTCGATGGAGTTGTCCGTTCCCCCGACCTCAACGATAATGGCACCGGGATGAACGTGCTGGTTGAATCGGGCATTCTTCACAATGGCTACACCTCTTGAAACTCCAGGATACATCTTATCCATCTCCGCAGAGAGCTGCAGAGCGAAGTGATAATTCTTTCGCCAGTTCGGATGGGCAAGCCCTGAGCTCTCATCCGTAACAACAAAGAGGATTCGCGCTACCTTCTCCCCGGCGACAATCGCCGTTCTCAGTTTCTCCTTGTTGCTGGGCACAGAATCGCGGTGAATGTCGATAACCGCCTTGAGCCCGGAGTATGACTGCACTAACGATCTCATGGTCTTGAGCGACTTCGAGTAGCTCAAGGTCCAGTCGGGCCAATCATGCACAGTGGACGCATGTATTGAAGGAACCCCGAGAACCTCAGATAGTTCTTCAGCCATTGCCACCCCTACTTTTACCACCCCATCCGGTTTTCCCCAACAGTAGTCCCGCCCTGACGTCACGCTGTAAGCTTCAGACGTGTGTGTGTGAAGTATCGCGACCTTCGGAGTAGATCCGCGAAGCACCATATCCTCCGCAATCTCTCTTGCAGCTAGCTGTGGAGACTTAGATGGCTGACTTGGCACAGTTTCCTTGCTCGGAGCGGTCTCCGGAGTCAATGACCCCTGATCTCGCCCGCCAGGTACAGGGCTCACCAAACTTCCCCCGCCAACCGCAGACGCGGCAGACGCAACAGGGACAGCGAGATCGTGTCCTAAGGACGATTCTGCAGCAGGTGCGGCCGTAACAGGGGGCGCGTCCTGCACACCTGCGTCGGCCTGGAGACTAGCAGAGCTAGCCGAATCCCCAAATACAAGTAGCCCGGACCGGGTCAACGACTCCAGCTCCGACACGGATAGCTCCCCCGACACTAGGGTTGAGTTGGCCATCAACGCGGCCTCTGCTTCACCTGGCGCAGATATCTCCGGCTCTTCCCCTGATTTGCGGTCAGAGGTGGCAAAGCGCGATATGTTATCCGAGCTCCGTTGCAACGTGAGTACAGTGGGGAGTTCCGCACGCATGAGTGTGCGCGGATCTGCCAGATCCAACCCTCCCATTGCTTGGAGAGCCGCATGAACCAGCCTAGGACCAATGGAGCCGAATCGTTCTTCGCCAGATCGGGAAGGCAGACTGCGAAGGCTGCTCGGCTTGAACACGCTCAGGAACTTGGCAACCATCGCCAGTGTCTTGGCCCACAAAGAGAGGTCAGACCCAGATGTCGCGCCCCCTTCCGCCGTGTCCTGCCCCTGCGGGCCTGAGATGGCCGGCACAGTAGCGCCTTTGTGGTCCGCGTGCGTGCCGATTATGAGACCGACAGCCGCAAAACACAAAATCACGTAGAACACGAATAGGTTTCCCAACGCCCCGAACCGCTGGCCAACCGTCCTGCTTGTGCGCCTGGAGGATCTTCTCGGCCTTCGCCCAGCCCTGTTTGCTCGCTGCAATGGGATCACCCCTCCATGCAGCTGTATGCGCTTGGCCGATCAGGTATTCGTCGCTCCTTATTGCAGGTACAGGTATATTTCGTCCTCGTCTATGGCCGGATGGAGCGCATAGTTGATGCCTCCAGCCAGAACATGAGAAAGCTCCTTAACAAGCACATCCACTTCCTTGGGAGTCACGATGAGCGTGCCGAAGTATGGTTGAAGCATCTGCGCTACTGCCGTAGGCAGACTTGGCTGCCCCACGCCCAGTTCATCCAATGGCCTGGCCGTTTGAGGAGATTGGATCCCTGGCTGCTGGCCACGGCCTACAATGTCAAGGGCATCACCGATTATTGTGAGAGCATGCACCACCGTTGGAACTCCTACAGCGATCACAGGAATGCCCATGGTTTCACGGTTGATTCCAAACCTTCTGTTGCCTACTCCAGATCCAGGTTGGATGCCTGTGTCAGAAAGCTGAATTGTGGTTCCAAGCCGAGATATGCTCCTTGCAGCCAGAGCGTCGACTACTATGATCAGATGCGGCCTCACCCTGGCTACAACCCCTGCGATTATCTCAGCTGTCTCTACACCTGTAAGACCCAGCACACCCGGGGAAAAGGCGGCAACCGATTTGAGTCCCCCCCGCTTCTCAGGCGGAGTCAGGGAGTATACGTGGCGAGTGACGAGAACCTCACCGGCCACCATTGGCCCAATGGCATCTGGTGTCGCATTCCAATTTCCCAACCCACACACGAGAGTCGTGAAATCGGGGATCGCCCAGAAATCGATGTTGCTGAAGTTGGCCCTGATCATCGAGATCAGTTCGCGCGCAAGCCCCTGTGCGACCTCCTCCTGCAATCCCTTGTCGCGCAAGGGAAGGTCAGGGGCATCGATGGTCACGTAGTTTCCAATGGCCTTGCCCAAGGACCGGGCGGCTTGCTCTGTCTGAACCCTCACGCGGGTTACGGACCCATAATCCGTCTCTTCAACTTGGGAGCTGACACCTGGAACTTCTGCCCGACTTGCCCTTTGGACAAGCTCGTTCGCCTCAACCGCCAGATCGGTCAGGCATCCACCTCCGCTCATCCGCAACTCATACTCCGAAAGATGCTCCAGCGCCTGGCATGGGCGCCATTTCGCTCCGAAGCTACGGTCAAACCCCACTGCTTATGCACCCCCTCAAGATAGCCGTGCACGTTGATACATGCCTAGTCTTTCCCGTCTCAAGGTGAGTTCATCAGTACCCCACTTTTTGCTCATCGCGGAGCCACTCTCATGGCGCCCGAGGAAGAATGGACAGAACCGCGGACGTGCAGATTTGCTTGCATTGATGATGCGTGCGTGGTAGAATCATAGGCGTGCAGTGCAGTTGAATGGCTGAGGGGGAGGTGACTGAGTATGCCAAACATTAGATCTGCCAAGAAGCGAGCTAGACAGACCAGGACTCGAACGCTCAGGAATTTGTCGGTCAAGTCCTCCGTCAAAACAGCTGTTCGTAGGTGTCATGAAGCCATTAGTGAACTGGGGCCGGAGGCCTCGGTCAAGGAGCTCAATCATGCATATAGCGTAATTGACCGCGCCGCCAAGAAGGGCGCAATCCATCCCAACAAGGCGGCACGCCTAAAATCGAGTCTCGCCTCTAGAGCGGCTCAAGCAAGCGAAGCTTCTGAAGCCTAGTAAGTCTCTTTCGCAAGGGATGAGCGTACCAAGGCACGTGAGGCTGCGCCAGTGTATGCATTTGCAACTCCAGTAACATGCGTTGCTGGAGTTTTTGCTATCCGCAGACCTCTGAGACCAATACCTCCATGAGCAGTCGATCGGGCATTGCCCCCGTCTTGAAATCCAGGTCTGCGCGGGCGATGCGAGATATCATCCTGGCGATATCTCGCTGATTCAGCCCGGCTGCCTGCTGAACCGCTTTCCGTGCCGCCCAGTTGGCCCTTCCAGTGGCTCTTGAAATCGCTCTGGCAGCCTCATCATACGTAGACCCGCGGTCAAGCTCACATCTGGCAGACATCAGCTTACGAAGTTGCGTCGCCAGAGTGTTCAGTATGCTGAGAGGATGCCTCTCCGTTCTAAGGAGATCATCCAGGGCAGACATTGCCCCCTGGCAGTCTCCGGCGATCACCGCGTCGCAAAACTCAAACACTGTCTGGGTAGGACTTCTCCCGACTGCAATCCTGACATCGTCCCCATCGATACGCAGCCTTCCCGAATCGGCATCGGGCCCGAGGTACGTGATGAGTTTGTCGATCTCCTGCGTTAGCGCACCGTAGTCAGCACCGGCAAACTCAATAAGCAGCTCAACGCCGTCAGGCTTGATTTCGATTCCGAGCTCCCTCGCGCGGGAATACACAAACGACCTAGCATCCTTGGCGTAGGCCGGCCTAAACTCGACGGCAACAATATTGCCCCCCGCTGCCGCTACCGCCTTCCGCGGCAGGTTAGTCGAGCCTGACACGAAGATCACTGACGTGCCGTCAGGCATCTCCAGATCGGCGGGAGCCTTTCCTGGCGCAATGAGAGAGACTACCCTGCCCTGCTGGGCCATGGGAATCTCCTCGAACCTGCGAACAACGATTACTCTGGATGATGCGAACATAGGCACAGTAAGAATCCCTGTAACGATATCGTCGAGAGATGACTCTGATGCATCATACACATTGAGGTCTGCGCCTCCACGCGCAGCAATAATAGCCTCCGCAAGCTCTTCGGCATTCTGCTGACGGGAGTAGGAATCCTCACCGTACAGTATGTATACTGGGGCAATCCGCCCTTGCCTGATTTGCTGTTCGAGATCTGCCCTCAATCATATCCTCCTAAACATCATGCCCA
>JAQVXE010000008.1 GCA_028709305.1 Bacillota bacterium | reverse complement strand
GGGTGCGGTGGACAAGATGGAGGATATGCTTTTTGGCCAGGGTCGGAAATAGGACATGCACACACAGAGAAGTTTCGCACACATTTCGCACACAAAACAGAGTGCCACTGGGAACCCAACCCAGTGGCATTTATCATCTTCCCAGCTAAAAGGGCATAAAAATGGTGAGCCACGCGGGACTCGAACCCGCGACACCCGGATTAAAAGTCCGGTGCTCTACCGCCTGAGCTAGTGGCCCACTCAACATATTTAGCTTTGATATTATATCATACGCGCAGAACATCTTTCAAGCAGCTTGCGCCGATAGCACCTGGACTTCGCCACAGTGTATGGCAGAATTCCATGCTACTTCCATGGAAAGAGCGTGGGCTTCTCAGCCTCACCGTGATCTCTTAGCTGAGGGCCAGATACGGCCAGATCATGGCCGCGCAAAATAGTTTCCACCATTTCAAAAACTGTCTCGCTTGCAAGCATAGTCAAGTGTGACATTCCAAAGCCTGCGACTTGATAGTTCTTTGCGCCGCACATTACGGCGTTCTCCGCCGGAATCACTACTCCGTCCGTAGGAGTCCAAATCGAATGGAACTCAACCCCGGGGGTTACTTCCTCCGGCGCATTCAAACTGCGCAGGAAGTCGCTGCCGGGCGTCATCTCCCTAGCACATCTGCTGGCAGCCGGCGCTATCTTGCCGCTCAGGGTTCCGTGGTGTGGCGTCCCGATAGTGATAACCAGATTCACCTGCGAAGTCTTCCTCAGATGTTTCAGGTAATACCTTGTAACCAGTCCACCCATGCTATGAGCCACAATAGCCACGTCGCCTTTACCCGCACAATCCACTTCCACTTTTCGCGCCAGTTCGAGGGAGTAGTCAGCAATAGAACCTACAGCTCCAAAATAGGAGAAATTCACATCTTCGCACTCGAATCCCGCCCTCTCAAGCCTATATTTGAGCATGCTCATGTCCATGGACGTCGCCAGCCAGCCATGGACAAGTATGACGTAGGGCTTCCGATCGGCAACGACGCGGGCAATATCGATGCCACGCGGTACATCCTGCGCATAGCTGGGAATACTGAACAAAGAGAAAAGCATAGCCACTGTAGCCATAACAGCAACACCATTCTCCATGCCGATAATCCTCCAGTCCATAATATGTGCCCGGCACTTCGCGCAACAGACTTCATGTAGGGAGATGATGAAATAATGGACTATGCAAAGAGAGCCAAGCGCCTCGAACCGGAACGCGCCTTTTCAATGCTTGAGAGGATTTCAACAATGGTTGCCGCCGGCCGGAACATAATAAGTTTCCATATAGGCGAACCTGATTTCGCCACGCCCGAGAACATCAAGACGGCAGCTTGCTCCTCAATTCATGCCAACAGGACTCACTACTCGCCTCCGTCCGGAGTGCCCGAACTTCGCATCGCCATCGCTGATTACATGTCCAAAACCCGAGGAATGCAAATATCGCCTGAGCAAGTTGTCGTGTCGGCTGGAACCAAACTCGCGATATTCTGCGCAATCATGTCATGCGTAGAAAGCGGCGCTGATGTTCTGGGCCCTGTTCCCACATATCCAGCCTACCCATCAATAGTCAACATGATAGGGGCTAACTACGTTCCGATTCCCCTCATCGAGACCGACAGCGGCTTCCGCATGGATCTTGACCGCCTTGCGAACGCGGTGACTCCTAACGCATCCATGATAGTGCTGAACTCTCCACATAACCCAACCGGCGCGCTTCTCCCTAGAGAAGACCTCGAACGCATTGCAGAAATCGCAACCGAACATGACCTTTGGGTGCTGTCAGATGAAATATACTCGCGCCTTGTATATGACGGCAGCTTCGCCAGCATCCTGTCTTTGCCAGGCATGGCCGACCGTACAATCGTGGTTGACGGCTTCTCGAAGGCATATGCCATGACAGGCTGGCGGCTTGGTTTCGCCGTAGTCAACAGGACACTTGCAGGCCTGCTTGACACCTTCATGGCCAACGTACACTCATGCACAGCTACATTCACACAGTATGCGGGAATCGAGGCCCTAACCGGACCCCAGTACGAAGTGGAGAAGATGCGCCTGAAGTTCGTCAAGCGCCGTGATCTCATAGTCACCGAGCTAAACAGCATACCCGGCTTCAGATGCCATCTGCCTGCAGGCGCATTCTACGCTTTCCCTAACGTAACAGAAGCATGCCGGATAGCGGGTCTGCCCGACGCCGACCGGCTTCAGGATGACCTGCTGGAACGCGCAGGCGTTGCAGTCCTGTCCATGACCGCTTTCAATGCACAAAGAGACCCCGAAGCCGATCAGTACGTCCGAATATCCTACGCCACCGGCGAGAGGGAGATACTCGAAGGCACACGCCGAATCCGAGACTTCATGTCCGCCCGAGTCGGGCTGCGATTCCATCGCGATTGACAACACAACCTAGGCCGACTCGCCCTGAGCGAATCTCTCAAGGTTGCGAAACCGCGTATACTCTCTCTGCCATGCCAGCTCAATCGTGCCTGTCGGTCCATTGCGTTGCTTGGCAATGATTATCTCCGCGATATTCCTGCGTTCGGTATCAGGCTTGTAGTAGTCCTCGCGGTAGATAAAGGCAACTACGTCTGCTGACTGCTCAATCTCGCCGCTCTCTCTGAGATGTGAAAGCAGCGGGCGCTTGTCTGCTGTAGCCTCAACCGCCCTGCTGAGCTGAGCAAGAGAAACTACCGGAACCTGCAACTCGCGCGCAAGCGTCTTCAGAGACCTGGTGATCTCAGCAATCTCCTGGTTCCGGTTTTCCGAACGGGCATGCCCCTGCACCAGCTGGAGATAGTCGATGATTATCAGCGACAGCCCTTGCTCCGCCTTGAGTCGACGCGCCCTGGTCCGTATGTCCAGTGCCGTAGCCGACGGACTGTCATCAATGAATATTGGAGCTTCACTGAGACGGCCAATTGCATGTGACAGGCGCTCCCAATCCGCCTCTAACAGATTGCCTCGTCTGAGCCTCTGCCCATCCACTGTGGCCTGGGAGCATAGCATCCTCTGAGCCAACTGCTCTCTCGACATCTCAAGGCTGAAGATAAGGACAGGCTTACCCTCAGTAGCCCCCACATGCTCAGCTATGTTCAGTGCAAACGCAGTCTTGCCCATGGACGGCCGCCCGGCGATGACAATAAGCTCAGACGGCTGCAGGCCCGACAACATGTTGTCCACCTCGGCGAAACCTGTCGACAGGCCTGTGATTGCACCTTTGGTGGTATAAAGGCGCTCAATCCTGTCGAAAGTACTCATCAGCACAGTCTTCATGTCAGAGACTGTCCCCGTCTCCCCGCGCTGTGAGATCCTGAATATGAGCTGCTCGGCTTTGTCCAACGATTCGCCTACATCAGATGTCTGGTCATAGCCTATGGAGGCTATCTGTGACCCAGCCGCCACCAGCGCCCTCATGGTGGACTTGTTCTTGACGATCCTGGCATAGTACTCACAGTTAGCCGACGTCGGCACGGTATTCGCAAGCGTACTGATGTAGGAAGCGCCTCCCACGTCCTCCAGCGCATTGCGCTGGCGCAACGCCTCCGTAACAGTGATTAGGTCAGCTGGCTCGCCCTTGTTGAATAGGGAGATAAGCGCATCAAATATGATTCTGTGCGCATCCCTATAGAAATCCTCAGCCACAAGGATCTCGGCAGCTGTGGCAATTGCCTCTTTGTCCAGCAACATTGAGCCCAATGTCGACTGCTCCGCCTCAAGGCTCTGGGGCGGCACACGATCAACGCCCACTACACCTGCAGTTGCCAAAGTAACTCACTCCCTATCCAGAGCACCAAAGATTGCGTCCCCTTCGAAAATGTGCTCGAAAGCATCGGCCACATCGGTTACTGACACTACCTCAATCCCAGTGATGCCAGGAGGTACATCTTTGGCGTTCTCCGCCGGCACGATCACTTTCTTGATGCCCGCCTGTCGCGCGCCGTATATCTTCTCGAAGATTCCCCCTACTGCCCTTACCTTCCCCTGAATGGAAAGCTCTCCGGTGACCGCAACGTCCTGTCTGATTGGGCAGTCATACACAGAGCTCAAAATCGCAAGAAGAACTGCCGTTCCTGCAGATGGTCCGTCGATATCGCCTCCGCCCACCACATTAACGTGAACGTCAAAGTCGGCAAGGTCTCTGTCAGTGACGAATCTGAACACAGAAGCCGCATTGAATACAGAGTCCTTCGTCATGCTGCCTGCGGTCTCGTTGAACCTGATGGCTCCCTTCCCCCCTTCCCGAGCGGGGAACGCGACTGCTTCGAACTCTATTACAGAGCCTAAGAAGCCGGCAACTCCGAGTCCGAAGATCTTTCCCACCTCCGCACTATCGGAGGCGCGAACATGCACGTAAGGGGAGAGCCGCCCCAAACGAATGGTCTCCTCAAGGTCAGCCAGAGTTATCTCTACAGAATTGAGTCCTGAATCCGCCTCCTCGTTCTTGGAGGCCTGCTCCATCCCTCTGAACAGGGCGATGCCGTATGCATCCACCAAAAGACTCGTGGCCTTTCTTCCCTCGATCGTGTAGTCGCTTACAACAGATGGAATCTCGGGATCTATGTCGACCGCCAGTTTGCCGGCGGCATTGCGCACGATCTGCGCTATGTCCACCTGGTTCAGAGGCTCAAAATAGACCTCTGCAGTTCGCGAACGCAAAGCCGGACTCAACTCAGATGGATCACGAGTGGTCGCCCCAACCAGCACGAAGTCTGCCGGCGCTCCCTCTTCAAAGAGCCTTTTTATATACGACGGCACATTCGGATCTGAGGAATCGTAGTATGAAGACTCGAACTTGACCCTCTTGTCTTCCATGACTTTGAGCAGCTTGTTCAGGAGCAATGGGTCCATCTCGCCGATCTCATCAATGAACAGGACACCACCATGGGCCTCAGTGACAAGCCCAAGCTTGGGCTCGGGCACACCGCCTTCCGCAAGATCCCGCTTTGCGCCTTGGTATATGGGGTCGTGCACTGAGCCAAGAAGCGGATTGGTTACCTCTCTAGGATCCCACCTGAGGGTCGTGCCATCCACTTCCACGAACTTCGACTCATCCCCAAACGGGGTCAGAGCCACCTTCTTTGCCTCTTCCAGAGCAAGGCGAGCGGCGGTAGTCTTCCCTACCCCGGGCGGGCCGTACAAGATCACGTGCTGCGGAAATGGCGAAGCTACCTTGGCAAGAAGGGCTCTAACCGCACGGTCCTGTCCAACTATCTCCGACATGACAGTAGGACGCACAATCTCCAGTGCAGATCTGGCAAGCTGCCTCTTCTCCAGATTCTCCAGTTCCGCCAGCTTTCGGAGAGTCTCCTCCGTATCAGGCCCTGTATCTTCCTTCAGTATTTGCAATCTTATCTCATTTACGTAATCCTCATGTCTCTGCTGCATGCGGTCGGATATCTGTTTCTCGATTTTCTCTTCTACGCGCCGCCTGGCGATGACATCAGCTATCTCCTCTTCAATCTCTGATAAGACAGACTCATACTCGTTGGGCGATGGCTTTCGATCAATTGTAGGATCCTCAAAAACTATTCGTTCGAGGGCCAAGATCCTGTCCTCAAGCTCCAGTGAACGCATAAGGCTCAGCGCATCAAGCTTTCCGGCCTTGAGAACAAGCCTGTCAGGCCCATAAATATCCGAAAGAATCTCGAAAAGGGCCATCACCTGCCGCACAAGTTGCTCGTCATCCTGGAGCTTGTCTGCCAGGTTTCTGCTGCCCATCTTGCTGAACTTCTTAACGAGCGACTTCATGTAAGAAAAACCCCTTTCGTCCGTGCCTCTATGCACGCTATGAGCAACTACTTCTCACCTTCCGTGGAAATCACATTGATCATTACTTCAGCGCTTACCCCAGCGAAGAGCTTCACAGCTGCAGTAAATGTACCTATTTCCCTAATGGGATCGCTGAGTTCAATCTTCCTGCGGTCAATCTTGACACCGAGTTCCTTATTGATGGCATTAGCAACATCTTGGGACGTAATTGAGCCATAGAGCCTTCCGGTCTCACCGGCCTTGGCCCGAATCGTAACCCCATGTTCCTTCAGTTTACGCGCGTCTTCCCTGGCCTTCTCCTCCTCGCGCATCTCCTTGCGCTTCTCGGCCTCGCGAAGCTCACTCACCCTCTTAAGCTCGTTAGAGCTCGCCGGAATAGCCAGGCCCCGCGGAATCAGGTAGTTTCGGGCATATCCATCAGCTACATCTACCGCAGTATCCACCTTTCCCAAACCTGGGACGTCTTTTAGGAGGACAACTTTCATGACGTCTCGCAGACGGGGCATTCATCTAAGCTCCCCGCCTGCTACCCCCTTTCAAAATAAGTTCTTGTGCACCCCTATTGCGCAGCTAAGTTTCTGAAATCAAGCCAAGTATCCAAAACACCGGCTATGGGCATGAGAAGATTGAGCGGCGGAGTCAAGTATATAAGGATTATCACGACTACAGCCACGAACTTAGGAAGATTGCGTTTGACGAAGAAGTGCCAGATAATCGCAATCCCCTGTACAGTATAGAGCAAGGCGAACCCCATAGTCACATTTCTTCCGATAGCAGTGATATACTCGATGTCCATCCATTGCCCAACATACGAAAGGATGATTCCTGCGATGAGGCCCCAAATCCAATGCCACCCAAGTTGCCAATTGGCAAAGGGAGGCGCTGGCACTACCCTTTCCTTCATTCGCAGGAGCACCCAGCGAGCGATAGAGGCTACAATGACTGCGCCCAGTACAGCTGTGCCCAGGATGATGACGGGAAGAAACAATCTGAGCCAATTGCCCATTAGCTCAATGGATTGCCTCGCCAGCATCAGCGACGCTTCACCCACACCTATCTTCTCATAGATCTCGACAGCTTGCTCTCCCGCCACCGTAAACTCATCAATAATCCTGCCTATCAAAGCAGACGGGGAAAGCTTGGCGACGGCTGCGGCCAGCACGAAATCGATTACTACCTGCGCAAGTGAGGCGATGGTGGCAACGGCTATGGTTCGGGGCCACGGCAACATCTTCGCCAGACAAACCCCAAGTGTGAGCCCAAGCGTCGCGACACGCACGAAAACGACTACGGAATCAATTGGCCCTAGGATAAGTCCCACGCCAAGGGCTGAGACTGCCGCAGCCATGAAGCCTGTACGGAGGTTATGCCTCACAACGAGAATTGCAATAGGTACAGGGACTACATAGACGAGTATGCGAGTATAGACGTCGGCCACATAGAGTACTATTGTAAGTGCGGCAAGCAGCGCCCCTTCCGTAAGCGCCCGTACATTATGATTCCGAGATGAACTCAAATGGAACGCCCCTTCCTGTGATTAGCCAAAGCGGTGAAATCTCCATACCACCTTTCGATCTCATGTCCGCTCTCGATGTTCTCCCGAATGTTGCCGTTGATTTGCTCATCCAGCTCAGCATAGCTGATTCCGAGCCTTTTGGCCAACAAATAGCAGCCAATGACGGCATTGGCAAGGTCTGCCACACGCGGATCTTCGTCCGCACGCGCCAGAGAACGATACAACGATGCAATACTTCCTAGTATCTCCGCCTCAAGCCAATCGATGGTCTTCACGCTGCAGGCAATATCGGTGTACCTCGGGTATGACATTCCTACCCCTCCCCACATTCAAGTGGCGTGCGCGTATGCATTCGTTCGTTCTCGATTCCGGGAGCAAAATCCTTCCGTCCCCACTTGCCCATTCTAGCGAAAAACATAGGGGCATATGTGCAAGAAAACTCCTTGGGGCTGCCGCCGCCAAAGAGTTTTCCAATTAGCTATAGCCGAAGTTCCACCTAGGCCAGATTAGTCCACGGAGTACGGCATCAAAGCCACTTGCCTCGCACGCTTTATCGCCAGTGTAACCTGACGCTGGTGCTTAGCGCAGTTTCCGGAGATCCGGCGCGGAACGATCTTGCCGCGTTCATTGATGTATCTCCGCAGCCTGGCCGTGTCTTTGTAATCTATATCCTGGATCTTGTCGACACAGAAGGAACAGACTCGCCTTCTGGACTTTCGCCCTCTTTCACGTCTCACTTATATGGTACCTCCACTGATTCAGGCAGTGGTGTTGTCGTTAGAAGCCCATGTCCGGGTCTGCCTGATCCCCGAAAGTCTCAGGTTCTTCAGACATTGGAACGTCGTCTTCATACCCGTTCGGGTTCGACTGCATACGGCCCGTCCCTCCCTGAGACATCTGCGAACCTGCATCAGCCCTTCGGTCAAGGAACTCCACTCTGTCAGCGACCACTTCCCATACCCTCCGCCTCTGGCCCTCAGGCGTTTCATAGCTGCGAACTTGTACACGGCCATCTACAGCGGCGAGGCTGCCTTTCCTCAGATACGCTGCCACGTTCTCCGCTTGCCTGCGCCAGACCACGACATCAAGGAAATCAGTCTCACGCTCTCCTTGCTGGTTCGTAAAAGGCCTGTCAATGGCCAAAGAGAACCTGGTAACAGCTACGCCGTTCTGAGTGAATCGCAGTTCGGGATCATGGGTTAGACGTCCCACTAGTACGACCTTGTTCATGATTACACCACCCTGCCTTGATATTTGCAGCCCGGCAAGGAATTACCCGTCCTTTCGGACAACCACAGAGCGTAGTACATTATCTGTGATCTTGTACACACGTTCTAGCTCAACAATAGCATCAGGCTCAGCGTTGAAATAAAGCACCACATAGTATCCTTCCGTGAAATCCCTTATTTCGTACGCCAGCCGGCGCCTGCCCATTCGGTCGATCTCTGTGATTTCGCCTCCTTGGTTCACTATCAACTGAGCGAACTTGTCAATGAAGGCGTCGATCTCTTCCTCGGGCACCGTCGGAGCAATAACCAACATGCTCTCATAAGCGCGCACTGACTTCACCTCCCCTCGGACTATCGGCCCCGCGTTCCACGCGGAGCAGGGATTGCGAAATGAATTATACCATCCACACAAATCAGGTGCAACCCGCCATGCGGGTGAAAAAGGCCAACCTTCCGGGCTCACCCAAGTTACACATTGAAACGGAAGAGGACCACGTCCCCGTCCTGCATGGCATATTCCTTTCCCTCTATTCTGACGCGGCCATGCTCGCGGGCTGCAACGAAAGACCCCTCTCTAAGCAGCTCATCCCATTGGATCACTTCCGCCCTGATAAACCCACGCTCCATGTCTGAATGCACCTGCCCTGCAGCCTTCGGTGCAGTCGTTCCGCGGACAATATTCCATGCCCTGGTCTCAGAGCCCTTTATGGTGAAAAACGTAATGAGATCCAGGATGCTATGGCCGACAGCAATCAGATTGTCAAGCGCCGAGCGGGCTAGCCCCAGGGATTCCATGTAGTCTTGGGCATCGTCAGGCGCCAACTCGCCAAGCTGACGTTCAAGCTCTGCACATACAGGAACAACTGGAACGCCGTGGGCAGCTGCGCTCATTGCCTTAAGGAGAGAGCGGACCTCATTGTTGGCGCCCACGCCTTGATTCGCCACGCCGCCCTCCACATGAGAACTTGCGTTCGCGCCGGGAACCAAACCCGCAGGCCAGAGCTGACCTAATTCTTCTACAGAGTCTTCTGACAGATTGGCCGCAAACATCGTGGGTTTCATTGTGAGCAAGAAAAGCTCATTCACGAGAGTGCGTTCCTCGGCATCCAACTCCGCTTCCCGCACCGGCAATCCGGATTCGAGGTGTTGCTCGAGGCGGGTCAATACCTCCATCTCGAATCTGGACCGCTTGTCCCCTGTTTTGAGGAGTGGTTCTGTCTTGGCAATGCGCCTTGCGACAGTCTCCAGGTCCGCCAGTATTAGCTCTGTCCCTATTATCTCCACATCTCGCACAGGATCCAGCTGATTGTAGACGTGCGCTACATTGGGATCAAGGAAGCATCTCACCACGTGCACCACAGCATCTACCTCGCGGACATGGGAGAGGAACTTGTTTCCCAGACCTTCTCCCCTGCTAGCTCCGCGAACGAGCCCCGCAATGTCCACGAATTGGACTGTGGCGGGAGTCACCTTCTGCGCCCCTGCAATCCCCGCAACCGCCTGAAGCCGGTCATCAGGAACCTCTACCACGCCCACATTGGAATCGATTGTAGTAAACGGATAGTTAGCTATCTCGGCCCGCCCGCGAGTCAACGCGTTGAACAATGTCGATTTGCCCACATTAGGCAGGCCCACGATTCCCAGACTTAGAATCAGCATCGCCTCCCAAGCCAGAGTCGGCTATCCCCCGTACGTTCTTCATGAACTGAGGCCGCGGAAGCATGACCACACGTCCGCAGCCTGTGCACTTGATGCGGAAATCCGCCCCAACCCTGAGTATCTTCCATGTTGAGCTTCCGCAGGGGTGAGGTTTCTTCATCCGGACAACATCGCCCACCCTGTAGCTCATGCTCTATCCTCAGTGCCTTTCTCGGCACATGCCAGGCTAGGACCAACAGAATCGTCAACGATGATGCGACGGTGCAAGACCGGAGGCTCCACTCCAGCCTCGTCAAGAGACTTCCTTGCTATCATCTTGAGCTGTCTTTCCACAGACCACTGCTGCATAGGCTCTGCCATCGCCCACACCCGAAGGAAAACCCCTCTTTCGTTCATGTCCTGAACTCCCAGAACGTCTGGACCCTCCACTATCCCGGGGACACTCTCCTTCTGATCCTCAAAAGCCTTCTCGAGCACACGCACTGCGTCCTCTACATCAACGGAGTACGGAACAGGCACGTCAAAAACGACTCTCATGTTGTGCCCCTGGAAATTCGTCACCATGCCTATGGAGCCGTTCGGGATGATATGGAGTTGGCCACCGAAGTCGCGAATCCGCGTTACCCTTATGCCAATGGACTCGACCACTCCCGAAACCCCGGCCACAGAGACGTAGTCCCCTACAGCGTATTGATCCTCGAACAAAACAAAGAACCCTGTTATGACGTCCTTGACAAGGTTTTGGGCGCCAAAGCCCACCGCCAACCCTACGATCCCGGCGCCTGCAATCAAGCTCGCAGTGTCAACCCCTAACTCAGATAGGATCATGATAGCTCCGATGAAGTACACGACGTATCTAGTAATGCTCTTGCTCACAGAGCGAAGCGTAACCAGGCGACGCGTATCTTTGAGCAGCGCAAGGTGTTCATCTTCGCGGCTCCTAAATAAGCGATCTATCACACGAAAGGCTATGCGAATAACTATGGCCGCTATCACTACTATTACAGCAATCTTGATTAGGGTCGACACAACACCCATCGTCTTGCCCGCAAGACCCTCCGTGGGAAACTCCTCTGCCAGCGCATCACCTATGGAAGAGAATGATAATGTCTCCATGTCCATCAACAACCACCCCTATGTTCGCACATGGCTTAAAGCATAAGTTAGACATGGTCCGAACATGTCCTGCATCCAAAAGTGAAAACCCCTCCCGGCCTTTTGCCGAAAGGGGTGGGCGCAGGCATCGAATGTTTCACGTGAAACTTTCAGCGCAAGGTGGTTGGAATGAACATGTCGACCAGACCAATCACAAATGCCGCCAACAGAGCACCTGGAATGGTTATCACCATGCCCGGCACCATGAATGCCGTGGCATATATTACCACCGCTGACACGAGAAAGCCCACAATCCCCCTTGCATATGGAGATACCCCACGCCCGAGGATAGCTTCAACTAGCCATCCAAGCACGGTGATGACTACCGCTGCAACCAAAGCTGTTCCAAACGTCAAGCTTGCAAAGCCAGGTATTAGAGAGGAGATCAACATCAACACGATCGCCGACACAACAAGTCTCACGATATGTCCTAACCACTGACTCATCGACTCTTCTGCCCCCCAGTACATGTGCTGGTTTGATTCGCCAATCGTGGTTATAGGATATCCAGCATTGGGGGGACTATGCCTCATCTTGCTTTTCGAGCTCATATCGCCTCTCTTCTCGTCGGCAAGAACAGCCCAACCTTCAGATATTCCTAAGGAATTTGGCCGTGTCTTCAGGTGTAGCCGTGTTGATGTATATCCCTGTCCCCATCTCGAACCCGGCCGCTATCGCCAGTTTGGGCAATATCCTGAGATGCCAGTGTAGATACTCCGAACCCTCATATTCATCGTCAATTGGAGCAGTGCGTATCATGTAGTTATATGACGGATCGTTGAGCCCGTCGGCGATCTTGCGCATGGTCAAGCCAAGGGCATCAGCAAGGTACTCAATCTCCTGGTCAGATATCTCCCCAAAAGAAGGAGAATGACGCAGCGGCATGATGCATGTCTCAAATGGTGTCCTCGACGCAAACGGCTCGTACACGACAAAGCCCGGATTGCTATAGACCACTCGCACGCCCGCCTTACGCTCTTCTTCAAGCATGTGGCAATACACGCATTTGCCCGTTCGACTGTGGTAGTTCTTGGCTGCAGAGATAGAATCCTGGATAAGTGGTGGGACTATTGGTGTAGCTATTATCTGCGAATGTGGGTGCTCCAGGGACGCTCCCGCGCTCCTGCCATGGTTGCGGAAGATCGACACATATTTGATCCTCTCATCCTCCAAAAGCGCGTGATGCCGGTGGCGGTAAGTTGCCATGACATCTTCGAGTTCCTGCTGAGTCAGCTCAGCAGGACTTCGGTCATGGTCAGGTGTCTCTAAGATCACTTCATGAGCCCCTACCCCCGACATAGTGCGGTAGATACCGATGTCTCCTGTGGAAACCTGCCCATTTGAGGTAAGTGCAGGGAATTTGTTCGGAACAGCTCTTACTTTCCACCCAGGTTGGTTCGGCTGTGAACCATCTCTCCTGACAGCATAGACCTCAGGCGGTGTTTGCCCTTCATTGCCTACGCAAAAAGGACAGTTCTCACGAAAATGCTCCTTGTGCGGCTTCTCTGGCTCGGAGAAGTCCTCCGGCCTCCTCGCCCTCTCCTTTGCAACAATAACCCAGTTGCCTGTAATGATGTCTTGCCTGAATTCTGGCATAGCGCTTGGCCTCCTTGATTAAAACGGACCTCCATAATCCGCAAATGGCAGCATGATAGACGCCTTCCCCTGGTACATGGCCAAGTATCTTCGAGCCGCTCTATCCCACGTGAAATTGGTCATGACATGGGGTCTACCATTAGCCCTGATCTTATCTATCTTGCCCGGGTCATTTGCCTGAAGAAGACCCATTCTTACTATGGCGTCAGCCAGCTCCTTGGGCTTTCTTGGGCGAACCAGCTTGCCTGTAGCCCTTTCTCTGGCCGTGTCGATGTCGAGGACAGTGTCGTTGATACCCCCGACCCGGGTTCCAATCGGAATTGATCCCATGCACATGGCCTCGAGCTGAACAAGTCCAAAAGGCTCGAAATTGGAGGGAATGAGACAGAAGTCTGATGCGCCATAATACTCTCTTGTCGTTTCCCTTCCCAGGTATCCTATGATCGCCTTGACGTTCCGTGGATACTTGTTCTCCATGTCGCGAGCCATCTTCTCAAGAACTGGATCGCCCGAGCCCAATACGACAATCCTCAGATTGGGAATGAGTCTCTCTCCACCTGAGATCTCTCCATCCAGGATCATCCGGGTCGCCTCGAACATGTGGTCTACACCTTTCTGCTCCATGTCGAATCGGCCAACATAGAAGTAGAGCGTTCCATCTTCCATGCCATTCTCTTTGAGCAGAGCAGCCCGGCGTTCCTGCCTCGACAAGTCAGGCTTGTCAAGCTTGGCCGGATCCCAGAAGGAATGGTCCATGCCATTCCATACATAGGTGGCCTTCCCGGCATACTTCCCGAAAAACCCGTCCCATTCCTCACGCAGGTATGAGTAGCTCACGGTATTGAGATGATCACAAACTCTGCAGCCGAACGTCTCCAGATTGAACATCTCACGCTTCCCAGAGACTTCAACTGACTCTGGATCGACAAACTCGGCTAGAGCCGAGTCTTCCATATCCCGTACGCCGATTTTCTCTCGACAGATACGATGTATCGTATATGCCATGGGTATCCCCAGGTACTTCTTGGCAACGGCTCCTCCCAACACACAATGCCAGTCGTTGATGTGGGCGATATCCGGTTTCTTGCCTTCCTTGCCCATGATCAAGTTGATTGCAGCAGGAAAAGCATAAGCGAATCTTAGTATCTTCGCAGTCAGGGTCTCTCTTGGCATGTATACGTCGGGGTGATCCATCACCTCATCGCTCAGAAGAAAGACACGAACGCCCCTTCGTTCCATCTCATACATCGTGATCTCCGTTGAAGACGAACCTGCTTCTAGCGCAAACTTGCCGTATTTCTTGATTTTCAGCTCTTTTTCGGTCTTATGTATCCCATGGGATGGCATGAAGACCATTACCTCATTCTCGCCGGCAAGCGATTCTCCTATAGAGGTTGCGGCCTCTGCAAGACCCCCCACGCGTTTTGGAAGGTGCTCAAATGTAGCAAGGCTGATGATCATGTATACCGGCGGCTGATTCCCGGTCACACCCCGGAGAACTACCGCCATTCGCCTCCTTTCATACTAATCTTCTGCGTTCACATGCCCAATGGGCCATATTCTACCCCACAGTGACACGTTCTTGCGCTCCCAGGCAATCAACTGATCTCAAGGCTTAAGGTGCCCAAACTGGCTCCCAGCATTACCGTGCATATCGGAGTGATCTTGGAAAGCGTCTAATCTGCCAACTCACCTTAATATGCCCTATGCCATCACTTTTGGCTGCACAAAAAATATAATAGGATGCAGCCATCCTGCGGCCCCAGAATCATCAGGAGGGATACGCCATGTTGAAATTTCTCGAGTCCGTAATGAGTCCTCTCTTTCGCCTGCAAAGGCGCACATGCATCGTGATCATCAGGTTCAGGAGAAGATGATCGCTCCCAGAATTCCGCATGCGGCAAGGACAAGGATAGGGTTGATTCTAGCCACAAACGTCATGACTGCTGCAACGGCGGCCACTGCCACCGATCTAGGTTCGACAATAGACACTCTCGCCACAGATATGGCTGCGGCAGCGATGAGGCCAGCAACAGCCGGGCGCATGCCAGCCTTGATCCTGCCGAGCATCGTAGTCTGAGCGTATTTCTGGATTAAAGCCGCAAGTGTGAGGACAATGACTACTGACGGTGTTATGACTCCGAGGGTAGCTACGAGCCCGCCTACTATGCCTGCAAGCTTGTACCCTACAAACGTGGCGCTATTTACTGCTATAGGTCCCGGCGTAACTTCTGCGATGCCAACGATGTTTGCAAACTCGGCCATGGACAGCCACCCGCGCTTTTGAATTATGTCTGATTCGATAAGTGGCAACATGGCATATCCACCGCCAAACGTAAACAGGCCAACCTTGGCAAAGCTCAAGTATATGTTCAGGAGGTTCATGCTGAATCGCCTCCAACTCCGGCCATAAGGCCTGCCAGGGCAGCGAGGACGACAACCAATGCCGGGCTGATCTTGAGGAATGACACCATCACAAACGCCGCCACTGCTATCGCCACCTCTCCTGCAGATCGAACCACTGGTTTTCCCAGCTTAATGGCGGCAGACGCTACGAGAACTGCGACAGCAGGGCGTATGCCCGCAAACGCAGCCTGAACTACGTTGAGCGAAGAGAGATGATCGAAGACTGATGCGATTATCATAATAATTATTATAGAGGGAATTATGCACCCGGCCACAGATACAGCGGCGCCCGCAAAGCCTCTCAGCACATACCCTATGTATACAGACGTATTGACGGCAATAGGGCCCGGAGCTGTCTGCGCAATGGCAAGCACGTCAACGAAATCGTCCTTGTCAACCCAGCCTTTCCTGTCAACTACATCTTTTTGAATAAGAGGCACCATCACATATCCCCCACCAATAGTGAATGCGCCTATCCTGAAGAAGGTCCAGAACATGTCCCATAAAGATGCGGGGGCAGTGCCGGGACTGCCAGACGAATCCTTCACTTCTATCTCATTTCCTAAGTCTTTTGCTCCAGCAGCTTGTCGAGAATCCATTCCAACTTCCTCTCGTCGTATTGAAGATCCCAAATGATTCCATCCTCAGTTCTTACCCTGTAGTTTAGCTTTCCATGTCCACTCAGCCACCAGTCCGTTGCCTTCCCTCCTCTGCCGGACATCTCCTTGTCGAGGAGAGTGAAATCCCTCCAGTTCCTCAAGACTTCAGAAACTGCGTAGTTCATCCCCCGATAGTTGAAGGATACGGGTTCTCCGGTTTCCGAGTCTGTCTGAACCTGAATTGGACATCGAACAAACTTCACTACTTTCCTTCCTGAACCCGAGGCCGCCCTCAACGCAATCTCATCAATTGCGCGACGCACGCTCATCGCCCCTAGCGATAGGCCAACCAAAAAACCAATTATCGTGCCCCATGGGCGAGTTCCCTGCCTTGAGTCGATAAAGCTGCCAATCACGAAGCCCATCAGAATGAAACTGGCTATCTCAACAGCAAGAAGCAGTCGTGTCATAGCGCATCAGCTCCATTCATGGCCATACCCCTAATCCTGCACCGAATTGACCGTCGGTGAAGGCTCCAGTTCCGAGGTGACCGACTCAGACTGTGATGCCGTCGGTGTCGCAGCCGGACCAACTACCAACACCTTGGGCTGTGGCTTGTATCGGTCACGCGACATGAGTTCCCGCTCCACCTCCTCGCCATCGACCTTCGTAATTCGCCATACAGCCACCACATAGCCGAATTTTCCGTCCTGTTGAACCGTAACGGAGCCCGGCTCGGCCAGTGGGTCCACTCGTTGAATTGCACCAGGTTCAAGCCTCTCAATGACCTCAGTGTGAATGCTTACGCCCATGTTGTCAGGCATATCCCCAAACACCTTGAATGTGATGCTGTCTCTTCCTACGTAAGACCGTATCAGAATATGGCTAGAACTTGCGTTCTTGAGCTTGAGATCAATGGTGCCGTATGAGACCGTAGCATCTCTCCCCATGGGAACATAGCTTATGGGCAATGAGTGGTTCACCCGTGCCACAGGTTCCAGTAGCCCCAATATCGCAGCATTGTATAGCGTGGTTGACACCTGACATATGCCTCCGCCAATTCCGGGCACAAGCTGCGAGTCGAATATGATGTCTGCTTCCATGAATCCTCTTTCAGGTATCCTAGGGCCTACCACATCATTGAAGGACATGACTTCTCCGGGAGCAAGCATCTTGTTGTCCAGCTGCTGAGCTCCAAGCCTGATGTTGTTCACTCTCCTGGTGTTTCCTGCATCGAATCTAGTTGTATACTTGGATATCAGTCTCCGAATCCCTTTGGCCTCAAGGGATGCTGTAGTTACATCTGCAGGCATGCAACTGACGGGCATCTCGAACTCCCGCGGCGGACGCGCAGTCGTCGCCTGCCTGAGAGCCCCAATGAAGGCAGCCGCATTCAGAATGCAGCCATCTGAGGAGGGTTCTATGGAAACACTGTCATCTTCATGCACAACAATCCTGGCGTCAACAGGAGCGACCTGGACCTGTTGAGCCAGGGCAAAAACGAAGTCCCGGAGAAGTTGCTCATCCACGGTTACGGTCCAAGGTATGTTCCGGCCCGACCGTGCAATCGAGAGCCTCTCAGCGATTCTGTTCCAAAATACCCCATACCGCCCAAGGCTGTAGGCAGCTCTTAGGGCAGCCTCGAGCTCTACCCTGACGCCCAAGTCGCCAGGGATAACGCGCCAAATGTTATCTCCCCGCTTGACCAGGATTGGGGATTCCTCGTACTCACGCACCCTGCCCTCTAGGCGAACGCGGGCCTCTGAGATAGCAAGGCCGCCAACATCAATCCCGTCCACATACACACCTCGGCATATGTGTTCATCGTCCAGCAGGGCTGCCACAACGCCTCGCGTGCTTAGAGCTATACCTATCAGCACTGCAATAACAGCAACGATGGCCAGGGTTGTTTTCTGCCATTTCCCAACAGCACCAATTCTCATTGGAAATATCCTACCTCCGCTAACCATGACTAGGGTAAGGCTGCGACCAATATTACCACAAAAACCAGCATTCTTGCACACCATGTGGACACACAGATTGCCACGTATCGGCCACCGCCAAGTGGCCTATCTTTAGATAGCCTACATACTGTACGCTTTCTGTCCACAGCAAGCGACCTCTCACACCGGAGCCTTGCAACCAGCCGCGCGATTTTGACCAGGCCTCTGGCATCATGCCACGCCTGGCTTGAACTCAGGCCTCCTGATCGCTATTCTTTGCCTCGGGCAAGCCATTCTCCTCCCGCGAACCAAGAGCCTTTTTCCATTAACGTCCATGGCTGTACCCTGCGGCAGAATTCGGGTTCATAAGCACATCCTTCATGCCACATATATGATGCAACGCACTCATATACTTCAAATGCCCCAACCTACAGGATCGTTCCCCTATTGCCGCAAAACGGCGCATCAGCCAATGGAGGTGTGGCGTCACAGGTGGACACCAGTGTGGATGCTACAACCAGGCTCTGTCAGCCTATGCTAGAACATCAAGAGAAAGCGCCCTTCAGGGCCCATGTTGATACCCCTGATGTGAGCAACTACGTTGCCCATGCTCTTGTAGCTAGCCTGGGACGCCCTCCCAGTCCACACAGGCCTGACCTGATCATCATATGCGTCGGCACAGACCGGTCAACAGGGGATGCCCTAGGACCGCTAGTCGGCTCCAGGCTTGCTGATCATCGAATTATCAAAGGATGCACTCAAGTCATAGGCACTTTAGACAACCCCGTGCATGCGGGCAACCTGTCCGAAGTTATTGAGGGCATCGGTCAAGAGCAACCGTGCAGAATCCTTGCAGTAGACGCTTGCCTTGGCAGGCTCGAAAGCGTCGGCCATATCACCGTAGCCGAAGGCCCTCTTAGGCCTGGAACCGGGGTGAACAAAGATCTGCCTTTGGTTGGTGACGCACATGTTACCGGGATAGTGAATGTAGGCGGATTCATGGAGTATCTGGTGCTTCAGAACACGCGCCTCTCGCTGGTGATACGGATGGCTGACGCCATAGCTGGCGGGATCATCAACTACATAGGAGGCGCATCCGACTAACCATGATTAATCATTGCCTTCCTGCCTGGCACGCGCCAGTATGTCGCGTACATCCGCGTCTGACACCTGCGAGAAATCGTCGTAGAATTGGCCAACTGCCATGAATCGCGCCGGGAGTAGCAGGCTCACTGTCATGTCCACCTCATGACGAAGCTTCTCAAACACGTCAGGAGGGCAAACAGGCGCAGCTATGACTGTATGTGCTGGGCTGTAGCGTCGCACATATCCTGCCGCAGCTGAAATCGTGTGGCCAGTTGCGATGCCATCATCCACAAGGATAACATCGCGCCCTTCGAGCATTGGAGGAGGTGCATCACCACAGTACTCAGCCATTCTTCGAGCAATCTCCTTTGTCTGGATCTCCACTTCATCACGGATGTATGACTCATCTATGGCCATGGCACGCACGACTCGCCAATCAAGGATCGCTTTCCCGTCTGGGCCTACGGCGCCTATGGCCATCTCGCGATTGAAAGGAGCGCCGATCTTCCTCGTAACAATTACACTCAGCTCTCCCCCAATAGCGGCTACTACCTGTTCGGCAACGGGAACCCCTCCGCGTGGCAACCCCAGGACAACTGGGTCATTCCAAGTCCCTTCCTGCAGCCGGGCGCCTAAAAGCGTCCCAGCCTCAGCTCTATCGCGGAACCGCATTCCGTATCCCCCTATCTAGACGAAGTCGCCACATATCAAAAAGGGCAAAGCACCACCGAATGGGTTGCCTGCCCCCAATAGTCCTTATTGTTGCCCAGGGTAAACTACTCCTCAGAATCAGATTCCTTGCTGTCGTTTGGAGCGGGTAGCATCCCCCGTTCACGTCGATCCTCATCTATCATCTCACATTTTCCAAGGAACAACGCTCCGTCATCCACAGCGAAAGATCCCACTTTGACATCACCGATCATCTTGCCAGTCGAAGCTATGTCCAACCTTCCTGGGCTGTCCACTTCGCCCCTAAGCTCTCCGGCAACGGTAACGTTGGCAGCACATACCGACGCTACCACCAGGGCACCAGTACCTATTACCAGGTCGCCCTCCACACGCAGGGCACCCTCCAGAAACCCATCAACACGCACTGATCCGCTGGCCACAAGCGTGCCTTCGACCTTAGCATCCTTGCCTATATATGTATCAATTTTTGCCGCGCCCGGAGCCTTCTGCGCCATTCTGCGAAACATGCGATCCCCTCCTGGTCAGTCTGTGCTACTGTAGGCTACTTCATGTATGGCGTGGGATCCACGTGACGCCCTCGTATTCGCACCTCGTAATGGCAGTGCGAACCCGTGCTTAGGCCAGTGCTGCCTACATACGCAATTACTTGCCCCTTCTTCACCTTCTGCCCTACTTTCACCACATTGCGTGAATTATGAGCGTAAAACGTGTTGCAGTTGAACCCGTGTGAAATCTCAACAACGTTGCCGTAGCCGCCCGACCAGCCAGATTTGACTACTACCCCATCTGCCGTTGCTCTTATGGCAGTGCCATACGGGGCAGCGATGTCGACGCCCTCATGAAATCGATTGACACGCAATATAGGATGTCTCCGGTTTCCATAAGACGATGATATTCGTCCGTTTATGGGCCGTCCAGACGGCGTATGGTCAAGCTTGTAACGATAGTTCTCAGCAGAAGTGCGCAAATCTGACAAGCCTTTCTGGACTGATGCCGCCGCATGCAGTAGCAAGTCGATTTCTTCTGCGGTTGACTCAGCCAGAAGTCGCTCCTCCTCAAAGATGTCTATGTCAGTGCCCATAGTCAGTTCATCTGCTTCAATATATGACATCAGCCCAGACGATTCCCTTTCCGTCCTGGCAAGGCCGCTCCGGGAGGCTTCTCCCCTGGACGAAACTGAGCTGGAAGATGACGCACTGTTTGCCGCTGTGCTTGTCCCCTTGACTATGGCCCATATCTCGGCCTTCTCATTGGCAATCTGATTCATCGCCGTTTCCAAGAGCTTTGCTTTGTCGGCCAGTTCGCCTATTTGAGCAAGTCGCTCCTGTTTTTCAAGCCTGAGTATCTCGTTTTCTGCAAGCGCTTGTTCAAGGGCGGTCTCGCTGCTATCCTTCGCTTCAGTAAGCGCCGCCACTCCCCGGCTCATATTGAAATATGAGACCACAAATATGCCGGTCAAACCAATCATTGTCGCAATGCAGATTCCAAGAATGCGCATTGGAATACCAACTGATTTTGGAGGTTCTCCCGAGGATGGGATGGCAATGACTGTGAGAGATCCTCGGCGCTTCCGGGCAGGCACCCGTCGCTCGAATCTCTGCTGCACCGGTCGCCCCCCTTTCAAGTCCACCAAAAGAAAATGACCAGGAAAGCTGCCGTAGGCAGACATAAACATCACGGGTATATTCGTCATAGGAGTCCAATTTCCTGCAATCTGTTCCAGCATTGGTTACGAAATTCCTGCTTGTCCTTCAGACGCCTAATGCTAAAATCTCAACCTCGTCTATATGCGGGGCTCGATTGCCCTTGCTATGGCCTGTATTTCCTCATCAGACAGCACATGGGCCGAACGCCCGCTCCGAACGGGCTTGGCATATACCCTGGTATCCTCACGTCCAGATAGGCCACTTACAACCACACCATTCGCATTGGCGTCCAACAGTGCCACAGAGAAGCTTTGCTCTCCGCCTATGCCATCAAAAGCATCGTACCGAACTACTCCTACATTCTGTATATGGCTCAATGCTACATCTTCCAGATGCTGCAGTCTGCTCTGTGTCTGTTCCAAGCTGTCTTGAAGGGTATCAGCCTTGCGGATGTATTCCAATACGATCTCCTCTATGTCTTCCCCACCGGCCGCCGTACCGAGCAACGAACGATAAGCTCTCTCCAGCCTTCTTAGCCTCTTGGTTGCAGCTATGAAGACAAGAATGCATATCACCAAGATTACGGACAGTATCATAGGTAAGAGTTGCTGCTGTGCACAGATGAACTCAATCAATGCGCTCTGTTCCATCTCACGCCCAGGCCCTTAGGCCGTAGTCCCTCCTCTAGCCCACCAAAACTTGCCGTCAGCCTTCGCCCTTAGGCAACACCCAGTATTATATCAAGAATTCGTTCCAGATCGTCTTCGGAGTAGTATTCAATCTCTAGTTTTCCTTTGCCTGACGACCCGGTTATCTTGACCTTTGTTCCCAATCTTTCGCTGAGATACCTCATCACAGCTGCAACATCTGGGTCGGGCTCTCTGGGACCGCTTTCCATTGTTTCACGTGAAACATTTCGCGTTATCTTCTTGACGAGTTCCTCTGTCTGCCGGACTGACAGCCCCCTCTCTATGACCTCATTCGCCAGTCTCAGCTGCAAATCGGCATCTGGGACGGCCAACAGGCATCGAGCATGTCCCCCACTCAAGCGTCCCTGCGCGACATGTGCCTGAACTAGATCGGGAAGGTTCAGGAGTCTAACAGCGTTAGCAATTGCCGACCGGCTCTTCCCAAGAGCGGCTGACAACTGCTCCTGGGTCATGTCAAACTCGTCCATCAGCTTGCGGTAGGCTGCAGCCTCTTCAATTGGGTTCAGATCTTCCCTCTGCAGGTTCTCGATGAGTGCCACCTGTATCATTCCGGCGTCGTCCAGTTCTCTTACGACTGCAGGTATAGCTGTCAGACCGACCAGCTGTGCAGCACGCCAGCGCCTCTCACCAGCAATTATCTGATAGTCTTCGCCAAAACGCCTCACCACTATGGGCTGCAAGACCCCATGGAGCCTGATCGAGTCGGCCAGTTCCTTCAACTTGTCCGGATCAAACTCGGCTCTTGGCTGGAAGGGGTTCGCGGACAAACGCTCCAGAGGTATCTCCATGCCCCCTGATTCATGCCTTTCCTCTTCTAGCATGGCCCCTCCTATTATGGCGTTCAGCCCTTTGCCTAGTCCCCGCTTTATCGCCATCGCTAAGCCCCCTCCTTATGCATGATCTCATCGGCAAGGCTCCTGTAGGCCTCAGCACCCTTCGATCTATCGTCATACATCGATATCGGAACCCCGTAACTCGGAGCTTCGCTCAGGCGGACATTCCTAGGTATGACAGCTTCAAAGACATGCTGCCCGGAGTTTCTCCTCACATCCTGAACAACCTGTTGGGAAAGGTTTGTCCGGGCATCGAACATGGTCATTACCAGTCCCTCAATTTCAAGTTCTGCATTCAGATGCCTCTTTACCAATTCGATGGTACGCATTAGCTGCCCCAGACCCTCCAACGCGTAGTATTCACATTGTATCGGCACCAGAACAGAGTCAGCAGCAGCAAGTGCATTAACAGTCAGCAGCCCCAATGAGGGAGGGCAGTCCACCAGGCAGTAGTCATAAATCACTTTCACCGGCTCGAGCGCTCTTCTGAGCCTGTGCTCGCGGGACATGAGATTGACCATCTCTACTTCTGCCCCGGCCAAGTTCAACGTGGCCGGAACGATATCCAGCCCTTGCACTTTGGTGTTAGTGATGGCCTTCTCAATCTCTACTTCATCAATCAGAACGTCATAAATGCAAGACTCTACAGCACGCTTGTCAATACCCAGCCCAGAACTGGCGTTTCCCTGAGGATCCATATCCAATAAGAGAATCCTCCTGCCAGCCATAGCAAGATACGCGCCAAGGTTGACTGCGGTTGTAGTCTTCGCCGTGCCACCCTTCTGGTTGGCCACTGCAATGACCCTGCCCAATGCGTTACGCCTCCTTAGGATGCTGTTCATGACTTCGCCATGCTGTGAGAATGTCCTTCACTCTAACGGGCGGTTCTCCCTCATCCCAAAGGGTGATTATCGTTCACCCAGAGGTCTTCTAGCCGGCACTCCTGCCTTCCGAGGATACTTCTTAGACGTGTTCCGCTCCTTCTTCACAATAACCAGAACACGCTCTCCTGCCCCATAGGGAAGTGCAAGATGGCGCAGTTCAGGCTCACTCCCACCAAGGATTCCAATGGCCTTTCTCCCAGCTTCTATCTCATCGATTACACGCGGACCTTTCATTGCAACAAACAGGCCGCCAGGCCTGACGAAAGGAAGGCAGTACTCGGCCAACGCGCTCACGCTGGCCACACCGCGCCCCACAGCAAGGTCGAATTTCTCCCGGTATTCTGCAGCCTTGCCAAGATCCTCGGCCCGGCCATGCACAGCCTCGACCCCATCAAGACCCAATGAATCCGCCACTTCTCGGACGAAGTCAACTTTCTTCCCAACGCTATCCAGAAGAAGCGCATCTGCCTCGGGATTCATGATCTTGAGCACCAGCCCGGGAAACCCAGCGCCAGTACCTACATCCACGAGCCTCCGCCAATCTCCGGTATCTGCCACAAGCAAACAGCTCAAGGAATCCACGAAATGCTTAACGGCAACTTCTTGGTCATCCGTGATGGAAGTGAGGTTAATGGCGCGATTCGCCTCAAGGAGCTTGCTCTTGTAGATGCAGAACATGTCAACCTTGGACTCCGGGAGATCTATTCCAAGCTCATTTGCCCCTTGTTTCAAGTAGTGGACAAACTCATCCATTCCTCTTTGCCGCCTCCCCGCTCCGTTCTGCGTGTGCCATTTCCTTAAGATGCACAGTAAGCGCCATCATGTCTGCCGGGGAAATCCCCGATACACGTGACGCCTGGCCTACGGATAGTGGCCGAACAGCCCCCAGGCGCTCACGGGCCTCGCGGGATAGTCTCGTCAACTTACTGTAATCGATCCCCTGAGGAATCAACCATTTCTCAAGCTTCCTGAACTCCTCCACCTGACGCCGCTGCTTTGCAATGTAGCCAGCAAACTTGGTCTCTATCTCAACCTGTTCCGCCGCCTCATCCGCATATTCCTGGAGCGCATCGGACACCTCTTGACCGCCGCGAATAGCTTCAATGGCTTCACGCTTTGCGGAGAATCTTCTCCATCTCTCATCGCCCACCAGCCCTACCCTTCGGCCAACTGGGGTGAGCCGAAGGTCCGCATTGTCCTGCCTCAGCAGCAATCTGTATTCAGCCCTCGCAGTCATCAGCCGGTAGGGCTCGTCAACTCCCTTTGAGACCAGATCATCAATGAGCACACCGATATAGGCCTCAGACCTGTCAATAATAAGGGGCTGCTCCTCTCGACGCATGATTCTCATTGCCGCGTTGATTCCGGCCAAAAGTCCCTGCGCCGCCGCCTCCTCGTAACCGGAGGTCCCATTTATCTGTCCCGCGAAATACAATCCCCCTATCTCCAAAGACTCCAGCGTGGGAGCCAGTTGAGTAGGATCTATACAGTCGTATTCGATGGCGTACCCGTATTTAATGATGTGAACATCCTCAAGCCCACGTATTGTCCTGATCATCTTCTCCTGAACATCCACGGGAAAGCTTGTCGACACGCCCGCCAGATACATCTCCTGGTCCTGTCTGCCCTGGGGCTCCACGTAGACCTGATGGCGAGGACGGTCAGGGAACCGCACTATCTTTGTTTCGATTGCTGGGCAGTAGCGGGGACCAGTACCTGTTATCGCCCCGGTGTACATGGGCGCACGGTCGAGATTCTCCAGTATCACTTTGTGAGTCCTCTCGTTCGTCCATGTCTGCCAGCACGGAATCTGTTCCCTGGGGCCAGGTCGGCCCAGGTATGAAAAGCCACACGGGAGATCCTCGCCTAGCTGAATCTTGGTCGCACTGTAATCCACAGTTCTCCCATCTATTCTGGCGGGCGTCCCGGTCTTGAAGCGGTTCATTGCAAATCCATGCCGCCTCAGGCTGCTGCCTAGCTTAACTGCGGAGGGTTGCTTGTCAGGACCTGACTCGTAGCTCATTTCGCCCATGTGCACCCTGCCTCCAAGATGCGTTCCGGTTGCCAGGATCACGGCTTCTGACATGATATCTCCCACGTCAGTTCTTACCCCAACTACTTTCGCGTCGCGCACGATAAGGTCATGGACCATAGCCTCTTTCACTACAAGCCCAGGCTGGCACTGGAGTGTCCGCCTCATTCTTGTCTGGTACGCAGCTTTGTCGATCTGCGCTCTGATCGCGCGAACAGCAGGACCCTTTGACGTATTCAGCATTCGCATCTGAATGAAAGTCTCATCCGCCGCAATACCCATCTCGCCCCCCAGAGCATCTATCTCGCGAATTAGGTGGGCTTTGGCCGGTCCACCGAGTGAGGGGTTGCACGACATCTGCGCTATGTTGTCCATGCTTACGGTTAACCCAATCGTACTGCATCCCAGCCGCGCGCAAGCCAAGGCCGCTTCACAACCTGCATGGCCCAGGCCGACCACAATGACATCGTAGTCCACTAAGAATCACCCCTCGCTCCGAATATTCCATGCACAGACCGCTTCTACTTGCCTACGCAGAACTGTGCAAAAACCCTGTCCACTATGTCCTCTCTAGTCGTCTCCCCCGTCAGTTCTCCCAGAGTGTCCATCGCTGCCCTCAGATCAATCGAAACCATGTCGGGTGGCATGCCTTCCTCCACGCCTCGAGCAACATCCCTGAGCGATGAGGCTGCACGCCTCAAGCAATCCTCACGTCTCATCCCAAGCAGCTCCGACCCTTCGCGCCCTAGGCCCATCCCAATCTCGGAATGTCCGCCATTGATCCAGGTTCCGCCCTCCCCGGCAGCAGGCAGAGGGCCCATACTATTGGAGCCTCGCCCTCCATCCCCAAGGACCAAGGTCTCTATGGCCTCTTCCAGCCTGTCAAGTCCTTCCCCTGTGAGAGCAGAAACTTTCAGACACAGGCGTCCGGCAGCAATCCTCTGTGCATCCTCTCTGCCAAGTTCCTCCGGCAAATCGCACTTGTTTATTACAATAATGGCATGTTTCCCCGGAGTTTGAGCCGCAATTTCCATGTCAGCTCTATCAAATGGCACTGACCCGTCCACCACTGCCAGGGCCACATCAGCGTCTTTAAGAGCCGTCCTAGCCCTTTCAACTCCAATTCGCTCCACCGGGTCGGCTGAATCCCGCATCCCAGCAGTGTCGATCAGCCTTATAGGTATTCCTCGGATGTTGGCAACTTCCGATACCACATCTCTGGTTGTGCCGGGTGACTCCGACACGATAGCCCGCTCTTCGCCAAGAAGAGCGTTGAGGAGCCGAGACTTCCCTACGTTAGGCCTTCCCACTATCGCAACAGAGACCCCTTCCCAAAGGATTCGCCCTCTCGATGCATCCCGCCATGCCTCTTCCAGCAGACTCGCAATTCTAACCGACTCATCAGCTAGTTCCTTCAGAGCCACATCTGGGATATCCTCTTCAGGAAAATCAAGAGACGCTTCAATCAAAGTCATGAGGCTGACAATGGTCTCCTGAGCCTTGCGGACCTTGGCTCCAAGCCTTCCTCCCAGAAAGGACGACGCCGCCCGCCTGGCCCGCTCTGTGCGGGCATTTATCATTGACAGCACGGCCTCGGCCTGCTCAAGACTTATGCGCCCGTTCAGAAATGCCCGCCGTGTGAACTCGCCTGGCTGCGCAATGCGCGCCCCTGCTTCCAGCACTGCCTGCAAGACTGCTCGCGCTACAGCCGTGCCCCCATGACAGCTGATCTCCGCCACATCTTCACGGGTATACGATGACGGCCCCGGCATCCAGGACATTATTGCCTCGTCGATAAGATCTCCTGAGCCATCATACACATGTCCGTATTTTGATACCCAGCCCTTGGCAGGGCATAGCCCAGATGCATCACCAGAGTCCGAACTGGCGCGCGCTGGCACAAAAACACGCTCCGCTACATCCCTTGCCCCGGGCCCCGACACTCTTATTACCGCTATTCCCCCGATTCCCGCAGGCGTTGCAATGGCCGCAATCGTATCCCCCCTGAACACCCAAGCTTCTCCCCCTTCCACGCACATGAACGCCCAGCATGATCAAGTCTGACGCCAATGGCAGCTCACTCTATCCTCATGTGCCCCCTATAGATAGGTTCACCTTATCAAAGCATAAAAGAAAGTGCGCGTTCTTGAAACACGCACTCCTATTCAATATCCACCTGCACAGAGCTGGGGCTTCACTCTTTGGGTGAAATTACTATTCGCCTGTACGGCTCACGGCCCTCCGAGTGCGTCTCGACACCCTCGTAGTCCCTAAGGGCCATGTGGACTACACGTCTTTCAAGAGCAGACATTGGCTCCAGCACTTCGTCTCTCTGCTCACGCGTCACTCTTTTAGCGAGCTCCAAAGCCTTGCTGCTCAGGATCTCTTCGCGCCTCTTGCGATACCCGCCTATGTCGACTACGTATCTCTCCCTATCAGAACTTCCGAATGCACGGGCATCCCTGTTGGCTGCCAAGTTGACAAGGGATTGTATTGAATTGAGGGTCTCGCCTCGTCGCCCAATCAGCACGCCAAGGGACTTGCCCTCCACCTCCAGCAAGGTGATGTCCTCCGATTGGCTCTCCGTGATCTCAACATCTACATCCATGAGATGCATAAGCTCTTCCAGAAACGCGTATCCTCTGCTCTCGCCAGATACGTCATTGTCTAAGCTGAGCCGATCGCTGACTTCATCCACCTCATCCTCGGAATCCTCTAAGCTATCGTCGGCAGGTCTGGAAGCCTCCATCACAATGGCCTGTCTGCTTTCACTCAAATCCGCCTTGGCAAGCGGGCGCACAATTACCCTTGCATGCCTCCTGCCAACAAGGCCAAACAAGCCCTTCGAACCCTCGTCCAGTATCTCTATTTCAGTTTCATCTTTGGTCAAACCCAGATCGGACAGAGCCGATTGAACAGCTTCTTCGACTGTCTTGCCTACCGCCTCAACAGGCTTCATTCAGCTGACTCCCTTCTTGGCCGCCGCCAATTGACGCTGGATAAACCACTGCTGAACTATGCTGATAATGTTGTTTGTAACCCAGTAAAGCGCCGCGCCGGCCGGCAATCTCATAGTAATCCAGCCCATGAAGATGGGCATCACTATCGTCATGGTCTTCTGTGACGGATCTGTGGCCGTCTGCCTACTGGAAAGCCATGTAGTGACCGCGGACAGAATCGGAAGAGCCCACGGGTCAGGAACAGCAAAATCCTTTATCCACAGGAACCCAGCCGCAGCCTCAGGCAATCCCCCAATGAACGCGGCATCTTGCAAAACTCGGTAGAAAACGATAAAAAGTGGAAGTGGAATTAGCATGCTAAGACATCCCGTCGCCGGGTTGACATTGTTGTCGCGATACAATTCCCCCACTCTTTGCTGATATTCCTGGGGCTGACCCTTATACTTCTTCTCAAGCTCCTGCACTTTTGGAGTGAGCTCCTTCATCTGCTCCATCATCTTGACCTGCCTGACTTGGAGCGGATGAAGTGCGGCCTTGATAAGCGTGGTTACTATTATGATAGCCCAGGCAAGATTGCCTGTTCCCTCTGCAAAAAACCGCAGAATGCTCTGCATCACTCCGGTGATGCCCACTTGGCGGATCCCCCTTTCGCGCTTAGGCGTGGCTCTAAGTTCCAGTTGCCGCCCTCAGGTCGTTGCCCTACTTCACAGGGTCATAGCCGCCTGCACTAAACGGATGGCATCTTGCCAACCTCTTTATGGCCAGCCACGTGCCTCGAATAACACCATATTTTTCAACTGCTTCTTCAGCGTACTGCGAACATGTTGGAATATAGCGACAAGATGGGTACTTCTTGAGCGGGGACAAGCATGCCCTGTAGAATCTAATCAACCCCAGCTCAATACGGACAGCCCACATTTGATATCCCTCCGGCCCTATCTATCCGATCCGCCACAATCTCCCCTGTGATCTGAATCGGCTTCAAGAGATAGCCTGCAAAGAACCGACTCCAGATCACTTATTACGCTGTAGCAGCGCAGGTTCGGGTCTACCATCTTACGCCTCGGCACAATAACCATATCATAGCCTCTACAAGGCATGTTGCGCGCAAGGCGTGCTGCCTCTCTTAACATCCTCTTGATGCGGTTGCGCTTAACAGCACCACCCAACCTCTTCCCCACGGGGAATCCAAAGCGCGCCACAGGCAGCTTGTTGGGCACAGCATGTACTACAACATACTGCCCCGCGGCGCTCCTGCCTTCACGGAAAACTCTCTGAAACTCTGAAGTTCGACGCAAAATTGCCCTTGCCATCAGCGGGCCTCCTAACAGCCCTGAGAAGCCCCATCAAACCTATCTTGATGGGTAGTGCTTATTAAAGGAAAAGCCGTCCGACGACGGCAATAAACCAGCGACGCCTTTATCTTAGACTGCAAGCCGCTTGCGGCCCTTTGCCCTGCGGCGACGCATCACGTTGCGGCCGGCTGGCGTCCTCATGCGTCTTCTAAATCCATGAACTCTTCGTCGACGCCTAACTTTAGGCTGATATGTCCTTTTCATCTCAAGCTATCCTCCCTGTAAGCTCCACCGGAAGCATACCGCGTAAATTATATGCCAGGCCAATATCGGTGTCAAGGAAGAACCAACACGAAAAGGGCGATAGAACTGCCAGGATCAGCCCGACGCTGTCGTCACTGGATGCCCAGCTTACACCGTTGTCCGGGCCCAGCACTTCCCTACACAGGTCTCCTCAAATCAGCCGGGCCCCAAACTACATTTTCCGCATTTCATGGAAATTCGCTTTCGCATAGTTTTCACCTTAGAATCTTCGCCCCCTCAAATCCCCATCGCCGCCCAATCTCTCAGCCTACTGATTGATTCCGCATCCTTCGATCCGCCTTCAAAGCTAACACCCACCGTGCGTGGCAGGCGCTTGGGGTCAGTATAGCCCTCAGGTGAAACTGTCTTCTTCTCAAGTGCAGAAGCCTGACAATTCACAAATATCCATCCATGGGGCTTACTCCGAGCCCAAGGGCTAACATTGGAACCATTCACGTGCACTGTCCGACTTGTTTCCACTTTGTTATGATAGGGTGTACAAACATACGGACTTTTCGTTCGCGAATTCATACATCATTGATTATCACCAGTTATGTGCCCTTCTATGCACAGTCTGTGGATATCCCTGTGGATAACCTGTGCGAAGTTCGTGGATTTCCTACACCCGCCGATATTTGGGCAAAAACTTTTCTAAAATCCTCTGTGGACAATTATGAAACATATGCCAGACTGGCGAAAAGCCATTTAAAACATATGTTCCCCGTCAATCTGCTGGTGGTAGGATATCCACAGGTGTCTGTGGAATACTTGTGGATGATATGTTATAAACAATGTGCAGTCCATGCTTTCTTATGACTTTTCAACAGCTGTGGAAAACACTGTGGATAACTTCTAGGCGAAAACGAGTTATTTCGAGAATGTTTCCGCCATGGCTAGCAGCATTCGAGCAATAGACATTAATTGTCGAGCAATTGCGAACGCTTCTAGCTGGCGCTCGAGTTATCCACAATTTCATGTTGATAACCTGTGGATGAAAGGATGGGGCAAAGGACCTTGAAGTTGGGAGGCTATGCGAGTGGCTTTATTCAGATTCCTTTTTGGCAAGATGAATAAAGAGGAACACCAGACAGACGACTCGACCGCCGGAGCGTCGGCAACGCAGTCCGATTCGAGTCCGGTGTATACATTGCGCATAGCGGTATACGACTCAATGTCAGTCTTGCCTCGCACTGTTGATCTCTCGTCAGATGATTTTACGTCCTTTGTAGACGAAGCAGCCTCCAGAATCTACTCTTTCTGCAAGGAAAGAGGGGGCTCCATGCCCTTTGTAGTTTTGAGGGAAGCTGTGGAGAACCTGATCCATGCCGGCTTTGAAGATGCGATAGTCACAATAATGCCAGATGGCAACGTTGTGCGAATATCAGATCACGGGCCGGGCATAAAGCGAAAAAGCCAGGCTACGATGCCTGGTTTCACATCAACAACAGCCTCTGAGAGAGAACTAATAAGGGGAGTGGGATCAGGGTTCCCCATAATGATTGAATCTTTGGAGTCATTGGGCGGCTTTCTCACTATGGAGGACAACCTGGGCTCAGGGCTAGTGGTGACCCTGTGTTCGGCGGCACCCTCTGCGGGGCCGGGCCACGGCCACAGGGACCCCGCCGGATCCCATCCGGCTCGAGACGCTGGCAATAAGCCACAGCCCGGATGGGGCGGAGCCTATCAGTATCCGCCGCAAGTCACGCCTCAGCAGGATACAGCGGAGATTTGGAGCTCAGGGCAGGATGCACTTGGTATCTATCAACCGAGTCCACAAATTCCTCACGGCACCTACGCGCCGGGCGGGGCTTTCCATGGTCACGCAGGGATGCATCCGGGCACCACGGATTCCGGCAGGCTCTCCGCTAAGCATGCGGAAGACGACGATCATGGTGAAGCACGAGGCCGGGCATCATCCAGCGCTCAAACGGAATCTCACTCTCGCAA
This sequence comes from Bacillota bacterium, assembly GCA_028709305.1. Classification (GTDB taxonomy): domain Bacteria; phylum Bacillota; class DTU025; order DTU025; family DTU025; genus UBA10085. Next base: position 13,531 of record JAQVXE010000008.1, on the reverse strand, counting down.
TATGGAAAACATAGCTCATGAAGATGAAGAGTCTATATCAGCAGATAAGCAGGATTCAGCGGCAGAGCAGTCGAAGAGAAAGCAAGATGAGGAACCCCCATCCACATCTCAACCCTCTGACATGTCAGATGAAGCTCTTGGAGATTTGCTCTCGTCTCGCCAGAAGAAAGTCTTCATGCTTATCGCAGAGATGGGGGAGATAGGGCCTTCTATTGTCACAAAAGAGCTTGACATAAGTCTTAGTACCGCCTACCGCGATCTCGTGACTCTAGAGGAATTGGGACTCGTAGTCAGCCTTGAAGGAGGCAAGCGAAAGCTTACGAGGCGGGGTATTGATTTCCTCAGCTACGTCTTCAGGTGATGGTTCGAATGAGGGGTGGCAAAGTGTCCCAGGAGATAAGTGCAATTTGGATGGACGTTCTAAGAGTCCTTGAAGATGAGCTTTCAAGGCCTAGCTTTGATGCATGGCTCAAAACCAGCACTCCTATGGTCGTCGCTGACGATGCCATTGAAGTGCCGGTTCCACATGAGTTTGCCCGCGATTGGCTTGAAACTCGGTATGCTGCAATGTTGTCAGAAACCATATCATCCATGGTGGGCCACGACATGACAGTCAGGTTTGTTGCAAAAGAAGGCTCCACAACTGAAGAAAACGCAGACGGCGGCGTGCAAGGGATAAAGCTATCTCGAAGCCAGGTGTCGCATGTCGAATCCGCCCATCGTCAGATGGGTTTCCAGCGCACATCCGATCCCGGTTCATCAAGGGGCATCGGGGCAGTCGAGGCTGCGGCAACTGCGGGAGTCTACACTCCAACATCCAGCGAATCTCAGGTGACCGACGATTTCTCTCCGCCTGCGCTCAATCCCAAGTACACGTTTGAGTCTTTCGTCGTGGGCAACTCCAACAGGTTTGCCCACGCAGCTGCGCTCGCCGTTTCCGAAGCGCCGGGAAAAGCCTACAACCCGTTTTTCATATATGGCGGGGTGGGACTTGGAAAGACCCACTTGATGCAGGCCATTGGCCACCACGTGCTGGAACTTAACCCTTTCGCAAAAGTAGTGTACGTTCCATGTGAGCAGTTCACAAATGAGCTGATAAACTCGATCCGTTTCGAAACGACTATTCAGTTTCGCGACAAATACCGCAGTGTTGATGTTCTGATGATAGATGACATTCAGTTCCTTGCAGGCAAGGAACGCACGCAGGAAGAGTTCTTCCACACTTTCAACACTCTTTACGAGTCGGGAAAGCAGATAGTTCTCTCGTCTGACCGGCCTCCGAAAGAAATAGCTACGCTCGAGGCGAGGCTGCGTTCGCGATTCGAGTGGGGGTTAATTACCGATATTGGAACACCCGATCTTGAAACAAGGATCGCAATACTGAAGAAGAAGGCCGTTTCGGAAGAACTTGATGTTCCCAACGAAGTGCTGGTATACATAGCCGGCCAGATACACTCCAACATTCGGGAATTAGAAGGTGCGCTCATCAGGGTAACCGCATGTGCAGCCCTTACCAATAGACAGATAAATACACAGCTTGCGGCAGAAGTGATCCAGGACATGATCCCCTCTTCTCGGCCAAAGCAGATCTCTGTGGAGATGATACAGCGAACCGTAGCAGACTACTACCACCTAGAAGTCTCCGAGATGGTATCGAGGACAAGGGTGCGCACCGTAGCCTTCCCACGCCAGATCGCCATGTATCTTTGCCGGGAACTGACTGAGCTGTCGCTCCCGAAAATAGGCGAGGAGTTTGGCGGAAGGGACCATACTACTGTCATGCACGCCTACGACAAGATTGAGAAAGAGCTGAAAACAGATACAACCCTCAGCGCCAACATGAAAGAGATAGTTGCCAGATTGAAGAGCAGCTAGGCTGTTGATTACATGGTTAACAACATGTGAAAAGGTTGTGGAAACTGTGTGGAAAGAAAAAAGGCCTGTGGATAAGAGTTGATAACTATCCCTTTCCCCAACAAGAAATCAACAACCTGTCTACAGTGTTGGAGTAAGCAGCCGCGCAGCCCAATCCGGGAATTTCGATACTTATCCAGATATCCACAGGCCCTAGTACTACTACTACGGTAAATGTACATATGTACTCATAGTAGTACCTATATATGCATGCGCCTGGAAATCAGGTCAGCCGGGAGGTATAGCAAGGTGAAGGTATCATGCTCCAAGGCAGCTCTGGTTAGCGGAGTTCAGACAGTGTACAAGGCAGTGTCTGCAAAGCCTACCATACCTGCTCTCTCAGGAGTGCTGGTAGAAACTTGCCCCCAAGGGTTAAGGATGGTAGCATACGACCTTGACGAACTGGGCATCGAAACGTTCATACCCGTCACAATAGGAGCAGAAGGATCCACGGTTATCCCTGCAAAGTATTTTTCAGACATATCCAGAAAGCTTCCACAGGCAGAAGTGGTTCTTGAGTTTCGGGAAGAGACTCAATCAGTTACCATTTCGGCAGGCAGAGCAGATTTTGTTGTAAAGACCTTGCCAGCGAATGAGTTTCCCGCGTTGCCCGAGATTCCGGAGGCGAGCAGTTGGTCCATTGCAGAAGGCGAGCTCAAAACTATGATACGAAGGACGGGGCCAGCGGCGGCCGTCGATGATGCAAGGGCGTTTTTCAAGGGCATATACACGCTCTTTGAGAAAGACTCTCTGACCATGGTAGCTACCGACTCGTTCAGGTTGGCCTACCGAAAGTCATCGGCCATCTTCAATATGGACGAGCCGATAGACATTATCATTCCTGCAAAGGCCCTTCTCGAGGTGGAGAGAAACCTCAACGAGGCTGGGGAACGAGAAGTTTCGGTAGCCGTTGCAGAGAATCATGCAATGTTCCGCATAGGAACCACTACATACGTTACGCGCCTTCTCGAAGGGCAATTCCCCAACTACAAACAGGTCTTCCCCCAAAACATTCCGGCCAGGATCGTCTGCGACCGTCTGCAGCTTCTGGATTGCGTAGACAGGGTTTCTTTGATGTGCAAGGATGAATTGAGCGCAATAAGAATGTCCTATACCGGCGACGAGGGAATGGCTTCCGGTTTTCTGACTATCGCTGCCACCACACCCGAAGTGGGCGAGGGCAGGGAGGACATACCGGTCTCGATGATCGGCCATGCAGAAGTCACCGTGGCCATGCGCGCAAGATACCTCAGAGACGTGCTCAGAGTTTTGGATGGAGAAGAGGTGTGCCTGGGTTACACCAGCTTCAAGCATCCGATAGAAGTTACGGACGAGACAGATCCGTCCTATACGTATCTTCTGATGCCTGTGACGGCGCCCATGTGATGGAATGAGACGGAAAAGAAGCATGACGTTGGGAATAAGAACCGAGCACATAGAGCTAGACCAAGCATTGAAATTGGCTGCATTGGTCGGATCAGGCGGAGAGGCCAAAATGGCGATTCAGTCGGGCTGGGTCAAAGTGAACGGAGTCACCGAGCTTCGCCGTGGGAGAAAACTTAGGGAAGGCGACGTTTTTGAATTCGACGATGTGGAGGCCACTATCGTACCCAGCAGCAACTCCGGATCTGGCAAGGGAGATGTGTGAGGAGCGTGTGGGTAAAGAGCATCCAGTTGACCGGCTTCCGCAACTACGATAGTGAGTCGGTTGCACTTGACTCGGGGCTAAACCTTTTCCTGGGACGCAATGCTCAAGGAAAGACTAACCTGCTCGAGGCGGTTTATGTTGCCTCTGCGGGCCGCTCCTACCGTGCTTCCTCCGACTCTGAACTTGTTAGAAGGGGCGGAACCTTCTATAGGATTGTCGCAGACGTCCAGCGCAGGCCTACCCCTGTTAAGCTGGAGGTCAGCTATTCAACAGATGGCAGAAAGCTTGTACGGCTTAACGGCACGGAAAGGATCCGCGCCGCCGAGCTTTCGTCTTTTCTTAATGTAGTAATGTTCACCCCCGACGACCTGGCCCTGGTTAAGGGGAGCCCGTCTGTAAGACGCAGATTCCTCGATATGGAGATATCCCAAGTCAGCCCCGCCTACCGGCAGTGGACTTCTACATATGCCAAGGTGGTTAGCCAAAGAAACGCCCTGCTCAAGCAGGCCAAGGGGCGCGGAATGCAGAGCAATTCCGCCGCAATTGACAGGCTGCTTGAGGTTTGGGACAGGCAGCTTGTGGATACAGGTTCCAAGATAACGGTTCGGCGCCGTGAAGTAGTGGCCAGCTTAGATGAGCTGGGACGCGATGCTCATCAAAGGATTACAGGGGAATCGAGTGCACTTTCCATTAGATACCTGCCGTCTGTGCCTATTGCGCCTGAAGACGTCGGACCTCGCTCCGGGTCGATCCCGCGGGCGGGACAAAGCATGTTTGAAGGTTCTGCTTCACGCAAATCGCCTCCTGCGGGAGATTCAGCTGTTGACAAGAGGGCGACTGTGGATTGGATTGCCGATAGATATCGAGCCCGCCTCAAGCAGATGCGCAGGGTGGAGCTGATTAGGGGTGTCACCATGGTTGGCCCGCATCGTGACGACATCGGTTTCCAGCTTGATGGAGTAGATATCGCTACATACGGATCCCAAGGGCAGCAGCGGTCGGCGGTTCTCGCTGTGAAGCTGGCAGAAGCCCATTTCATCAGGGCTCATACCGGTGAAATGCCTGTGCTTCTTCTGGATGATGTTCTTTCAGAACTGGATGAGAGACGCAGAACTAATCTGCTACGGGAGGTAATCGGGAGGACTCAGGTTCTTGTGACTAGTGTAGAACCGGGATGCAGGGACTTGATGCCAGAAGGCGCCAGGGTTTTCACAATCGCAGCCGGGGAGGTGACGCCTGATGATGTTGCCCCTCAAAGATGTTCTGGAGAAGAGCATGGACAAGATGGGATATACGGCCCGGATAAGGGCGGCATCGGCCATGCTGGTGTGGAATAATGAGATAGCTCCGTCATTGGCGGTTGCCTCGAGAGCCACTTTCATCAGGGGAAAGACACTTTACGTTACAGTTGAAAAACCCGTGTGGGCCCAACAGCTTTCCATGATGAAAAGAGGGCTTGTGCGGCGCATTAACGGTTCTGCTGGAAAGGACGCTATCAGAGACATAAGGTTTCGCAGCGGACAGGTCCGCGCGCCCCTCATTTGGGGGTCAGATTCTGAGGCGAGCATGGAATTGCATATTCCATCGTCTCAGGAAGAGGGCGTGCCTGACTGGACTTGCATTGCCCCAGACGAAGAGGACCTTGTCGCCGCTGGAGATGCTGCGAGATTGATCAGTGATCCTGACGTAAGGGACAAGTTCTGCGATTGGATGGTCGCTGATGCCAAGTGGCGGGCATGGATACGGAAGAACCTGTCTCCCAAGGCCCTTGCGGCAGCGGAAATACTGAAGAAGGAGCCCTGGCTAAACGATTCGCACGTAAGAGCGATGGTTTCGGGCGCTTCAAGCGACGACTTGTTGCGTGCTAGAGACGCAGCCGCATGCGACCTCAGGAGCGAGATCTCATCTCGGGTTGCCCTGGAGCGGCTGGGCGTGCACGCTCCATCGGAGCCTGGGGCTGAGCATGAGCCAGGCGACAAGAACAGCATTAGAATAAAAGTCCTCGTGGAGTCCCTCGCAATGCTTGTTACGGGGGAGCCCCCCGAGAGAATCAATGCAGAACTGGTAGAACACGCTTTGGGAAGTGAATACGCCAGCTGTCTGTGTCGTGTTCGGGAGGGGCTTTGATGTTCTTTCATGGCGAGAGGCTCGGATCGCATAGCATGTACATGTACATCGGGGCCGACGTCTTGGTGGATGGCTCCAGAGTAGTGGCTATCTTGGACATAGATTGTGCCGAAAGGTCACGAGAGACGAAAAGTTTCATGGAAAGCAACGAAAGGGAAGGAAAGGTCGTTGATATCTCCGGAGGTGAACCTAAGGCAGTGGTGGTAACTGCCGATGAAGTCTACTTATGCCCTGTGTCTGTAGGCACTTTGCGTAAGAGAATCGGCGGCACATTTGACTCTGGGGGCGACGAATAGAGCCGTTTGATGTATAATTACTTTGGTACGGGCCGTGGCGTGTATTGACAGTTCTACGGCCATTTTTCGGTTCTCTTCTCTGTTTGGGAGGTATGTTCTTGGGAAACGAGGCTCAAAAAAATCGTAACAACCTGGCCTATACAGCAACCCAGATTCAGGTCTTAGAGGGGCTGGAAGGGGTCCGCAAGCGTCCTGCCATGTACATAGGCAGCACAGACGCAAGAGGCCTGCACCATCTGGTTTATGAGGTTGTGGACAATAGTATCGATGAAGCTCTTGCAGGATTCTGTGATACGATTGCCGTCACCCTCGGCAAGGACGGCTCTGTAACCATTGAGGACAATGGACGCGGAATTCCTGTCGGCATGCACCCCCACGAAGGCAAGCCTGCTCTCGAGGTCGTGCTTACCAAATTGCACGCAGGGGGCAAGTTCGGTGGCGGGGGCTACCGGGTGTCAGGAGGGCTTCACGGCGTAGGCCTTTCCGTGGTCAACGCACTTTCGGAGAAGCTTGAAGTTTGGGTCAAGCTAGACGGCGATGTCCACTATCAGGGCTATACTCGCGGTGTGCCTGATGCGCCTCTAAGCGTGATAGGCGAGGCGACTGGAACAGGGACCACAATTAGGTTTGTGCCTGATGCGACAATTTTTGAAACTGTGACGTACAGCTATGAAAGCCTGGCATCAAGGCTAAGGGAATTCGCCTTTCTCAGCGCCGGGGTGAAGCTTGTTCTCAAAGACGAGCGTGGCGACGAGTACAGGGAGGCCGTCTTTGAGTACGAAGGCGGAATTCGTTCCTTCGTTGAGTATATAAACAGGGCGAAAGATCCCGTTCATCCAGATGTGATATATGTCGCCAAAGACCTTGATAAGGTGACGGTTGAGGCCGCCATACAGTACAACGACGGCTATGGCGAGAACATGCTATGTTTTGCCAACTACGTGAACACGACAGAAGGCGGCACTCACCTCTCCGGCTTCAGGTCTGCACTGACCAGATCGATAAATGATTACGCCCGCAAGAGCGGACTTTTGAAGGAAAACGATGATAACCTCACAGGAGACGACGTGCGTGAGGGAATTACCGCGGTTCTCAGCGTGAAGCTGGAGGATCCGCAGTTTGAAGGGCAGACAAAGACTAAGCTGGGAAACAGCGAGATGCGTGGCGTAACCGATTCAGTGCTATCGGAAGGGCTTGCTACTTACTTCGAAGAGAACCCAGCCAGTTCCCGGGCAATTGTGGACAAGTGCGTTTCGGCGGCGCGAGCGCGAGAGGCTGCGCGCAAGGCCAGGGAGCTGACACGGCGCAAGTCGGCGCTGGAGATCTCGTCACTCCCGGGCAAGCTGGCAGATTGCACCCTTAGAGATCCCGAGCTGTGCGAGATCTACATCGTGGAGGGCGACTCTGCAGGAGGTTCCGCAAAATCGGGGCGCGATCGCAGATTCCAAGCGATACTGCCCATCAGGGGCAAGATTATTAACGTAGAGAAGGCCCGTTTGGACAGGATCCTTGCGAACAACGAGGTAAGGGCAATGGTCACGGCGTTTGGGACCGGAATAGGCGAGGACTTCGACCTATCTAAACTGAGGTACCACAAGATTGTGATCATGACCGACGCTGACGTGGACGGAGCTCACATTCGCACGCTTCTTCTCACGTTCTTCTTCAGGTTTATGACGCCTCTCATAGAGAAGGGGTACGTATACATCGCCCAACCGCCGCTCTACATGGTCAGGGAGGGCAAGAAAGAGCATTACGTCTATAGCGACCGCGAGCTAGAGGAGCTTCTGAATGCTCTGGGGAAGACCAACTATCCGATTCAGAGGTACAAGGGTCTTGGAGAAATGAACCCGGAGCAATTGTGGGAGACGACCATGAACCCTCAAACAAGAACGATGCTCAGGGTGACAATGGAGGATGCTATCGCGGCCGACCAGATATTCACCACACTCATGGGCGATAAGGTTGAACCGAGGCGCGAGTTCATTGAGGCTCATGCCAAGTTCGCTACAGACATTGATATTTGAGGTGTTGGCGTTTGACAGAGCTAGTTGACGGAAAGATAGTGCCGGTCGACATAGAAACGGAAATGCGCAAGTCATATATGCTCTACTCCATGAGCGTAATAGTAGGGCGAGCGCTTCCTGATGTGCGCGACGGGCTCAAGCCGATCCATCGCAGGATACTCTATGCCATGCATGGCCTAGGCCTGACTGCTGACAAGCCTTACAGGAAATCAGCTACTGTTGTGGGCGAAGTCATGGGTAACTACCACCCCCATGGCGACGCGGCCATCTACGATGCGCTGGTAAGGATGGCGCAGGACTTTTCAATGCGAAACACTCTTGTCGACGGCCATGGCAACTTCGGCTCCGTAGACGGGGATCCGCCGGCGGCCATGCGATACACTGAGACGAGGATGGCGCGTCTGGCAGCTCATATGCTTGCCGACATAGAGAAGGACACGGTGGATTTCGCACCTAACTTCGACGGATCGAAGAAGGAGCCGGATGTCCTGCCTGCACGCTTCCCGCAGCTCTTGGTGAACGGCTCATCAGGGATTGCCGTGGGAATGGCCACGAATATTCCTCCGCACAACCTGGTGGAAACGATAAACGGGACTATCGAATTGATCGATAACCCGGATGCCACAATTGATGACCTAATGGAGTATGTGCAGGGTCCCGATTTTCCCACAGGTGGACTTATCCTAGGCACTCAGGGAATACGTGAGGCTTACCATACCGGTCGCGGCAGCATAAAGGTGAGGGCACGGGCGAAAATCGAGCCGATGAGTGGCGGTCGGCACAGGATCGTCGTTACAGAGATTCCCTACCAGGTAAACAAGGCCAGGATGATCGAACGTATTGCGGAACTTGCCCGCGACAAGAGCATAGAGGGCATCACCGATTTACGCGATGAGTCTGACCGGGAAGGGCTCCGCATTGTCATGGAGCTTCGCCGGGATGCTAACCCGAACGTTGTGTTGAACCAGCTATACAAGCGCACAACAATGGAGACTACGTTCGGCGCCATAATGCTGGTCCTTGTAGACAACGAACCGCGGGTCCTTAATCTCAAAGAGATACTGCATTACTACATTGAACACCAGAAGGACGTAGTAACCAGAAGGACCCAACATGATCTTTCAAAGGCTGAAGACAGGGCGCACATCCTTGAAGGTCTGAGGATCGCCCTTGACCATATAGACGAGATAATCGCGCTCATCCGGTCTTCTCGAACAAGGGAGATAGCCAGGGAGGGCTTGATGGCCAGGTTCGGCCTCTCAGAAAGGCAGGCCCAGGCCATCCTCGAGATGCGGCTTCAGAGCCTCACAGGCTTAGAGCGGGAGAAGCTAGACCAGGAATATGATGAAGTGTGCAAGCTCATCGATCATCTGCGCAAGATACTCGGGAGCGAGGGATTGCTCCTTGGAGTCATCAAGGAAGAGCTGATCGAGATTCGTGACAAGTTCGGAGATTCGCGTCGCTCAGAGATTACTCTAGACTTCTCGGAGCTGGAGATCGAAGACCTCATAGCGGCCGAAGATGTTGTAGTGAACATGAGCAACCAGGGCTACATCAAGCGCCTGCCCGTCAATGCCTACAGGGCTCAGCGCCGAGGGGGCAAGGGAGTTACCGGGATGGCTACGCGCGAGGAGGACTTCGTGGAGCACCTGTTCGTGACGAATACCCATGACACGATCTTGTTCTTCACGAACATGGGCAAGGTTTACAGCTTGAGAGGGTATGAAATACCTGAGGCGCAGCGGCATGCCAGGGGAACTGCTGTAGTCAATTTGATAGAGCTCGACCCGGGCGAAGCTGTTTCAGCTGTGATGCCCATATCCGAGTTTGATGAAGAGGTCTACGTCTTCATGGCTACTAGGAACGGCACTGTGAAGAAGACGAGCCTCAGCGCTTTTGCCAACATACGCAGGTCTGGCATTATCGCGATCTCGCTGGCGCCCGACGACGAACTAATCGCCGTCAGGATGACGAGCGGCCATGAGGAGATACTCCTTGTAACCAGGCGCGGAATGTCTATCAGGTTCCGCCAGGACGATGTTAGGGCCATGGGTAGGACAGCAGCAGGAGTCCGCGGGATCAACCTGGATCCGGATGACGCTGTTGTAGGCATGGATATTGCCCGCGACAATGCGGATGTGCTGATTGTGACGAGCGCGGGCTACGGAAAGCGGACGCCGGTCGTTGAATACCGTCCGCAGAAGCGTGCAGGAAAGGGTCTCAAGGCATGCCGCCTGACAGACAAAACCGGCGAAATAGCCGGCGTCAAGCTGGTGCGTCAAGAGAACGAGATGATGCTCACCACTATGGCGGGGTACGTCATAAGGTTCCAGATATCTGATGTTCCCAAGATGGGAAGGCTAACCCAAGGCGTGAAAGTGATGAGCCTCGAAGAGGACGACGAGGTCATTTCGATTGCGCGGGTCTCTTCCAAGGGCGAGGACGATCTGGACGATTAGGAGCTGGGCGGTCACAGATCCAGGGGCCGGGGGTCTCAAAGAGCCCCACTGTGACCATGCCCACTATTGCCATCACTACACTCCGGGGTGTTTCTCCAGCCCCCCTTTTCGCGGCTAATGGCCTCAAACAGGGCATATACGGAGCACGGGCCTTGAAGGTCGAGTGCCATAGAGAATTTCAAGGCCCAATAGTGGGCCGGCTCAAGGAACAGTCAACCCGCATTCCGCGGGAACGATTGCCCCGCGCGGGTTGGAGTGTACCGTCATATCCACTTCTATAACTATCTAAAGAATCGATGCATGACACTGCAAAAACAGATGGCAGGCCGGCGTCTGCAGCCGCTTGTACTACGACGGCTGACGCCAGGAGTCTATTTCTGCATTAGGGTGATATCAAATGGCGAAAGATCGTATTCTTGTCGAGTCGTTCGACGAGGCGGGTGATGCCGCCTATCGAGTTTATGCAGGCACGCGCGAACTCCTTTTCGCCGGGTGCGGGCTTGCACTTTCCAATCTGATACTGCCTGCCATGGGCGAAGGTGCTAGAACATCTGGACCGTCTGAAAGGCACGATCCCATAGACGGTGACAGCCCCATTTGTCTATGTAACGAGGCTTCGTCCCCGAGCATAATCAAGGTAGCCCCAGGCGCTTCCCTGACAGAGAGGTCATTCACTGTGAGCTCGGTAGATATCGATCTCCTGTTGGCGAACTTTTTGAGCGAGCTTATCTGCCTTTTCGATTCAGAAGGTTTCCTGGGGTACAGCTTTGATGTGGAATTTGCCAGGGAGCCGTCATCCGGAGGCAGAGAGTGGGAAGTGGTGGGAAGTTCAAGAGAGGCCGATAGCGACATCCGCCTTGATGTGCACGTCCGTGGCTTGACATTGCCCGCTTCAGCCCTGGAACCTCAGCGGGCTGAGGACCGAATTCTTGGGCTGGTCCCGAAGGGGGTTTCCTATCACATGCTCGAAGTGGGCCGGATAGAGGACGGGCGCTGGGGCGCCCAGTTTGTGCTCGATGCTTAGCTACGGAAATCAATTGAGTGTGGGTACCGACACTGCTGCAATACTTTGAGGAGGTGAACGCCGTGTCGAGAGAATGGGCAGGGCTGTTGGAGAGGATAGAGGAGTGCATGTGGAGGATTCCACAGTCATACAAGCCTGGCATGCTCGTTGATGCAGTGGTCATTACCGACGAGGAAGGCCTTGCCAGTGCATGCGAAGGTGAAGCCCTCGAACAACTGGCTAACTCCGCGTTCCTTCCCGGGATTTGCTCGCCGGCTATGGCAATGCCGGATATTCACTCAGGGTACGGCTTTCCAATTGGAGGCGTTGGAGCAACAGACCTGGAGTCTGGCGTGATTACCCCCGGGGGAATAGGTTTCGACATCAACTGCGGGGTAAGGCTGGTCAGGACTGACTTGGAGAAAGAGGATATTGCTCCAAAACTGAAGGCCATTGTAGATAGGCTGTACCGAGATGTGCCGTCAGGTTTGGGAACTTCGGGCAAGATCAGGCTGAGCGCGGACGAGGTGCGCACTGTCCTTGAGGAAGGTGCTGAGTGGGCGGTGAAGGCCGGCTATGGCTTTGAGGCCGACCTTGAGCACACTGAAGAAGGCGGCCGAATGGATGGCGCCGACGCTTCCGCAGTAAGCAGGAAGGCTGTGGAGCGAGGCATGCCCCAGCTTGGCACCATGGGTTCGGGCAATCACTTTTTGGAGCTGCAGGTTGTCGACTACATAGCCGATCCAGAAGTAGCCGAGTGCTTCGGCCTATTTGAGGGACAGGTGGTTATGATGATACACTCTGGCTCCCGAGGCCTGGGCCATCAGGTATGTACCGATTACATATCCACGATGATGTCTGCGCTGAAGAAACATGATATCGTAGTGCCTGACAGGCAGTTGGCCTGCGCGCCGCTGAATTCGGAAGAAGGGAAGCGGTATTTCGCCGCCATGGCCGCGGCTGCGAACTTCGCATGGGCCAACAGGCAATGCATTATGCATTGGGCCAGGGAAGCGGTTGCCGCCGAACTTGGTTCCACGCCAAGTAGATTGGGCATGACTTTGGTATACGATGTGTGCCACAACATAGCCAAGATTGAAGATCATATTGTTGGTGGCGAGAAAAGTCGGGTGTGTGTCCACCGAAAGGGTGCTACCAGGGCCTTTCCGCCTGGGCACTCCGATATCCCGAAAGCCTACACGAAAGTGGGCCAGCCGGTCATTGTCCCCGGTGACATGGGAAGAAACTCATGGGTGCTAGTTGGAACAGAGCAAGCGATGGAGAAATCGTTCGGCTCCACTTGCCATGGAGCGGGGCGAGTGATGAGCAGAAAGGCTGCCATACGTGCCCGCAAGCCGCATGAGGTCCGTGACGATTTGGCTGAACGGGGAATCTACGCGCGCTCAGCGAGCAGAAGTGCGCTGGCTGAAGAAGCGCCAGAGGCGTACAAGAATGTAAACGACATAGTTGACATCTGTCATAGAGCAGGCATCTCAAGCAAGGTTGCAAGGCTCAAGCCGCTCGGAGTGGTAAAGGGATAGGATTCTGCTCGGCGTGCGGGCATGTGAGTGCAGATTTCAGCCCGCATTTTCAGATGCTGTTATCAGGCGCACATAACCTGCAGGTAATACCATATAATTCATGTTGCATTCATGGGGCGAAGTGTGTAAACTGTCAAGGCTGTCGCGCAGGCGGCCGGTTTTCACAGGGCTTTTCACTTTCCACAGTCTAAGTTGAACATTTGGAAAGCATGTGGTATTCTAAGAGTCGCCTTGTGTGAAATAGGTCAGGTTGGCCGGAAGGCCTACCGGGGCATGAGTTCGAAATTGGACAACACGCATAAGTAAGATTTTGGATTTGACAGCAGCTCAACTCATGTGATACGATAACTTTTGCCGCAGGGCAGTCAGCCCACATGCGGCGCGGCGGAAGCCGCGGATGTTCCTTGAAAACCAAACAGCGTGAAGCTTGATAAGTCGGGTGCAAGAGTTTTTTTGCGGGCGATAAGCAAGATAAGAGCGCGATCTACTTTTACAGAAGAATCGCGATATGATTTT
>JAQVXE010000062.1 GCA_028709305.1 Bacillota bacterium | reverse complement strand
TTTGTCGAGGGTAGTCCTTTACAAACGTGAAGGCCTTTGCTATAATCAGCAATGGACGTTGCGTCCGTTGGGGAGTCGTCTAGTGGTAGGACGTCAGACTCTGGATCTGATTGCGAGGGTTCGAATCCTTCCTCCCCAGCCAATTTCATGGCCCCGTAGTCTAGCGGTCTAGGACGTCGCCCTCTCAAGGCGAAGACACGGATTCGAACTCCGTCGGGGCTACCAGAAAGATATCCGCCCTGGATTTTGCCAGGGCGTTTCTGTATGTCTCAGTTCACCTTGGAGCATGCCTGGCAATGGCGTCTAAGGCCGACGGGCGTGCGATGTAGAAACCTTGTGCGAAGTCCACACCCATTTCCCTCAATGTGGACAACGTTTCTTGATCCTCCACGGATTCTGCTACTGCCCAAGCGCCGGTTACATGTACCACCGAGCTTATGGCTTCAACAATCAACCTCCCCGAGGGACTGCTTGACATGCTCCGTACGATTGAGCCTGCGATTTTGACGATATCAACTGGGAGATTACTCAGGTAGGCCATGGACGCGTATCCGGATCCGAAATCATCTATTGCGAAACAGCACCCTAACGCCTTCATGTGCTTCATCCAGTTGCGAACTGCTTTGAGATTGCCAAGTCCGGCCGTCTCCGTGATCTCAAAACCTAACCGTCCCGGCGCCAGTCCGCTGCGGGATACACACTTTTCCACCTGAGCAAGGAAGGACGACCTGCTGATGCTTCTCGCTGAGAGATTCATGGCGATGTTCATGTCAGGCCTTTCATGGAGAGTGGCAATCACATTCTTCAGCACCCATAAATCCACCTGCGGTATCAGGCCAATGGCCTCTGCCCACGGAATGAATTCCCCGGGTGGGACCACGTTGCCATCGTCGCCCTCTATGCGGATCAGGGCTTCGTAGAGGCGGGCTTTGCCTTTGCCGCCCACCCATTTCAGGGCGTTATCATGCTCTGAGGACGTCAGTTGCGTAGAATCGTCGCTACAGCGATTGAAAGCAACGATGGGAATGATCGGTTGGAAGTGCAAGATGAATCTGTCATTCTTCAGTGCGTCCTCTATCATTGCAATCCTCACGTAGGCATCAGGCACATCTTTGGCGCATTCTTCGGGACGACTGAGGCACACGACCCTATTTCTCCCGGAGTCTTTGGCTGCGCAGAGAGCCGAATCGGCGCGGAGCGCCACATCCTTCACAGACGAGTTTCCGTCTATTTCGGATACTCCGATGCTTACGGTCAGGTAAGTAGTGATGCGGGCTGCGCCCATCTGCACTTTCATGTTCTCCAGTGATTCGCGTATCCGTTCGGCTGTGGCTATTGCCTGGTCAAGGGTGGGCGTGCGGGCTAGTACGGCGAAGGCATCTTCGCCGAAACGTGCAACGAAGTCTTCTTCTCTAACCTGGTCTGCTATGTGCCCTGCTACCTGCACCAGCACTTCATCGCCTGCTCCATATGAGAGGGTGTCGTTCAGCATTCTGAAGTCGTCTATGTCAATGAGCAAGAGGGCACTTCGTCTATCGCGCTTTGCATCCCTGATGGCTGCCTCGATCTGTCTGATGAGAGTGGATCGATTAGCCAGTCCGGTAAGCTGGTCCCGGCTGACTGAGTAACTCATGCCCTTAGGCTTCCTCTTGATGCGGACCGCAAGATGCAACACAACGAATACTCCCACAACTACTAGGGCTAAGACCATGATTGCCCATGGAGTTGAAAGCAGCATTGGCCAATTGGAAGAGCCAACTTCGAGGGCATGGGATCTGCCTATTGTGCATGCAGGGGTGTAAGCAACTGGGGCGCAGACGGCTAGCTCCGTGATGCAACTTGAGGCATAGCAGCCTGTGGCTTTCGGATGCAGGTGTTCGCAGATGGCTGTTTCTTCTAAGGATGGTTCCTGGCCAGCGCGGCCAGTTCTGGAGGTGATCTTGGAGAGAAGAGGTTGGACCACAAGCAGAGTCGACAAACCCCAGCCTGCGCAGGGGGTGTCGGGTTTCAAAAGCGTTGGAGAGCCCATATTACGAAGGCATTTCTGTTGCGATAATGGCCATATCATGGGGTGTTCTCCCTAAAACAGCAAGTAGTTACGACTGGCATGAGTCGCACTGGAGCATCCATTGTGTTGTCTGACAATATAGACTTCGACGAAACATGTGAAAAGCCTCTACGCTATGGCTCGAATATCACCCCGGGTGATATTCGAGCCATATGGAAGGATATAGGACATCAAGAAGGAAGTCATCAAACGGAGGCAGCCTGGTCACAACGGCCGTCTGCTTATCAAGGGTGCGGGCTTGCCCCGATAGCCGAGCATTCCGGCAATATTGTCCTGGGATGATCTGCTTGTGGCCGTAATGCTGCGCCTAACTAATGGAGAGGGGGGTTCAACGTGTGTAAGAAGCTGCGATTTGCAGCCGGCATTTTGATTGTCATAATCACTGCCGGAATGTGCGGTTGTCTGAAGAATAGGCAGGTGGAGGCAGGCATTGGATCTATGTCTGTGCATGCGTCGATTAGTTCGGTTCCGTCGGCGGCATCTCCTCCTGAGGTGATCATTGTAAGGCTGACATTGGGCGGATTCGAGGTCATAGAGGAGCTCCCTATCACAAGCAATTCCGCATCAGGGCTGATTCCATCCTTAGCAGCTGGGATATGGAATGTTGATGTGGCTGCCGTTGATGGAGAGGGGGATGTGATCTATGAGGGAAAGGGCAAAGTGGAAGTGACACGGGATTCGGTTGTTCCGCTCGCAATAACTTTGAACCCAGTGCCGGGCAGAATCAGATTCGAAGCATCAGCCGATGGATTGCCAGAGGCTGACTCCATATCTGCTGCAGAGTTTTGGGTGTATCACGCAGGGGGCACATCAGCCTATCGTTCCTACAGGGAAGTGACGGGTTCCGGAGGGCGCTTTGTCGTAGAGGACGCAGGCTATGTTCCAAGATCATATGACCTGCGAGTAATCTTTCTGAGGGAGGACGGGTCCGCTCTCTACGAAAGCGACTACATAGGCCTGGGGGTCTGCCCAGGAAAGATGACCGCAGTCGATTGGGTTCCTGGATTTGGGGATCTCTCAATCGAGATCGGTTTCCGGCCTTGCCCAAGTGCTCCGAGGGACGTGGTGGTCAGCATTGAAGATACCAGTGCTACGGTGTCATGGTCTCCTATTGAAGGAGATGCAATTGACCACCATAGGATCTACTGGCGCTATTCCACCCAGGACAGATACCTTACTTCCAGATCCAGCGCTGTAGAGGCTCCGGCGTCGTCAGCTGTAGTATCTCTCTCTTCTCGTCAGCGCGGCTCGCAAGTAAGGTTTGTTGTGGTTGCCAGAGACGTGCATGGTCAGGAGAGCCTTCGTAGCGATGAGGTTTCAGCGGAGTACAGGTGACATAACCAAAAGAGTGTGCCGTCCGGCAAACGGGAGGCACACTCTTCGTGTTCCTTTTGCTTCGCTATGTCTGTTCAGAGCTGTAATACTGAACGGGCGATGCTGAAGTATATCAACAGGCCTACTGCATCCACGATCGTTGTGATGAGAGGCGCCGACATGACTGCCGGATCAACCTTGAGTGCCGTCGCCACAATAGGCAGAATCGCACCTATCACTGTGCTGAAAACGACTATCGCCAAGACTGAGAGGCAGACGACGATTCCCATGGCTGGCGAGCCTCCGACTCTCCAGGCGCGGACGAAGCCTATGCTTGCCATAACTATTCCAAGGCCGAGTCCTACCATTAGCTCCCTCGCCATCACTGCCCATATGTCTTTGAGCCTTATGTCCCTCACTGCGAGACCACGGATTACAACAGTAGAGGCCTGAGAGCCAGCGTTACCGCCACAGTCGATCAGCAGCGGAACGAAGAACGTCAGTTCTATCACGGCTTGCATTGCATCGCTGAACTGTTGCATGATGCCACCGGTCAAGGATGCTGCCAGGAAGAGCACTAGCAGCCAAACAACCCGGCTGCCCCACAGTTCCTTGATGCTTGTAGAAAAATAAGGGTGTTCCAGTGGCGTGGTTCCTGCGATCTTCTGGATGTCCTCTGTCGCTTCTTCCTCGAAAACGTCGAGAATATCGTCTGCTGTGATGATTCCTGTAAGCCTGTTGCCTCTGTCAACAACCGGCAAAGCCAGGAACCGATATTTCTTGAAGAGCTGAGCTACGTCTTCCTGGTCAGCGTCTATCGGCACTGATAGCACATTGGTGTTCATTATGGCATCAATGCGAGTGCCGAGAGCAGCTACGACCAGGTCTCGAAAAGACAGGACTCCTACCAGCTGCTCATCGTCGTCAAGCACGTAAATGTAATAGACCGTTTCTGCTTCAGGTGCTGCTCGTCGAAGTTCTGCCAGAGTCTGCTCTACAGTCCATTCAGAGTGGACTGACACGTATTCGGTAGCCATGATGCCGCCTGAAGAGTGCTCATCATATTGGAGCAGCTCTCGAACATCTTCGGCGTGAACATCCATGAGATCCAGGAGTGTTTCTGCTTTAGCTGTAGGCAGCTCTGCTATTAGGTCAGCAGCGTCGTCAGAGTCCATCTCACTGAGTATCTGAGACGAACGTTCCGCCCCCATCAGCCTGATTAGCTCTGCCTGATCTACTGGCTCGAGCTCTTCAACGATATCAGCTGCCACATCGGCGGGTAGCGCATGGAAGAATGTGCTGCGCTCTTTCTCGTCCAGTTCTTCGAGAAGGTCAACGATATCAGCTGGATGCAGTGTGTCTACAAAATCGATGAGGGCTTCTTCGGTTCCGGTTGCCAGCAACGCCTTTATTTGCTCAGTGACATGTGTATGGGTTTCATGCACGATAACACCCCCTGATACGGGGCGCTCACCAATTCTCAGGGAACGTAGACGGCGCCCCAAATTCTATCTTTCCTTGGATAAACGACCGCTTTACAGAGCTGGATTCTGTGGTGTGCTCTGTACTGCCGGGGTCTCCGTCCACTTAGTCTCCCTCCTTTTGATGATCATGTAGAAACCTACGAGCCCGGTGCAATAGCGTATCACTTGCCTTGGTAATTATACTATTCGCTCAGCGAATTGTCACTTCTGCCATAGCAAAAAGCCCGATTTTCGTGCATAGAGCACGACGTAACAGCGCAGGAATCTGGTGCTGCTTCATGCCAAAGTCGGTGTGGTTCAGTGGATTACATGCGCCTGCAGAGAAGACGCAAATCGCGGCAAATATGATAGAATCAAAGTGAACACGGCTGGGAGCCGAGATGGATGTGGGGTGCGCCTTATGGTGTCAAAGATGGACTGGCCTGTTCAGAGTAGGTGTTCCCTGAAGGTGTGGGGGTGTATCAATGTCTGATTTGCGAAAGGCGGCACTAATTGCGGTCAGAGACTGCATGGGAGCTGTGTCGGACGAGAATGTGCTGGTCATAATGGACGAGGGGACACGCTCCGTAGGCATGGCGCTTTTTGAGGCCGCTATATCCCTTGGATGCGAAGCTATGGTTGTCGAGATCATGCCGCGCACGAGGAATGGCGAGGAACCTCCTGAGCCGGTCGCGGAGCTGATGAGGCATGTAGATGTTGTGCTTGCTCCCACCAGCAAGTCGATTACTCACACTGAAGCAAGGGGGAACGCGTGTAAGGCGGGGGTCAGAGTCGCCACATTGCCAGGTATTACTGAGGATTGCATGGCTCGCACTCTTGTGGCAGACTATCATGAGGTGGCGAAGAGAGCGGAGAAGTATGCCAAAATCCTCTCAAACGGCAAGAACGTGCGTATCACCAATGCTGAGGGCACTGATATCTCAATGTCTTTGGAAGGCAGAGCGGGAATGGCAGATACTGGCGTATATCGCGCACGTGGGAGTTCAGGAAACCTTCCGGCAGGAGAGGCTTTCATCGCACCGGTTGAAGGATCGGCCAACGGCGTCTTCGTAGTGGATGGGGCCATGGCGGGAACGAAATTTGCAGGCACCAAGATTAAGATAAGTGTGGTTGACGGGTACGCTGTCAGTATTGAAGGCGGCGAGGCTGCTAAGGTCATAGAGGATACTATATGTTCTTTGGGCATGCCGGCGCGGAATATCGCCGAGCTTGGGATAGGCACCAATGATCATGCCAAGATTACAGGTCAGGTATTGGAAGATGAGAAAGTCATGGGCACGATCCATATTGCGCTGGGTGATAACTCCAACTTCGGCGGAGATGTGCGAGTTGCAAGTCATCTGGACGGAATTGTCGTTGCCCCCACTGTGGAAGTGGATGGTGTAGTCATCATGGATTCCGGGAAGTTTATCCACTGACGGACTCGAGCGAATACTCTATGCCGCCCTCTTGATTGCGGGCGGATGAACGGAGGGGATACAGATGAGGAGGATCATCGGTAGGATCCCTAGGCAGATTCGAGTTGCAGGGTTCAGTGGCAACAGGAAACGGCGTCCATACGAAATCACCGACAGCGATGTTGTAGATGCCATACTGACTGAGGTTGAATGGGAAGAAGAGGGATTGCCCAGCGTTAACCTCGACGGATGGTGGTCAGACAGGTGGTCTCCGCCGGCTGGAAAACCTGAAGAGGGCTGAGTTACCGAGATGGCAAAGATATTGGTCCGGTTGACTGCGCTCGTGCTGATCGGCTGACGCGGGGCATTGATTCACTCATTAAGATGATATAGGCAGACAATGGGTGGGAACTCTCGCTCTTCGCGGGTGGGTGTTCCTGCCCGTTCGCATGCTCTGCATTTTTCTAGTGAGGGGGGTGGTCATTTGAGGGAGTTCGTTCATCTTCATCTGCATACACAGTACTCCCTCCTGTGACTGGACGGTGCCTGTAGACCGGGCGAGCTTGCCAGTCACCTTTCGGAGCTGGGGATGAGCTCATGCGCCATAACCGACCATGGGTCGCTTTTTGGGCTTGTTGATTTCTATCGGGCCTGCAGAGAGCGAGGAGTGAAGCCGATTCTTGGCTGTGAAGTGTATGTGGCTAACCGCACCATGCACGACAGAACCCCACATGTAGATGATAGCCCGCACCACCTGGTGCTCCTTGCTGAGAGTGATGCCGGCTATTCGAACCTTCTAAAATTATCCTCCCTGGGCTACACTGAAGGCTTCTACTATAAGCCTAGGATAGATAAGGAAGCTCTTGCTCAGCACTCGGAGGGCCTTATTGCCCTTTCGGCGTGTTTGTCAGGAGAGATACCTTCGTACCTTGTGAAGGGGCGGACCGAAGCTGCAGAGACGGTCGCCAAGGAGTATCTGGAGATATTCGGGCATGACTCTTTCTTCCTGGAGGTTCAATCGAACGGGATTCGTGTTCAGGAGTCAGTCAATCGGCAATTGGCTCAATTGGGCAAGAAGATGGGTGTGCCTCTTGTGGCCACAAATGATGTGCACTACCTGAGGCGTGAAGATGCCACTGCCCACGATGTGCTCCTCTGCATTCAGACCGGTTCAGTCGTAGATGACCCAGCGCGCATGAGATTTCCAACGGATCAGTTTTACCTGAAGTCCCCGGAGGAGATGTACAGGGATTTTGCAGAGATCCCTGAGGCATGCGCGATTACAACGCGAATAGCAGAGCGATGCAGCGTTGAACTGGATTTCGAAACATTGCATATGCCGGAGTTCGAACCGCCCCGCGGAGAGACTCTGGATAGCTATCTGAGGAGGCTGTGCGAGGAGGGCGCGATGCGCCGGTTTGGCGCCATTTCGCGTGAAGTGAGGGAGAGGCTCGATTACGAACTTGGAATAATCGAGCGCATGGGTTACTCAGGCTACTTCCTGATAGTGTGGGATTTCATACGCTTTGCCAAGAGCCGGGGCATATACGTAGGGCCCGGAAGGGGTTCTGCCCCTGGAAGCCTGGCCGCATACTGTCTGGGGATAACTGATGTTGACCCGCTCGCCTACAACTTGCTCTTTGAGCGGTTCCTCAATCCCCAGCGGGTGACCATGCCCGACATTGACGTGGATTTTTGCTATGAACGGCGAGGCGAAGTCATCGACTATGTAGCTGAGAAGTACGGTTCAGACAGGGTTGCCCAGATCATCACCTTTGGAACCATGGCTGCCCGCGGTGCAATAAGGGACGTAGGCCGAGCGCTCAATTTCAGCTATGCGGAGGTTGACCGTATGGCTAAGCTGATCCCTGCTGAGCTCAACATGACTATTGACAGGGCCCTTGAGACATCGCCCGAGCTTGCCACTGCAGCCCGCGAAAGCGAACGCAATCGTATGCTGATCGAGATCGCCCGTGCGGTAGAGGGCCTTCCGCGTCATTCTTCGGTCCACGCGGCGGGAGTTGTCATTTCAAAGGACCCGCTAACAGAGCATGTTCCGCTCTACAAGTCAACCGATGGCGTATTGACAACCCAGTACCCTATGGAGGATCTTGAACGTCTCGGCATTGTAAAAATGGACTTTCTCGGGCTGCGAACCCTCACTGTGATTGGAAATACCGTGGAGATAATTAGGCATACTCGCAATGAAGAAGTCGACATTGAGAACATCCCCCTTGACGATCCTGCAGTGTATGAAATGTTAGCGCGCGCGGAGTCGGAAGGCGTGTTCCAGCTTGAAAGCAGTCTCTTTCAGAACATGCTTCGCGAGGTAAAACCCACGCAGTTTGAGGACATAATTGCCATTGTCGCTCTGGGCCGGCCGGGCCCAATGGTAATGACAGGGGATTTCGTCCGCGGCAAGCACTACCATGAGACGGTGAAATATCCCCATCCTGCGTTGGAGAAGGTACTGAAATCCACATATGGTGTCATGCTCTACCAGGAGCAGGTAATGCAGGTAGCAAGCGAGTTGGCCGGATTCAGCTTGGGAGAGGCGGACATGCTCAGGAGAGCCATGGGCAAGAAGAAACCTGAGGTCATCGCGGGCATGAAGGACAGGTTCATGGAGGGAGCTTCGAAGCGAGGAGTATCGGAGAGTTCGGCTACTGAAGTTTTCTCGCTGATAGAGAGGTTTGCGGGCTATGGGTTCAACAAGTCCCACAGCGCGGCCTATGCCCTCATATCATACCGGACCGCCTACTTGAGGTGCTATTATTTCCCTGAATTCATGGCGGCTACTCTTACCAGCGTTATGGGGTCATCAGAGCGTGTTGCCATGTACACAGATGTTTGCAGGGCAAACGGTGTAGATGTGCATCCGCCTGATGTCAACGAGAGCTACAAGGGATTTACCGTGTCTGGCGATACCATACGCTTTGGCCTTGGAGCCGTCAAGAATGTGGGTGAGGGGGCGGCGGAATCCATAATACTGGCCAGAAAGCGTGGAGGCCGGTTTGTGTCATTCGCCGATTTTTGCGAAAGGGTAGATCTAGCCGCAGTCAACCGGAAGGCTTTGGAGAGTCTGATACGGTGCGGGGCGTTCAGCGAATTCGGCAACCGTCGCGCCCTGCTGGCAATCATGGATCAGGTGTGCGACCATAGTGCGGTGCGCCAGCGTCATCAGGAGGCAGGGCAGGCTTCGTTTTTCGACCTATTTGATAAACCGTCTGATTTTGGCGCTGCCGAAATCCCTCCGCCAGATGTGCCCGAATTTACCGAGGCACAGATTCTGGCCATGGAGAAAGAGCTTCTTGGCCTCTACATCTCCGGACATCCTCTGGCATCGGTTGCTGATAGCGTGCGCAAGGTGGCCAGCGTGTCGGTTCGCGATCTATCGAAGGCACAGGAAGGAACCTATGTGACGCTGGCTGGGGTGATAAACGGACGAAAGCAGATAACTACCCGCACCGGGCAACCAATGGCGTTTGCACAGTTGGAGGATTTGACAGGCCAGGTGGAAGTAGTGGTTTTCCCCAGAATCTATCAGGAGTGCGCAGGGATTCTTTTGCCAGATGCTGTGGTTGTAGTGAAGGGGCGTGTGGACGTGAAGGATGAAAGCATCAAGATACTGGCCGATTCTATTGCTGACCTTCCGAAAACACTCGCCAACAACGGAAATGTTTGATACCATATCTGGTTAGGAGCGGTTGCACTGAATAAGAATGCATCGATTTCGGGAGGACACGAAGAAGCATAGTAGAAAGAATGGCTGACGCTGAACATAGGAACGGATACACTAAACTAGAAGCTCCAGTGAGGAGGATGAAACAGGATGTGGACGGTTGTGCATATTGCGCCCAACAGGCCTGAGGCCGAACTCGTAAAGAACATGCTCGAGGGAGAGGGCTTGTTGGTAATGTTGAGGCCAATGGGAGTCCCCCAGATGGGTGATGCGGCGAGCGTAGAAGTAATGGTGCCGGAAACTGAGGCTGAAGAGGCCCGTGCCATCCTGGACGATTCCGATGAACTACTTTGATGACAGTGGGCGTGGATGATTGGGGGAGTTGTCATGAGACGCATCGCAGTGCTAACCAGCGGTGGAGATGCGCCGGGCATGAATCCGTGCGTGCGTGCCGTGGTGAGAAAGTCACTCTACCACGGCCTTGAGATTGTTGGTGTCAGACGCGGATTTCACGGGCTTGTAACGGGCGACTTCATGGAAATGAAGTCAAGAACAGTAGGAGACATTCTGCAACGTGGCGGAACCATCTTGAAATCTGCTCGTTCGGATGAATTCAAGACAGAGGAAGGCCGTGCCAAGGCGCTTTTGCAGATACGGACGTGCGAGATTGACGCGGTTGTTGGAATCGGCGGTGATGGCACCTTCAGGGGCCTGCATCTCCTTTCGCAAATGGGACTTCCAACCGTGGCGATCCCCGCTACGATTGACAATGATATCGGATCGACGGAGTATGCGATCGGTTTCGATACGGCATGCAACAATGTTCTTGATGCAATAAACAAGATACGTGATACTGCTACTTCACATGAGCGCACGTATGTGATAGAAGTGATGGGAAGGAATTCCGGCCACATTGCTTTGGCGGCTGGGCTTGCCGGAGGGGCGGAGAGTATCCTAATACCCGAGATAGAATACGACATACAGCAAGTGTGCACCAGGATAATCGATGGGGCACGTCAGGGGAAGAGCCACAGCATAGTCATTGTGGCGGAAGGGGCAAGTGGTGCGCCCCCGGTTTCCAGCGGCGGAACCCTCACAGAGGGCGCTGCCTATAGGGTGGGGCAGCAGATCGCGCACATAACAGGCTTTGAAACCAGAATCATTGTGCTCGGACACATTCAGCGAGGTGGAGCTCCCTCAGTACGCGACCGCATCCTAGCCACGATGTTTGGCGCCAAAGCCATTGACGTTCTGTTGGCCGGGGAGGGCAGTGCTGTTCTCGGCATGTTCCAGAATGAAGTTCGGGCGATTTCCTTTGAAGAGGCTCTGTCGATGAAACGCCCGATCAATATGGATTATTATGAGCTATCCAACATCCTTTCGAATCTGTAATTGTGCATGAGCGACTAGCATTGTGGCACGTGTAAGTGTGAGATGAATAGTCGCCCTCAACACCATGGATATCTAGTGTAGACTACAGTATACGTTTTGCACCATTATGGTACAATAAGGCCTGAAATGGCGGAAATAAGTTGGGGAGGGCATGAAGTGAAAGCGACAGGCATAGTCAGACGCATTGACGACCTAGGGCGGGTTGTGATACCGAAGGAAATACGAAGAACATTAAGGATTCGCGAGGGCGATCCGCTTGAGATATTCACTGACCGTGATGGGGAAGTGATTCTGAAGAAGTACTCTCCCATGGTCGATCTCAGTCTATTTGCACAGGAGTACGCAGATTCTCTCCACGAAGCGACGGGTTGCATTGCACTCATTGCAGACGAGCACGAAGTAGTGGGAGTGAGCGGCGTCTCAAGAAAGCTTTACTTTGAAAAGGAGATTTCTGAGGCCGCAGAAGGCATCATGGAATCTGGCAAGACATTTGTGACCAGCACTCCAGGTGAGAAGCCTGTTGTTGATGGAGCACAGTTCGCATGCCAGGTCGCATCGCCTATACTCGCTGATGACGAGCCCGCAGGAGTTGTTGTTCT
>JAQVXE010000181.1 GCA_028709305.1 Bacillota bacterium | reverse complement strand
GATGATCCATCATCTATTCCTGGGATTACGTGTGAGTGTATGTCTATCATGGCTTTACCCCATTTCAGCCGGCATTCTGCTGGTTTGCTGTGAAGACCGATGTCACACGATGAAGGATTTTTCTACTTCTCATAGTATCTTATAGTATAGCAATAACTCCAGAATAAGCTGGATTTGATGTGCCGCTGGGCAGTTGTATTATGACCGATAGAAGTATTGCAGTGGATATTGTCTAAATTTGGAAGGCATTTATATTCCTTTGATGGCTATCATTGCTATATGGCGTATAATATGCTAGAATGTTTCACACCATGTTGTTAGTCCCGCCGCATGTGCGGCTTTTGATTTCTGGAGGGAGGGCATCGCCATTGCGGCTGCCATGGAACAACAAGAACAACAGTGAAGAGCAGTTCGACCCTGAGGGCGCTTTGATCTCTCTGAACAGCCCGAAATCTATCGCGAGCGAAGCCTATCGCATGCTTAGGACGAATGTCCATTTTTCCAGCGGAGGCCAGTCCATTCGGGTGCTCGAGGTGACGAGCGCTTTTCCTGGTACGGGGAAGTCGCTTACGGCCGCGAATCTTGCAATAACTTTTGCTCAGGCAGGCGAATCGGTTGTTCTCGTAGATGCCGACATGCGTCGGCCAACATTGCATGAAAAGTTCGAATTGCCTCAGACTCCCGGTCTTTCTGAAGCAATAGTCACCGGAGAATACGACAAGTCTCTGAAGGATGGACCTGTGGAGGGCCTTATGGTCGTAACTGCAGGAACCATTCCGCCTAACCCTTCTGAGCTTCTTCATAGCGACCGACTGGAAGAATTCCTTGAAGAGATGAAATCCCGGGCAGATCTCGTCATTCTTGACGCTCCGCCGGTGCTTGCGGTCACGGATGCGCTGGTTCTTGGGGCGCGAGCAGATGGAGTGATTTTCGTGGTCAGCTTGCTCAAATCCGACAAGAATGCCGCCAAGCGCTCCTTGGAGGCGCTCCGAGGCGTTAATGCCAAGGTGCTTGGGGCGGTTGTGCGAGGGATTCCGAACCACAAGGGCAGATATGGGGGCGGCTATTACTACAACGATTATTACTACTATTACGACTCCGGCTACGGTGCGGATGAGTCATCAAAGGAGACAGCGACAAAGTGAGTTGGAGACAGCGTACATCTAGAAGAAGTGCAGCAACACTTGTTGTTGCGGTAATAGTGGCGTTTGCCGTAGCTTTTGGCTTCAACTTGGTTCTTCCTGAACTGGCGCAAGCAGGCGAGGGCGGGGAAGAGTATGTTCTTGGCTCGGGAGATGTGATAAACATCTCTGTTTTCGGCGACGACCAGTTGGGCGTGGCTGCGCAGATCGGGCCTGACGGGATCATATCCGTTCCTCTTATAGGCTCTGTTAGGGTTTCAGGTTTGACTGTGGCACAAGCCAGCCGTGATATTGCCAGTGCCCTGTCGGCTTACATAAAGAACCCGGATGTTACGGTAACTATAGTGCAGTACCGGAAGGTTCGTGTGGTCGTGGTAGGCGAGGTGGCCCGGCCAGGGATATATGAGGTTCCAAACGGGTCGGGGGCTGTTGCGGCGATTGCGGCCGCAGGAGGCCTTACTGAACTTGCAGATGCCGACTGTATTGTGGCAATGGATGGGGCGGCCCGCTATGTTGACTACTCTTCTATAGTAGGGGGCAGCATGGCCGATACTCCTATTGGAGACGGGGCGGTTGTGCATGTTCCTCGCGAGGTAAGGCAGATCCTCGTTCTTGGGGATGTGGTGCATCCAGGGTCGTACCCTGCTCCCAAGGGCAGCCACATGCGGCTGTTGGATGCGGTGGCTGCAGCCGGCGGGGTTGCCGGCGATGCCCGAAGGGCCCAAGTAGTATGGAATGGCGAGCGCGACGGGATCCAGGGGAATCTCTCTGCATCCCTCGGGGAGTTGATTCATGCTCCGGGTTTTGAATCCAACATCATTCTCGCCTCAGGCGATGTGATATTCGTTTCAGAGGCGCCCCAACAGGCATCCATCATTGGCGAAGTTGCACGCCCAGGGGTATACCCTGTGGGCGCCGACACGACTTTGCTGGATCTTCTTGCTGCTGCAGGAGGCCCGGGCGAGGGCGCAGACCTTGGCAATGTTCGGGTCTATTTGGGGGGAAGCGAAGAGGATGGCGCAGCCTTTGAGCTTACAGACGGCGATCTGGCGTTCACGGGTGATGTGAAGGCCAACCCTAAGGTTATGCCTGGTGCGGTTGTAGTTGTTTCCAGTGCGTACCTCCGTGTTCAGGTGGCCGGGTACGTAACCCGTCC
Source organism: Bacillota bacterium (assembly GCA_028709305.1). Classification (GTDB taxonomy): domain Bacteria; phylum Bacillota; class DTU025; order DTU025; family DTU025; genus UBA10085. The sequence goes on along the minus strand of JAQVXE010000181.1, from coordinate 594 downwards.
GGGCCAGGTTGAGCTTGAGCGGGGGGCTACGGCCCTTGAGGCCATCATGGCTGCGGGAGGGGTACGCCAGGATGGCGATGGAAGCAAGGTTGCTCTCACCCGGAAGTCGGATGAGCTTTCCGAGGTGCGGGAGATAGATATTGAAGGAATACTGAGCGGAAGGGTTGCTAGGAGCGAGGCTCCAGGCCTTTTGGATGGGGATGTGCTATTCGTTCCCCAGGCATTGCAGGTTGCCACTTTGCTTGGCGAGGTTGCCCGCCCGGGGGTGTACCCTGTAGGCGCCGACACGACTCTCCTGGATCTTGTTGCTGCTGCAGGAGGCCCGAGCGAGCGTGCTGATCTTGGGAATGTGAAGGTTTACTCGGGAGATGCCGTCGAGGACGGCGCAGCCTTTGAGCTTGCAGATAGCGATCTGGCGTTCACGGGTGATGTAAAGGCCAACCCGAAGGTGGCACCTGGTGCGGTTGTAGTTGTTCCCAGTGCGTACCTCCGTGTTCAGGTGGCTGGGTACGTAACCCGTCCGGGCCAGGTTGAGCTTGAGCGGGGGGCTACGGCCCTTGAGGCCATCGTGGCTGCGGGAGGGGTACGCCAGGA
>JAQVXE010000180.1 GCA_028709305.1 Bacillota bacterium | reverse complement strand
TCTCGATGGACAGAGGCAGAATCGGTCTTTCAATCAAGCAGACCGATCCGAACTACCGACCTCGAGGATTTCGCCGCGACAGAGTTAGTCAGCAATCTTTTGAGGATAAGCTTTCCAAGTTCCTCAAAGAAAGCGATGAGCGGCACCAAGATCTGAAGAAGCATATGGATTCTAAACGGGGTGGTCGGGGAACGCGTCTGTCAAAGACGATGTAGATCATAACGTGATAAAGACATGGCACTCCTAATCATGGAGTGCTTTTCTTTTCGCGGGAATGCCCGATAGCGTGGCGGAGTCCGGATCGAGCATTTACAGACTTGACCGGGGCGCTGTAAAGCGCCTGGTGAGGAGTGTGCTTTTTGAGCGAGAATCAGAGGGAGCCCAAAGGGGGCAGCAGATTGCCCACAGCCATGGAACGTGCGGTGGTTGCCATGCAACTAGGCCGCCCACTCATTGGCAAGATTGTTGGAGTCCCAAGATTCTGTTCCTACGGCCTACCCCAGGTAATATCGACTTATCCGGTCATGTGGGAGAGGACACGCTCTGACATATCCGGGGAGTGCGGGTGCGGCAGTTCGGTTTTGAAGAAGGCTCCCAAGCCTTTCCCTACAGTCTACTGGCTCACATGCCCTCACCTTCGAGAAACTGTGTCTGCACTGGAAAGCCAGGGCATGATAGGCGAAGTGATAGAGCGGGTAGAAACCGATGAGGATTTCCGCGGGGCACATGAGGCGGCCAACATGAGGTATGCCGGTCAAAGGATGGCTCTTGTCAGCGACGAGGATTTGGAGCGCCTGAAGAGGGAAGCTCCGAACATGGTCCGAGTTCTGAAGGAGACTGGCGTAGGCGGAGTGGCGAGCCTTTCGGGGGTGAAGTGCTTACACATGCATGTCGCTGATTTTCTCGCGGGCAATAGCAATCCTGTAGGAGATATGATAGTAAGAAGGCTGGATCAGGCGGGGGCAAGGCTTGAGTGTGACAGAGGAAGATGTGTTCCAGCTCGTGTAGGAGCAGTTAATGCAGGATCCAACTCCACAAAGCTTCTTGTGGCTGATGTCGTCCTGCAGCCCCCTGTTAGGACGGGAACGCATCCTTGCCAGGACGCGGATGGCCTGTGCAAGCGTTTGGACATGCGCCAGCCGCCAAAGGTCTTTCGAGTGAGCATGGATACTCGCATTACCGGGCTTGGCCAGGGGCTAGGGGAAACGGAGAGGCTTTCGAACACAGGCCGGGCGGCCACCGTTGAAGCTATACGCGACTTTGTGGGGATTGGGCGAGCCATGGGGGCTGACATGATATGGGTTACGGCTACAGCTGCAGCTCGAGCAGCCCAGAACTGCCAGACCCTGATCAGCGAGGTTGGAGAGGCGTGTGGCATGCGGCTTGAAGTGATCTCGCCCAAACTCGAAGCAGAGCTTTCGTTCCTGGGTGTTCTCGCGTGCTCTGGTTCGGCATCGATCATGCCTGATCCAGCAAGTGCGCTGGTTGTGGATTCTGGGGGCATGAGCACGGAACTGATGAGGATGGATTCTTGTGCAGGCGAGGTGGAAAGCGTAAGTCTTCCGCTTGGCGCTGTGAGCCTGACGGATCGATTCCTCCTCTCTGATCCGCCTTCGCGAAGTGAAGTCGACAGGATGCGTGCGCATATCAGGGCTGGCCTTCAGGAGGCGCGTACACTTGTAGAGGGTTCCGCGGTAGGCACGAAAGGTGAAAGCCCTGCTTCGATAGTTGCAGTAGGAGGTTCAGCCACAACACTTGCTTCGATCAGTCTCAAGCTGGACAAGTTCGATCCAGATCTCGTCCACGGCCATATTCTCTCCAGAGATGAGGTTGAGGCGATGTTTGTCGGCCTGTGCTCGCTTGCATGTTCCGAAAGGATGCAGGTTCGAGGAATGATCCAGCCCAAGAGGGCCAGAGTAATGCCTGCTGGAACAGGGATCATACTCCAAGTTATGGACCTTGTGGGCGCCGATTCAGTTACGGTGAGCGTTGCTGGAATACTGGACGGCATGGCTGCGCGTATGGGACTGGGGCTGGGCGAAAGCGGCAGCTGAGTGTGACATCCTATTGGCCGCAGAGGGCTCGCTGGCAGGAGGCACGCAAGTTTGGCCCGTTTTGCGCAGCCGCCATGTACAGACGCCACGTTGAAAAGCCGGGTCTATCTGGCAATCCTTTGCAGCATGTGGCCGATAGCGCAAGATGGCCGGTCGTGATATACTTTCTGTAATAGCGCATATGGCAACAACGTTGACGCCGGAGTGGCGGAAAGGCAGACGCAGGGGACTTAAAATCCTCTGTCCACAAGGACGTGCGGGTTCGAATCCCGCCTCCGGCACCAGTTAGAAGATTGGCGGGTAGGGTTTGTGCCCTGCCCGTTTTCCTTTTCGGAGTATGCCTGGCAGAAGCCTGGCCGCCCCTATTCCGTCTCCAATTCGTGTGCCAGGATTTCCCTGATCTTGTGTTCAAGTATCTCAAGGTCAAGGCCAGCCTCTTCTTTGATACTCTTTCGGAGCATTGGCCCTACTTGCTCAATGTCGTCCAGAAGATCCTGCAGAAGCTCGAGGGCGGCTGTGGCCTCGAGAACCTCCGTTGGCGTCCTGACGATGCTCGCAAGGATGGAGTTTTCAGTTCTTGAAGCAATCAATGGATTGGGCAGCTGGTCAATGTAGACTTTAGTGCGGCGGCCGGGCCCTCGTTCATCTTCTATTGGATCGAGGGCGATGATTCTATCGGAACGGACATACTTGCCATAGCCCAATGGGATAATGGCTTGCTCCCTGATCTCGATTCTCGTTCACATCCTTGGTTCTTCTACTTATCTCGATTAGCTTTTCCAACCGAGAGCAGTCACATAACTCCACGACATACAGAGGCGTGCCGGGCATTAGGATGTCTGCCGCGATTCAGTTAATGGTTT
>JAQVXE010000179.1 GCA_028709305.1 Bacillota bacterium | reverse complement strand
CTGGCAGGAGAAAGAAGACGAGTTCGTTGACGCAGATATTGAAGCCTATTCCTATTCGCGGCATAAGAAGGATGCTTCCCGCGAGCATCAAGAATAGCGCTGCAAGATACAGCCAGTTTGCCTGGGCTGGGCTTGCCCCGGACACCAGTTGGTGTTTGGCCCCTATGGCATTTCCGTTTGACGGTTGTTCGGCCGTCTCATCCTTCATCTAGAGTACCTCCTCGAGCAAACGCTCTGCACCCACACATACAGTCTATGGATTGGCGTCTGCAAAAATGAACTCTGCTACATGGGACGCTCCATCTGTCATCCTCCATTGCCCATGTAGGCCATTCGCCCTTGCCACCGCTTCGAAATGGAGCATTGCGATTCCGCAGTCCAGCTTTACCGGGGCCCTGGGAAACAGATCGAGCCCGAACGTGGATATCGTCACACCCTTGTCGTCTACGTCGAACCTCCACGGTTGCCTGTTCATTGCGGATGGCGCAATTCTGGCCGCCTCCAAGGCTTCACCGCAATCGGGCAGCCAGTCTTTCGGAGGCAGGCCGCTGACAATGGATGACAGGTGTTTTCTCTTGTGAGCAGAGGTGACGGCCTTAATCCCCTTCGTCCCCAGGGTTTCGTCGGGCGCAGCAAAGCCCAGGGGCGTCATAGCCATTACCTTCTCTGAGGGCTCGAGTTCCACCCGGCTCTTTGCTTCAGCGCTACTGAATCCCCCGCTTACCCAGCAGGTGGCAAGGCCTAGATACGTGGCCTGAAGGATTATCCCTTCGCCCAAGTAGCCCGTGGCCACCTGATAGTGGGGATGGGACGTGTCTGCGACGAACGCCAGTGCGACTGGGGGGGGAGCAGTGATCTTGCCGAAAGAGCCTATGATGCCTGTAAAGATCTTTGGTGTGCCGTCCGCGACTATGACGGCTCGGGCCCCCTCGCACAGCGGGGCAAAACCAGAAAGGAGAGGCGTGAGCCCATTTAGCAGCTCGTCGGGAACTGGCCGTTCGTCGTAGTTCCTGGTCGAATGGCGACGGGGTATTGCCTCATGCCATGCTGATGCCAAAATCCCCGAGATCACACCGTTTCCTCCTTTGCCCTCCATGACTATATTCTTCTGCGTCCTTGTTCAACTAAGGGCCCAGCGATTCCTGCAACTGATTGTCCAAGAATACGTGCTTGATGGAGCTTGGGGGCGTCTGGCGGAGTCAGGCGGTGTCGGCGGGTGACAGACGGCGTTTGACGAGGGCAGGAGAAGTCTGCCGTAGAGCTCATGCATGCTCGATGCCGTGCGGATTGGTTTTTCGTTACAAAGCCGTTTGAAGGGAAATGCGCCTTCATGGCCAAGCAAGAGAAAGGAAGTCTCATAATAGGGGGAGCAAGAGTGGGCATATTTGGACGACACAGCAAGCGTTTGTCTATGGAAAAGGAGACGTTGCAGCATGCTTGCACTCATCTATACGGGGCAAGCCAGTTGATTTCGTACGGCATCGCGCTGGACGACAATATTGAGGCAGTCGCCGAACAGTTTCCGCATTTCGGTCGCGACAACTTGGAGAACGTGCGGGAATCTTTGCTCAAGCATGCCGAAGCCAGTCTGCGATCGGCTCGACTGTACCTTGAGCGTCATCCGGATCTCGCAGATTTCGAGCCTGATTGGACTCAGCAAGACACCGGGCTCATTGTGGAGTTCCTACAGTGCGAGTATGGGGACGAGCAACCGAAACTATCCGATGCAATGCGCGGCGATCTACTCTCTCCCATATACGTCTTTCTTGAACGGTGTGTAAACGAGCGTCGAAAAAGCAGCAGCGCTCCTGGAGACGACACAACAGATGATACAGAAGGAGCCTGTGATGGCGAAAGAAAGGAGCAGCCGTCCTGCTGAGATTGACGGCTGCGATTCTATGTATGGTGTGAATAATGCTACTAAGATTCCTGTGTTTGCAGGTTAATCGGGCACAACGAAGATGCGATTATGATCCTTGCGAGGCCTACTGGCCCTCGTATGACAACAGTTCCATTTCCTGAGCAACGATGTCACCTTCGCGTATTTCGATTTTCACAATGCCCACATAGGGCGCAAACCAAAGATCAGCGTATATCTCTACCTCGTCTTCGTCGTAGGATACATGGCAGTACCAGGCCGTAAATGTGCCGGCAGCTGTGGTTACCGACTCTTGCCTTATGACCTCAAAATCTCCTATCGTATCCCCTGCGTTAAAGGGCGCAGTGAACAGTTCATCACAATAGTAGATTTCACCATCGTCGTCCATCTCAATATTATAGTACGTCATGCCTTTACGACCAACTACTTCGACTGACGAGTTGATAATCTCGTCATCGGAATCTATCGAGGTCTTAGCCACATCGTAATAAGTCCATTCGCCCTCCCGCCTCACCGAAGTTACTTCCATGAGGCTGTAATATTCCCCGGTCAAGAGTTCTCCTTCGTAAATGAATGCGCTGGACACTTTGTAACGCCATTCGGCACCCTCAACGTACCCGGCATAGTCATAACATCCCCCGACGAAGTCCACATCCGATACCTCTTTGGAAACAGTCCTTGAAGCTGGCGTGAACTTCCAGCCTTCCTTTGTGGGGGTGACGGTGACTTTGCCCTTCAAATCATCTTTGGCCCATTCTCCATCATTCGAGGTAGTGGCGGTTCCGAACCCGCCGCTGAAGGCAATAGCAACGCCGCCAATACCCTTGCCGTCGGCATCAGTGATCTTGCCTGATACTGAATAGGCTCTTGAAAAAATCTCCCGGGAACACCCTGAAGTTGTGACCAGCAATCCGATGACCGCGATGCACATAACCAACCGGAATCCGCTTGTGGTCCGCTTCACTAACATTTCGCCTCCCAACACTCCAGCCTGACTACGGACAATTGAGAGGCGCTACACAACTTGCTTGAGCGCCAGACGGGGTCCGGTTATCCGTCGAATGTATGATCGACCGTCTCTGCCCGATGCAGGTGCATTGAGATCCAGGAAAGTCGCGCTTGCGTGAAGGAGT
>JAQVXE010000007.1 GCA_028709305.1 Bacillota bacterium | reverse complement strand
GGTTGTGGCGTCAGAGGTTGATGCGTATAGGTTAACTACGCTCAGGAAGTACCTCGCGACCCTGCAATCGCGAGGACTGAGCCACAGTAGCGTCGCAAGGAAGATGAGCGCCATAAGGTCATATCTGAAGTTTCTTGCGCGCGAGGGAGTCATCGACAGCAATCCGGCTGTGTCCATGTCGCAGGTGCGGCGCCCCAGACGGCTGCCTCGGACCCTGGCGCAGGATGAGATTGAGCGCCTGATATCCGTCTGCAGGAATGATTCTCCGCTTGCCTTGCGGGACCGAGCAATTCTTGAATTGCTGTATTCCTCAGGCATAAGGTTGTCGGAACTGGTGGGCCTGGATCTGGGGGATTATAGCTCAGCGTCAGGAACGGTCCGTGTTTTCGGCAAAGGTGCCAAGGAACGGATAGCTCCAGTGGGAGGGCCGGCCGCGAAAGCTATTCATGACTACGTTCTTGATGCCCGTCCCGAGCTTTTGTCAGATACCCAAGAGGTAGCTCTGTTTTTGAATAGGAATGGGGGTAGGCTCTCCGGCCGCTCGGTGGAGAGGATGATGAAGAAGCGACTGATGGAGGCGGGCCTTCCGCGCACCGCAACCCCACATTCCCTGCGCCACTCGTTTGCGACTCATCTTACTGATTCGGGGGCAGACTTGCGTGCAGTCCAAGAACTGCTGGGCCATGCCGATATTTCTACTACACAGATCTACACCAGTGTGTCTCGAGAGAGGCTTTACAGGGTATACAAGAAGACCCATCCAAGAGCCTAGATTCCCTTCGACCAATTAGGAGGCTTCAGATAGAATGAGTCAATCATCGATGGACATGACGGGCACCACTGTTGTGGCAGTCATTCGTGACGGCAAGTGCGCCATGGGTTCTGATGGCCAGGTGACGCTGGGCAATACTGTTGTAAAGCATGGGGCCCGCAAGATCCGGAAACTGTCGGATTGGAATGTGCTGGCGGGTTTTGCCGGCTCGGCTTCTGACTCGATGGCGCTTCTTGAGCGTTTTGAAGGCAAGCTATCTGAATACAAAGGCAATCTTGTTCGGGCAGCGAGCGATCTCGGAAGAGAATGGCGGACAGACAGGGTCCTCAGAAGGCTGGAGGCAATGATGATAGTGACCGACGGATGCAGGATCCTCCTGCTTTCAGGCAATGGTGAGGTCCTCGAGCCGGATGACGCAGTTACTGCAGTCGGTTCCGGGGGTCCCTATGCTCTGGCTGCTGCAAGGGCTCTCCTTAGGAACACTCAGCTTGGAGCTGCTGAGATAGTGCGCGAGTCCCTTGAGATCGCGTCAGAGATCTGCATATACACTAATGGACAGATCAACATAGAGGAATTGTAGTCAGGAGGTGTAGCTATGCAAGACCTAACTCCTCGTGTGATTGTGCGCGAGCTCGACAAGTACATTGTAGGTCAGGCCTCCGCCAAGAAGGCCGTGGCTATCGCCCTGCGAAACCGCCAACGTAGGCTTGCGCTGGGTCTGGAGATGCAGGATGATATCATACCCAAGAACATCCTAATGATAGGCCCTACTGGGGTAGGCAAGACGGAGATCGCCAGAAGGTTGGCTCGTCTGGTAAACGCCCCCTTCGTCAAGGTTGAGGCTACGAAGTTCACTGAAGTAGGCTATGTCGGAAGAGATGTTGACAGCATAGTGCGTGAGCTTGCTGAGACCTCGGTAAGAATGGTGAAGGCTGAGAAGATGGTAGGGGTGCAGGAGAAAGCGAGGATCCTCGGTGAGGAGCGCCTGCTCGATGCCCTAGCGCCATTGCCCACTCGCGACTGCGCTCCGGCAAATCCGTTTGCCGCCATCTTGGGCATGCCTGTTCAGCAGCCCCAGGATGATCGGACCTTCGAGTCGAAGCTCGCCGGCGCGCGGGCGCGCAGGGAGGAAACGAGGGAACGATTGAGAAGGGGCGAGCTTGAAGACGCCATTATTGAGATTGAGGTCGATGACTCGCAGGCAGGAATGATAGAGATCTTCTCCGGGGCGGGCGTGGAGGAGATGGGGATAAACCTCCAAGACCTCGTGGGTGAGATGTTGCCTCGCCGCCGTCGGCGAAGGAAACTGCCGGTTCGTGAGGCTCGCAAGATCCTTGTTGCCGAGGAGGCCGCAAGGCTCATTGACATGGATGAAGTCGCCGAAGAGGCTATTGATCGTGCAGAGCAGACGGGAATAGTCTTCCTCGACGAACTCGACAAGATTGCTGTAAAAGGACAGGGTGCAGGGCCAGATGTCTCTCGTGAAGGTGTTCAGAGAGATATTCTTCCCATAGTTGAGGGGTCGACGGTTCAAACGAAGTACGGACCGCTCAAAACAGGTCATATACTCTTTATCGCAGCAGGGGCTTTTCATATGTCTAAGCCCTCTGACCTTATTCCCGAGCTTCAAGGGAGATTCCCGATAAGGGTGGAGCTTTCGAGCCTTGCCAGGGACGATTTCGTGAGAATCTTGACAGAACCGAAGAATGCCTTGATCAAGCAGTACGCCGCTCTTCTGGCTACAGATGGAGTTGACCTCGTGTTTGCTGAGGATGGAGTGCGGGAGATAGCCAGGATTGCAGATGATGTAAATTCTAGCACCGAGAACATCGGCGCCAGAAGGCTTCATACCATTCTCGAGAAGGTGCTTGAGGACGTATCGTTCAATGCACCGGAGGAAGCGGACAAGGTCACAGTCGATGCAGACTATGTGCGATCCAGATTGGAACAGCTAGTAACTGAGAGCGACCTCTCTGACTATATTCTCTAGCTCCGGCCGTTGGCTCCTGTGTTGAAAGTTAAATGTTTGGACAATATAAAAGAGCATAACTTGCTCCTAATTGGGAGCGCACGGAGAAGCATCCGTGGCCGGTGAGAGGAGGTCTAAAAGTGAGCTCACTACTGGAGAGCACGCGCAGAATAAGCAAGCTCATTCAGAATTGGCCAGGTTATCCAGGGCGTTTTGAGGAAATCGCCCAGACGCTTGCAGAGGTGTTAGAGAGTCAGGTTCTTGTTATAGCGAAGAATGGCAAGATACTAGGCCATTCGCTGGCCCATCTGGCTGATTACGATTTTGAGGGCACAGACTCGGGGCTTCTCTACAATGGATACATACCTCCGCGCGCCAATGAGGAGCTGCTCAAGGTATTCGAAACCGATGTCAATCGTAGGCCCAATGATGGTTTGAAAATGCTCTGCGACGAGACGCTGGGAAGGTCGGAGTCATGCAGCCTAACTATCACGCCGATTATTGGAGGAGGCGAGCGCGTCGGAACGCTGCTTCTTTCAAAGATCGATGGCGAGCTTGGTGAGAACGCCATAATGCTCACCGAATACGGCGCAACATTCATAGGAATGGAAATCTACAGATCCAAAAATGAAAAGGCAGAGGAAGAGGCCAGGAAACGAGCGGCTGTGCAGATGGCACTGGAAACGCTCTCCTACTCTGAACAGGAAGCAGTTGAACACATCTTCGATGAACTCGATGGCGACGAAGGGCTTCTTGTTGCATCGAAGATTGCAGACAGAGTGGGCATAACCAGATCAGTGATTGTCAATGCGCTGCGCAAGTTTGAGAGCGCTGGCGTTATAGAGTCGCGTTCGCTTGGCATGAAGGGAACATACATCCGGGTTCTCAATGACAGGTTGTTCGAGGAACTAGATAGGTTGCGCGCTCGTTAGCTGCGCCTGCGGCTCTGGGCAAAGCGTAGTATTGACCGTTGCAGTGGATCCAGTAGCGGTCTTGCCCCGCAGCAGGCAGCATGGCAGCAGGCGCGCTTGTCGGGCGCTCCAGCGTGTGATATACTAACCGCTGTGCGACTACACACGACCTTCGGATTGGGGTTGCGGTGCCGGATGCAAGTTGTGCATCTGGTGGAACTCCAAGATGATGAGGTTGGAGGGGAAACCGCTGCGGGAGGAGGTGATTTGCGTGGCAGTAGTAACCATGAAACAATTGCTTGAGGCTGGTGTGCACTTTGGACACCAGACGAGGCGTTGGAATCCCAAAATGAAGCCGTATATCTTCACTTCGCGAAATGGCATCTACATCATCGACCTCCAGCAAACGATAAGAAAACTGGATGATGCCTATAACTTCGTCCTTGACACTGTGCAAGACGGAGGTTCAGTGCTTTTCGTGGGCACAAAGAAGCAGGCTCGTGATACTATCTCTGAAGAAGCTCAGCGTTGCGGGATGTACTGGGTTAACGAGCGCTGGCTAGGCGGGATGCTTACCAACTTCGCCACTATGCGTAAGCGTGTAGAGTGGATGAAGAGGCTTGAGGAGATGGAAGAGGACGGCACCTTCGACGCGCTTCCCAAGAAGGAAGTGCAGAAGCTTGTCGCCGAAAGGACGAAACTTCAGAAACGCATGGCTGGGATACGCGACATGAAGCAGCTTCCTAGCGTAGTGTTCATTGTAGATCCTCGCAAGGAGAGAATTGCAGTCGCTGAAGCCAGGCGGCTTGAGATCCCGATCATTGCGATTGTGGACACCAACTGCGATCCTGATGAAGTGGACTACGTGATCCCAGGCAACGACGACGCGATTCGTGCTGTGAGGCTTCTCACTTCGAAGATGGCTGATGCAGCCATTGAAGGACGCGAGGGCTTGGATCAGGCTCTGGCAGAAGAAGAGTACGATGAAGAGCGCAGTCTAGATGATGACAACGGGGAATCCCAGGCGTCTGATGAGTTTGGCGATGCCGACACTGACGAGGACGCTGAGTAAACGCGGGGGGACATTTGCTAATGGAAATCACTGCATCCATGGTAAAGGAGCTTCGTGAGCGTACGGGCGCGGGTATGATGGATTGCAAGAAGGCGCTTGTTGAGACCGGAGGCGATTTCGACAAGGCCGTCATATTCCTGCGTGAAAAGGGCCTCGCTGCAGCATCAAAGCGTGCCGGGAGAGAGACCGCAGAGGGTGTGGTCGACTCCTACATCCACATGGGTGGTAGGATAGGCGTGCTTATTGAGGTAAACTGCGAGACGGACTTTGTTGCCAAGACAGACCAATTTCGCACCTTGGTGCGGGATCTCGCCATGCAGGTGGCTGCGTCTAGGCCTCTGTACGTATCACGTGATGAAGTTCCCGGCGATGTGATTGAAGAAGAGCGCCAGATATATCGAACTCAGGCGCTTAACGAGGGAAAGCCGGAGAAGATTGCGGACAAGATCGTAGAAGGTAGGCTTGACAAGTTCTATCAGGAGATCTGCCTTTTGGATCAGCCATTTATCCGTGAACCGGAGAAATTAGTGGAGGACCTAATCCGTGAGACGATAGGGCTCTTGGGCGAGAACATCACAGTGAGAAGATTTGCCCGATTTGAACGCGGAGAGGCTCTCTGATAAGGGTAATCAAGTGAGGAGAGAACACAATCGTGTTCTCTCCTTTGCATAGCCATCATGGTCTGAATAGCAAATACAGGAGGAGAATGGACGGTCGTATAGAATCCAACGAGGAGTGACGATCTTGGAAAGGCCTAAGTACAGCCGAGTGGTCCTGAAGCTGTCTGGTGAGGCGCTTGCGGGACAACGGGGAACCGGTGTCGATATTGACACCGTCAGATGGATTGCAGGCCAAGTCGCCGAAGGCTATGCCTTAGGAGCGCAGCTGGCCATAGTTGTGGGCGGAGGAAACATATGGCGGGGCGCTGAGGCCAGTCAGATGGGCATGGATCGAAGCAGCGCAGATTACGCAGGCATGCTTGCTACCGTCATCAACTCCGTAGTATTGCAGGAAGCTCTCGAAGATACCGGAATACCGACACGAGTGCTTACAGCCATTGAGATGCGCGAGGTAGCTGAACCTTACATACGTCGCAGAGCCCTACGCCATCTGGAGAAGGGCAGGATCGTGATCTTCGGGGCAGGTACTGGAAATCCGTTCTTCTCCACTGACACAGCAGCAGCGCTGCGTGCGGCCGAGATAGAGGCGGATGTGATTCTGATGGCAAAGAGGGTCGAAGGAGTATACGACTCTGACCCGTTGAAGAACCCGGAAGCTACCTTCTACAAGAAGTTATCATTTATTGACGTAATCAGCCGGGAGCTTGGCGTGATGGATTCCACTGCAGCTTCGCTTTGCATGGAAAACGGAATACCGATTGTAGTTTTCAACTTGCTCCGCGAAGGCAACATAAGAAGAGCATTAGTGGGTGAGCCAGTTGGGACGTGGATTGGGAGGGATTAGGTGTGTACAAGGACGAGCTAGAGCTGGCAGAGGAACGGATGAAAGAAGTGATCGAGTCTACGAGCCGAGATTTCGCTGGAGTCCGCACCGGGCGTGCCAATCCAGCCATCCTCGACAGGATAGTAGTAGATTACTACGATACTCCGACACCTCTGACGCAGATAGCCAGTGTCTCAGCGCCTGAACCGCGTTTGCTTGTGGTAACGCCGTGGGACAAGTCAGTTCTGGGGCAGATTGAAAGGGCGATTCAGAAGTCAGACATCGGTTTGGTCCCTGCAAACGACGGGAATGTCATACGCATGGCCATTCCGCACCTTACAGAGGAACGCCGACGGGAATTGGTTAAGCTAGTGCGTAAGATGGCTGAAGAGAAGCGCATCAACATCAGGGGAGTAAGGCGTGATGCCATGGACGAGGTTCGCTCCCTTGAAAAGGAAGGCACAATAACCGAAGACGAGCTACGCCGTGCGCAAGATGAGATCCAGAAAGTGACTGATAAGTACATTGCAGAAATCGACGACATGCTGGCCGAGAAGGAAGTCGAAATCATGCAGGTGTAGGCTGTGCATGTTCTCTAGGCCTATAACCCCCTCAATCTGAGGGGGTTTATAGTATGATTTCAGTGTCGTCTGGCGCAACAGAGCGCTGGACCATGTCACTTCTGTCGCTCTGAAGGGAGGAACCCCTTTGCTTCCAGCGCATATAGGAATCATAATGGACGGTAACGGCAGGTGGGCCGAGAAGCAGGGAAAGCCGCGCCTGTATGGCCACCGAGCTGGAACAGAGGTGGCCAAGAAGACTGTTCTAGCTGCACGGGATAGAGGTGTGGAATACCTTACGTTGTTCGCATTCTCTACAGAGAACTGGAAGCGACCCGTTGCTGAAGTGCAGGGTTTGTTCTTGCTGATGGAGGAGTTCTTCCGGAATGAATCCTCTGAGCTTGCCAGGTCGGGAGCAAAACTGAATATCATAGGCGACAGAAGTCGGCTCCCATGGCCGGTTCGTTCTGTGGTATCCGGAGCTGAGAAGATCACAGCGGGCGGTTCAAGGATAACCGTGAACGTTGCCCTGAACTATGGGGGCAGATGGGACGTGGTTTCGGCCACTCGCCAAATAGCCGAGGATGTCGCCCAAGGGCGAATAGACATGTCAGACATTGGCGAGGATCTGGTCTCCTCCAGACTGGCCACTTCCGGGCAGCCCAATCCGGATCTGATCATACGGACCGGCGGCGAGAGCAGAATCAGCAACTTCATGCTTTGGCAGGCTGCATACTCTGAGATCTATGTCATGGACATTCTATGGCCTGATTTTCGTGCCGAGGATCTCGACGAAGCCATCGAATTCTTCCAGTCAAGGAGTAGGAGATACGGGGGCCTAGAATCCGGCCCTCACGACGGTCGAGGTGAAAGAGGATGATGAGGGCAAGGGTGTTGGTTGGCCTAATAGGTGCGCCCATCGGCATCTTCGTTCTCTGGATGGGAGGAGCTCCGCTGGCCGTGGTGTCGGCAGTCATAGCCGTCATTGGCGGCGTGGAGTATGCTAGGATGTGCCAGACGAAAGCGTGGACTCCTAGTCAGCCCGTGATATCCGTCGGGTCTGCACTGCTTGTGGTTGACGCTGTTTTATACAATGGAGCGTATGGCGGTCCACTGCTCGCTTTGGTTCTAGCCTTTTCCCTTGGCAGGCAGGTTTTCAGGGCTACGCCTGCAGGCTCCATGGCTGTGCCGGCCCTTGAGGTGTTCGGAGTTGTTTACTGCGGGTGGACTCTGAGTCGTTTCTGCCTGATAAGGGGGGCCTTTGGCGAGGCCGGATTGGGCCTTGCGCTGCTGGTGCTGGTGCTCGTATGGCTTACTGATATGGGTGCGTTCTTCATTGGCAGAGCGTTTGGACGGCACAAGCTTTCCCCAAGTATGTCGCCGAACAAAACCGTGGAAGGTTCAATAGGCGGCTTCGTCTGGGCTGTGGCTGGGTCTGCCGCGTACAAGGTGTTGGGAGAGCATACCGGCCTGTGGTATACTCTGAGATGGCCGCAAGCCATCGTTTTTGCGGTCCTCATTGCCGCATGCAGCCAGATCGGTGATCTGGCGGAATCCGGCATGAAACGCGATGCAGGCGTGAAGGATGCAGGAAAAATGTTTCCGGGGCACGGAGGCGTGCTGGACAGGTTCGACAGCTTCTTCTTCGTCAGCCCGATCGCATACTATTACTTGAGGCTAATGCTGTAACACCGCAGACGCGCGTGCGCGGAGGTGGTTGTGTGAACAACAGTGCAAAGGCGGCTATGTCCCTTTCGGCGCTCGTCGTGGGGTCATACTTGGTGATCATGTACTTGCTTCCCCTGTTCACGCCCTTTGTTGTTGCCCTTTTCCTGGCTATCATGATAGAGCCTGCGGTTAGGCTCGTACAGAAGAGCCCCAGGATCTCCAGGGGAGTTGCTGTCGGAGTAGTCCTTGTAGTGCTCGCGCTCGTGCTTGGGTTGATTGTGACCCTGGGAGTCACTGAGATTGCCAGAGAAGTCGATCAGCTTTCTCGGAACCTGGGCGGCCTCAGCCGATCGTTTGGCGAGGCTCTGGACAACCTAATAGCAAAGGCTGAGGACTTCTTTGCAGGATTGCCGATTCCGCTCGTCGAGGCGATTAGGGCCAACCAAGACAGGCTTCTTCAGCTCGTTCAGGTGGGAGTCTCTGGTGTTGCTTCATTCATAGGTGGCCTCCCCCAGTTCACACTGGTATTCATGTTGAGTGTCATATCCACATTCTTCATTTCCCGTGATCACATGAAGCTTTCTGAGGCTCTCCTCAGGATAATGCCGAGATCATGGCGAAAGCAGGCGCGCAAGGTAAGAGGTGAGCTCCTTTCCGGATTCGTAGGCTATCTGAGGTCGAGGCTTGTGCTGATGTGCATAACAGGCGTGATGACGGTAATCGGCTTCTCCATAATGGGCATCAACTATTCTTGGCTTTTGGGGTTGGTCTGTGCCGTCCTCGATCTGCTGCCCGTTATTGGCCCTTCTCTTCTGATTCTGCCATGGGCCGGGTATCATTTCATAGTGGGCCACTTCGGCTTTGGATTGGGTTTGCTTGTCATATTGGCAGTCAACTCCATTATTCGACAGATGGCCGAGGGAAAAGTGATGGGTGAGAACCTCGGCCTTCATCCGCTTGTAGCGTTGATATCTGTATACGTGGGAATTCGCCTCTTCGGCACAAAAGGCTTCATAGCAGGTCCACTGGCAGTGATATTCATCAAGGCGGTCTTTCACTCAGTGATCCTGCCAGTCTTTCCACTTGATGAGGAGTAGATTATGAGATCGATTTGTGTTCTTGGATCCACCGGCTCGGTGGGCGTTCAATCCCTTGATGTTGCGCGTTCCTTGGGGCTCAAGGTGAGTGGTTTGTCAGCCTACTCCAACGTTGAGCTTCTAGTGGAACAGGCGCGCCAGTTTAGCCCCACTATGGTGGCAATCGGCGACGTGCGGGCTCAGGCACGTGCTGAGGCTGCATTCTCTGAACTGAGTCCGGCGCCGGAGCTACTTGTGGGGCCTGAAGGCCTTGTCCAGCTTGCTGCATCAAGGAAGCATGACATAGTTGTCAATGCCATTGTCGGGTTTGCAGGCGTATGGTCCACCCTGGCTGCAATCGATGCCGGGCACGATGTGGCCCTTGCTAACAAGGAAACGCTTGTGGCTGCAGGTTCCATAGTAATGGAGCGCGCTCGGCGGGCCGGAGTTTCCATAAGGCCGGTTGATAGCGAGCATTCAGCCATATTCCAATGCATTCGGGGGCAGGATAGGGACGCCATTTCCCGCATTATACTAACGGCGTCTGGCGGTCCCTTCCGTGACAGGCGTGATCTTTCGGATGTTGCTGTAGAAGAGGCAATAGCCCATCCCAACTGGGACATGGGGCCGAAGATCTCTGTAGATTCAGCGACGATGATAAACAAGGCGTTGGAGGTAGTAGAGGCTCGTTGGCTTTTTGATGTGAGTCCGGAGATGATAGATATTGTCATACATCGCCAGAGCGTGATCCACTCAATGGTCGAATACCGCGATGGCTCAGTAATCGCTCAGCTCGGAACGGCAGATATGCGCACTCCGATACAGTATGCCCTCACATATCCTGACAGAGAGGAAGGCCTTGCCTCCAGGCTCGACTTGAGCTCTTTGGCAACTTTGACTTTTGAGGAGCCGGATCTGTCGAGGTTTCCCGGGGCAGGCTTGGGGCATGAAGCTTTGAAGCGGGGGGGCGTAGCTCCTGTTGTGATGTCGGCGGCAAATGAGGAGGCTGTAAGTCTTTTTCTCCGAGGCAAGGTTCGCTTCCTTGACATACCTGACCTTGTTTTTGAGGCTATGGATTCATCTTCTGTGGTGAGAGAGCCTTCTCTGGATGACATAGTCAGAGCTGACATATGGGCGAGGGAATATGTAAGAGGAAGGTGCCGCCCATGTACGCGCTAGCCTTTTTGGTGGTAGTTGGAATTGTGGTGCTCGTCCACGAGTTTGGGCACTTGGTGGCTGCAAAAGCGTGCGGCGTGAAGGTCTATGAGTTCGCAATTGGTTTTGGGCCTCGTCTCTTCTCCTGGACTAGGGGGGATACGCTTTACGCTATACGCACTCTGCCACTGGGGGGCATGTGCAGGTTTGCAGGCATGGATGATTCGGATATGGCCGAAGAACAGATACATGAGGATGACCCCAGAAGTTTCTTGAATCGTCCGGTGTGGCAGAGGATACTCATTGTAGTCGCAGGACCGCTCATGAATTTCCTGCTTGCCATAGTGATTCTCTCTGTGATATTCGCATCCTACGGAGTTCCCATGGCCACGGTTGTTGAGGTGTTCAAGGATAGCCCCGCGGCCGCCGCCGGGTTTGAGGCTGATGACACTATACTGAGCATAGATGGAAAGCCAGTGGCCAGTGTTGCAGGATTCATAAACACGGTCGCTTCAAGCTGGGGCAAGGAACTCAAGGTAGAGGTGCTCCGCGACGGCCAGAAGGTCATACTGGAAGTGACTCCGGTTCGTGACAGCGAGTCTAACATCGGCCGCGTAGGCATGTCGCTTATGGAAGTGCCCAGCAAGGCCGGGGCAGGCGGCTCCATACTGGGGTCATTCAGGTACACCTTGGGAATTGTCGATACTACCCTGGCATCAATGGGAGCAGCATTGACGGGAAGGGTGAAGGCTGAAGTCGCAGGAATTGTGGGGATAGCTGGGATGTCTGCACAAGCGGCTCGCCAAGGGTTCCCAAGCTTGATGATGTTGGTGGCACTGATCTCCACGAGCCTTGGATTGCTCAACCTTATGCCCATTCCTGTTTTGGATGGTGGATGGGTTCTCCTGTTGACAATTGAAGCAGTAAGGGGCAAGCCACTGTCGCCGCAGGTGGAAGGGTTTCTTAAGTTTGTGGGGCTGGCGCTGCTCGTACTGCTGATGGTGTACGCTACCGTGAGCGACATTTCCAGGATAGTGCTGCAACGCATGTAGGTAGGGCGCTTGGTCGTTTCTGCGCATCTTGAGAACCGGGCGGTGTTTGCAAAGTGACTAGTCGAGAGAGGACCAGACAGGTGATGGTGGGGAATGTGCCCATTGGCGGTGGTTCTCCCATTTCTGTTCAATCAATGACTACAGCTGATACGCGAGATGCTGATGCCGCCATTGAACAGATCCAGCAGCTGACCTCAGCGGGATGCGAAATAGTTAGGGTTGCTGTCCCAGACATGGAGGCAGCTGAGTCTTTGAAGAAAATACGCAGGGCATCCAGCATACCGTTGGTTGCAGACATTCATTTTAATTACAGGCTGGCTTTGGCTAGCATAGGGGCGGGAGTGGACAAACTGCGCATTAACCCCGGCAACATAGGGGGTGCAGACAGGGTCCGGGCCGTTGCCGATGCGGCGGCTGCCAGAGGCATTCCCATCCGTGTAGGAGTCAACGCTGGCTCACTTCCAGATGATTTGGTGTCGAGATACGGTAGGACTCCCCATGCCATGGTGGAGGCCGCCCTTCGCCACGTGAGTCTTCTCGAAAGCGAAGGATTTGAGTCTATTGTCCTGTCTCTTAAGGCGTCAGATGTGAATAGAACGGTAGAAGCGTATCGTCTGATGGCGCGCAGGTCGTCCTATCCGCTTCATGTAGGTGTCACCGAGGCAGGGCCGCTTCCCGGAGGCTTGGTGAAGTCGGCCGTCGGCATTGGTATCATTCTTTCTGAAGGATTGGGCGACACAATCAGAGTGAGCCTTACAGGGGATCCGAGAGACGAAATAATGGCTGGCCGTGAGATTCTGGCCAGCCTAGGCCTGAGGCGATTCGGGCCGACGATTGTCTCGTGTCCTACGTGCGGAAGATGCCGCACTGATCTTGCAGGGATCGTCAGTGAAGTGAAAGATCGACTTTCCAGCCTGGACGTTCCTCTCGTAATTGCTATAATGGGTTGCGAGGTGAATGGGCCCGGAGAGGCGAGCGAAGCAGATATCGGGCTTGCTTGTGGAAACGGTGTTGGCCTGCTATTCACAGGCGGCCTAGTCATTCGCAAAGTCCGTGAAGAGGATATGGTGGGCGCGCTCGTCAACGCCGCACAGGAGATGGCTGCGGGCCGACAGGAGAAGTCAGATGGTTAACGGTTAGAGGAGTTGGTTTGAGATGAGGATGTCGCAGATATTCGCACCTACATTGCGCGAAGTGCCATCTGAGGCGGATATACCCAGCCATCAGCTCATGCTGAGGGCCGGCATGATCAGGAAGACCGTCTCGGGGGTTTACTCTTACCTCCATCTCGGGTGCCGAGTGGTTCGTAAGATAGAGGAGATAGTCCGCGAGGAGATGGATAGGCAAGGAGCTCAGGAAGTTCTTATGCCGGCCATACAGTCTGCTGACATATGGCGTGAGACGGGCAGATGGGATGATTATGGCAGCGAGATGTTCCGCCTAAAGGACCGACACGGAAGGGAAATGTGCCTTGGGCCTACGCATGAAGAGATAGTGACAGTGACTGTCAGAGATGAGATGAGGTCGTACAGGCAGCTTCCCAAGATTCTTTATCAGATTCAGACGAAGTATCGCGACGAGATCAGGCCGCGTTTTGGTGTGATGCGTTCGCGCGAGTTCATAATGAAGGACGCCTACAGCTTCGACCGGGATAACGAAGGCCTTGACAGCAACTACTCCAAGATGTATGAGGCCTACTGCAGAGTCTTCTCCAGGTGCGGGGTTGATTACAGGGTCGTTGAGGCAGATGCCGGGGCTATCGGAGGAAGCCAGAACCATGAGTTCATGGTCGTATCCGAAGTAGGCGAGGATGCACTGGTCTTCTGTGAGGCATGTGGATACGGTGCCAATGTGGAGCGCGCTGAGGCGGCGAGGCCGCCTGAGAGCGAGCATGATGCTGTCAAGGTGCGCACTGGAATAAGAAAGGTATCGACGCCGGGCATGCGTACAGTCGAGGAAGTCACCAGCTACCTGCAAGTCGGTCCTTCGAAGTTGCTGAAAACCCTGCTGTACATGGCTGACGGGGAGCCTGTGGCTGCGGTAGTACGTGGTGACCGCGACCTTAACGAGGCCAAGCTCAAGAGGGCTTTGGGCGTTCGCGAGCTGGAACTTGCGTCTCCCGAGGTCATTGAACGCGTGAGCGGCGCGCCTGTGGGATTCACGGGGCCTGTCGGGCTTCGGGAGCGAGTCAAGATCGTTGCCGACTGGGAGGCGGTTGTAGTCGAAGACGCTGTAGTGGGTGCCAACGCTGCTGATGCTCACTTGGCAGGCGCCAATTACGGGGTCGACTACTCTGCTGATGTAGTTGCTGATATCAGGAACGTAGTAGCAGGCGATGCATGTCCCAGATGCGGTGCGGCACTGAGAGGAGCCCGTGGCGTGGAGGTTGGGCATCTCTTTAAGCTCGGAACGAAATATACTTCAGCATTAGGGGTAAGTTATCTTGATGAAGGCGGAGTTGACAATCTGGTAGTGATGGGATGCTACGGGATAGGCATCACGCGGACAGCAGCTGCTGCCATCGAGGCGCATCATGATGACGATGGGATAATATGGCCGATGTCGGTCGCTCCATATCAAGTGCTTGTAATGCCATTGAACACTCAAGAGAGTGTGCAGATGGAAGTTGCGGAGCGGATATATTCAGAGCTGTGCGGATATGGAGTAGAGGTTGTGATCGACGACCGTGACGAACGTCCTGGTGTGAAATTCAAGGATGCTGACCTGATTGGCTTCCCGATCCGTGTCGTAGTCGGTCCCAAACACCTCGGAGATGGAAAGGTTGAGGTGAGCATGAGGCGCGACCGAAGCGTTGAACTGGTGGGAATTGAAGACGTTGCGGCGCACGTCACTAAGATGGTTGACCGCGAGCTTTCAGTGCTTATGCCGCAGTAGGAGGTGGCTATGCATGCGTGTTGCTGCAATCGTTCCTGCATACAATGAGGAGCCCAGAATCGCTTCAGTGCTTGATGTTGTGCGTGCGAGCCCTCTAGTGGACGAGATCATTGTGGTAGACGATGGTTCTGATGATGATACTTCCGAAGTTGCAAGGGTCCATGGGGCGAAGGTCATAAGGCTCGGAGAGAACACGGGGAAAGGAGGGGCTGTAGCCAAAGGACTTGAGGCTACGCTTGGTGATGTGATCCTCTTCCTCGATGCCGACCTTATTGGATTGACGGTTGAACACGTGAACGCCTTGATTGAGCCTGTTTGCCATGGGGAAGCCGACATGACCATCGGGATCTTCGGAAACGGGCGAGCAGCCACAGATCTTGCTCAGGCTTTGACCCCGTGGCTATCTGGGCAGAGGGCTATTAGACGCGATGCGCTGGAAGGACTGGAACTCGATATTGCCAGGTTTGGCGTTGAGGCAGTGCTTACGCGACATGCAAGAGAATTGGATCTCAAGGTAGTTGATGTTAAACTTCCTGGACTAACTCATGTGATGAAAGAAGAGAAGATGGGCACCATGCGAGGCATGGCCTCACGTGCCCGCATGTACTGGGAGGTTCTCAAGTCCGTCGTTGACTGGGATTGAGGCCGATCGGGTTGTTGGAGGGTAGTCGTTGTCTACGGTATTTGTACTTCGTCCATCTAGCGACAAGGCTGAACTGAAACACATATTTGAGTGTGCCGGCATGAGTGTCCCGGTTGCCCTGCGCGACTCCTGCAGGATCGAAAGCATAAGCATAGATTCGGAGTCAAAGCATTGGGCCGTGCGCATAGCCGGCACTTCCTTTCCTGGATCTGAGTGCCTTGATCAAATATGCACTGTCTTTCAGAAAATTCTGAAGGGGTCATCCACTGTCTCTGTGGAGTTCTCGTCAGACAATGGGGATGATTGGACTCCCAGTGATGAGACGATCGAGAAGCATTGGCCCGATGTAGTCGATAGAGTCTACAAGAACGCTCCCAACGTCGGCGTCTGGCTCGCGCAGGCGCGATGTCGGGCGGACAAGCAAGGGGTGGTCGTTGAGGTTCCGGGCATCGTGCAAGCTGAGAAACTAACGGAGAGGGCAGGCAATCTCGAGATTGCCCAGGCCTTTTCGGAGCTTTGTGGTCGTCGCCCGGAGGTTCGAATTGACGTTGGCGAGTTTGAAGAGCCTGATGTTCCCGCTGAGCTTGATGAACCGGCAGTGCCAGTTGGCAGCATGAGCTCTGCTCAGCCAGAGCAGAAAGCGGGCGGTTCGAGATCGTCGAGGCAGCGGCGCTTTAGGGCGAAGGCGGCAGACGGAGCCATAATGGGGAAAGTGATCTGCGACTTGCCGCAGCCAATATCTGAGCTGAATGAAGCCCAGAAGAAGGCGACCGTTGCGGGGCAGGTCTTCAAGTTCGAGGAAAGGCATACACGGAATGGCCTGATCATAATCGCGTTTGCCATTACTGACAAGTCAGACTCAATCATGTGCAAGTGCTTCTTCCGTGAAGATGAGCCCAGATTCGAACTTCATAATGGCCAATGGGTCAAAGTCAGAGGAGAGGTCCAGTACGATCACTACGCTCGTGAGATAGTTTTGATGGCGCATGACATCGTTCCCCATGAGGCCCAGGCTAGAGTCGACTCGGCGCCGGGAAAGCGCGTTGAGTTGCATTTACACACCAAGATGAGTTCTATGGATTCTGTGTGTGATGTCGAAGATGCGGTTGCCCTCGCGGCATCCTGGGGGCATCCGGCTGTGGCGGTAACCGACCACGGAGTCGTTCAGGCATTCCCAGATGCTTATAGTGTGGCGCGTAAGCATGGCATTAAGATGATCTACGGGGTTGAAGCCTATCTCGTTAACGATCCAGATGCAGATTCGGCGCCAGTCTATCATATGACAATACTTGTCAAGAACCGCGACGGCCTTCGTGATCTTTACCGGCTGGTCTCGCTCTCCCATCTGAGGCACTTCTATCGCCATCCCAGGATCCCCAGAGATGAGCTGGACGGGGCAAGATCTAACCTGCTGGTGGGGTCTGCCTGCGGGGCAGGGGAGCTGTTTCGGGCCATCCTGTCGGGAGCGAGCGATGACGAGGTGAAGAAGGTCGCATCCTTCTACGATTATCTCGAGATCATGCCACCGGAGAACGACGCATATTTGGTCAGGTCGGGGCGCCTTGGCAACATGGACGAGGTTAAGGAGATATCGACTCGCATCTATGAGCTCGGCAAGGAGCTCGGGATACCGGTTGTGGCCACAGGCGACGTTCATTTCCTCGATCCGTCAGATGAAGTCTACCGGAGAATCCTCATGGCAGGCCAGGGCTATGAGGACGCTGACCATCAGGCTCCGTTGTATCTGCGTACAACAGATGAGATGCTCAGTGAGTTTTTGTTTCTGGGGCAGGATGCCAGCTATGAAGTGGTTGTGGCGAATACGCGTCGCATAGCTGAAGAGGTGGAGAATATTCGCCCGGTCCCTGATGAGCTGGCTACTCCCGAGATAGATGGGGCCGATGAGGCGGTCAGGATGCGTGCGCGCGCCAATGCTCGAGATTTGTATGGCGATCCGCTGCCTGAAGTTGTTGAGAAGCGCCTCGAACGCGAGCTGGATGCGATTTGTGGCAACGGGTATGCTGTCAACTACGACATCGCGGCCAAATTGGTCCAGAAATCGGTGTCAGACGGGTATCGGGTCGGATCCAGAGGATCTGTCGGGTCCTCGTTTGTGGCGGCCATGTGCGGCATAACGGAGGTAAATCCACTTGCCCCCCACTATGTTTGCCCCAAATGCAAGCATAGCAACTTCGAGCATGGGCATGATGTGGAGTCCGGGTACGACTTGCCGGCTGGTGTCTGCCCACGCTGTGGCATTCCCATGAGGAAGGAAGGTCAGAACATCCCCTTCGAGACGTTCCTTGGGTTTGAAGGAGACAAGGTACCCGACATCGACCTCAATTTCTCTGGCGAGTACCAGTCCACCGTGCACAAGTATGCCGAAGAGATATTCGGAGCGGATCACGTGTTCCGGGCAGGCACGATCTCGACTGTTGCGGAGAAGACGGCGTACGGATTTGTGAAGGCGTACTGCGAGTCGCATCAAGTAGTAAAGCGCAGTGTGGAAGTGGAGAGGCTTGCTCTGGGTTGCACTGGCGTGAGGCGCACGACTGGCCAACACCCAGGCGGGATAATGATAGTACCCAAAGGCCGTGATGTGCACGAGTTCACGCCTGTGCAACGTCCGGCCAATGACAGGAATTCCGATGTCGTCACTACTCATTTCGACTACAAGACTATACAAGACTGCCTGTTGAAGCTGGATTTGCTTGGTCATGATGATCCAACAATGATCAAGATGCTGGAGGATCTAACCGGGGTTGACGCGTCAACGATTCCTATGGACGATCCCGACACAATGAAGATCTTCTCAGGTGTTGAGTCATTGGGCCTCGATCCTGAGAAGAGCGGGTTCACCGTTGGCTCAGTGGGAATCCCCGAGTTCGGAACGAAATTCGTCAGGGGGATGTTGGAAGAGACTAGGCCGACTACTTTTGGGGAGCTTGTGAGGATAAGCGGGTTGTCGCACGGGACTGATGTATGGCTCAATAATGCCCAGCAGTTGATAGAGTCTGGGCAGGCCCGGCTTTCAGAGGTAATTGCATGCCGCGATGACATAATGAACAGACTCATAAGCGATGAAATTCCGCCCAAAGATGCTTTTCGCATCATGGAGCGGGTAAGGAAAGGCAGGATGCTCGCCGAAGGCGACCCGGAACTCATGCGCAAGCATTCTGTGCCTGAATGGTACATCGACTCGTGCAACAAAATAAAGTATATGTTCCCGAAAGCGCATGCGGTAGCGTACGTAATGATGGCATTCAGGATAGCATGGTTCAAGGTTCATTATCCAAAGGAGTTCTATGCGGCCCATTTCAGCCTAAAGGCTTCCGATTTTGATGCATACATCGCGACCATGGACGTTGAGGGTGTTGTACAGGCCAGAGCAGCGATTGAGGCGAAAGAGGATGCCACTCCAAGAGAAAGAAACTTGGCTGGTGTGCTTGAAGTAGTTCAGGAAGGAATGATGCGTGGAATAAACTTCGTTCCAGTCCATGTATGCCATTCTGATGCGTCTCGCTTCACCTTGGAAGAGGAGGGCCTGCGCCTGCCTCTGATAACCGTGCCAAGCCTTGGAGAAACTGCTGCGTCAAGCGTGATTGAGGCTAGAGAAGAGCGGCCGTTCACTTCAGTTCATGACATGTGGTCGCGCACGAAGTTGACTAGGACGCACGTGGACACGCTCAATGAGATAGGGGCGTGCAATGGCCTTCCCGAAACTGATCAGCTGTCTCTCTTTTGATCAATGGGCTATTGCCGCCGTCGCCTCTTGATGCTGCTTCGCAGCATGCCTGGTGGTCTTGCGTGAGCCTGTGGCGTATGATATATTAATACGTGTGAGGATTGTCCTCGGCAGGCGTGTGTGATGTGTGGCTAGGGAGAGTGGGTCCGTCCCACTCTTTCATCATGTCTGTCCCCTTGCAGGGCAAAAGCCCTGCGCTTTTACTCATTAGGAGGGAAGGCGAACGATGAATCGTCGGCAGATCGAATCCCGTGCGAGTGCTATAGCTAAGTCAGCCGCAGAACCCTTCGGACTTGAGGTAGTAGATACCGAGTTTGTAAAGGATTCAGGTGTCTGGTATGTACGCGTGTACATAGATAAGCCAGGGGGAGTAGGGATAGACGATTGCGCCGACCTGTCGCGGGCGGTGGGATCGGAGTTGGACCGTCAAGATTTCATACCGCAAAGCTATATTCTGGAAGTGTCATCCTCTGGCGAAAAACCGATCCGGAGCGATGAAGAATACGATAGACTCAAGGGAAGATGGGCGCTCATCACGACTTACAACGAGATAGATGGGCGCAAGCGTTTCGAAGGCGTGTTGCAGGGCAACCGCGGCGATTGTGTGTTGATTGAAGTGGACGAGGTTGTTGTGCAAGTGCCGCGTTCAAGTATCAACAGCGCCAGGCTGGCTGTCCACCTCGAGGAGGTTTTCGGCGATGACTGAGCGTGAAGGTCTTGAGATAGTCAGGGCCCTCGATGAACTGGAAAGGGAGCGCGGGGTTCCTAAGGCAGTCCTTTTGGAGGCCTTGGAAGCGGCCCTGGTGTCTGCATTCAAGAGGCACTATGGCTCATCTCAGAACGTAAGAGTGAATATCGACCCTGAAACAGGGCGCATTCTTGTGCTTGCTCGAAAGAACGTAGTTGAGGAAGCGGGGGACCCAAAGACGGAGATTTCGCTTGAAGAAGCGAGGCAAATCGATCCCAACTACCAGCTAGGTGATATCATTGAGGGAGAGGTTACGC
This sequence comes from Bacillota bacterium, assembly GCA_028709305.1. GTDB lineage: Bacteria > Bacillota > DTU025 > DTU025 > DTU025 > UBA10085. The sequence continues at coordinate 27,718 of JAQVXE010000007.1, read as the reverse complement.
CCAAGGAGTTTGGAAGAATAGCCGCTCAGACCGCCAAGCAAGTTGTGGTTCAGCGCATACGCGAGGCGGAGAGGGGCGTCATCTATGAGGAGTATTCCGAGCGCGAGGGAGACGTGGTCACGGGGACTGTGGGCCGTATCGACCAGCGCAACATCATAGTAGATCTTGGAAAAACTGAGGCGAGTCTACCACCGCACGAGCAAATCAGGAATGAGACGTATGAGCCGGGAATGAGGGTCAAGTGCTACGTAGTTGAGGTGCGTAAGACGGGACGGGGTCCGCTTGTGATGTTGTCACGAACCCATCCTGGCCTTTTGAGGCGCCTTCTTGAGCTCGAGGTGCCCGAGATATCAGAGGGAGTCGTGGAGATAAAGGCCATAGCTCGTGAGGCAGGTGCGCGATCGAAAGTGGCAGTTGCTGCAGGAGACCCCAACGTCGACCCGGTGGGGGCTTGTGTAGGACCTCGGGGGGCAAGGATACAGGCGATAGTCTCAGAACTCGCCGGGGAGAAGATAGATGTGATACCATGGGATGAGGATCATTCGGTATTCATTGCCAATGCTCTCAGCCCGGCGAAGGTTTTGGAGGTCAGGCCTGATTTCTTGTCGAAAGTCGCAACTGTGATCGTACCCGATTACCAGCTATCCCTAGCTATTGGCAGGGAAGGCCAGAATGCGCGCCTCGCTGCCAAGATTACGGGATGGAAGATAGACATAAAGAGCGAGTCCCAGGTTGGTCTGGTCAGCATGCCCAAATTTGAGATAGATTTCTAGGGGTGCTATTCAGTGGCCAAGGTGAAAAAGGTTCCTCAGCGAACTTGTGTAGGCTGCGGCAAAGTGGCGGATAAGCGTGATCTTATCAGGGTCGTCCGTACGCCTGAAGGAGAGGTTTTGGTCGATCCTTCCGGCAAACGCTCGGGGCGCGGCGCGTATGTCTGCCCGAACCGTGACTGCCTGTCCAAAGCAGCCCGTGGAGGCAGGCTTTTCAGAGCCCTCGAAACGGAAGCGTCTAACGAAGTCATTGCCTGCCTTCTGGAGGAACTGCCTGATTGAATTTCTTGTGGGGTTGATCAATGATAAGCGGCAAGAATCATCAAATATTGTTGGGTTCTGCGGTCTCGCGCAGGTGGCCGGAACTTCGCAAGGGGAGACGATATGGACCCTTAGTATGCTTAGGGGTCGTTGCATATCTGGCGAGAGTCCGGCTTGATGCGAGTCATGGGGGTGAGTGCCAATGGGAAAAGTGAGAGTGTTTGAGCTGGCGAGAGAGTTGAACATGCAGAGCAAAGACCTTGTCAATCTCCTCAACGAGTTGGGCGTCAAGGCAAAGAACCACATGAGTTCTATCGATGAGAATGCGGCACGATATGTGATGCGCAAGTATGGTCCTGACGCTGAAGGAGCCAAACCCGGTGTTGAGCAGGAAGACAGGAAGGCTAAGGGGCCCGCTCAACCTGCTCAGGCGCAACAGGCTGCGCCAGCGAAAAAGCGGGAGCAGTCTCCCCCGAAAGCCCGGAGACGAGCTGACCAAGAGGGCGGTCGTGGTCGACCGTCGAGTCAGGTTTATCCGCCATCATCTCCACGTTCGGCTGGTGGAGCGGGTGCTCCGGGTCGTGATTTCCCCAGGCCTGCTGGGGATGGGGCTCGCACTGGGGAACGCCAGCGAGATGGAGGCCTTGGGCACGGATCTGCTCAGCAGCCTCCACGCAGTCAGCAAGCTAGCCCGGCCAAGCCGGTAAGGGGCAGGCAGCAGCCGGATGATCGTCGGCGCCGCGAGGATTATTCCGATGATGAACTGAAACGGCGGCGAACAGATCGCAAGGCTGACCGGCGAGGCCGAAAGAAGCCGCCCACTTCAAGGCCGCTTGGGGATGCCAAAGAGCTTGGGCGTATGGTCAGAACAGGTGATATTGACGACATAGACGAAGTCTCCGCAAGGCGGAGAGGTCGCAGGAGAGAGAAGGCGCCAAAGGTAAAGCGGATTGAGGTAGGTTCTACTATTAGTGTTCGCGAATTTGCTGCCAAGCTTGAAATTTCGGCTTCTGAATGTGTGCGAAGGCTCGTTAAGCTGGGCGTGATGGTTCGTATCAATGACCAGGTTGAAGGAGAAATAGCCCAGGTGTTAGCATCTGAGCTCGGGTTTGAGGCAGAGCTCACCTCCGAGAGAGAGGAACGCGAACTTATCATTGCTGAAATAGAGGATACACCTGAAAGCCTGAAAGCCAGGCCTCCGGTGGTAACCATCATGGGCCACGTCGACCACGGCAAGACTTCTCTGCTCGATGCTATTCGCGAGGCAAACGTGACTGCAACAGAAGCGGGCGGGATTACCCAGCATATCGGTGCATACCAGGTTGAGATGGACGGCAAGAAGATAACCTTCCTTGATACGCCTGGCCATGAGGCTTTTACGGCTATGCGGGCTCGTGGTGCACACGCCACTGACATTGCCGTGTTGGTTGTGGCAGCTGATGATGGCGTAATGCCGCAGACAGTTGAGGCGATCAACCACGCCAAAGATGCCAAGGTGCCGATAATAGTTGCAGTGAACAAGATTGACAAGCCGGAAGCCAATCCGGAGCGTGTGGAGACTCAATTGTCCGAACGCGGTCTTGTGCCCGAGAAATGGGGAGGAGACACTGTAATGGTCCCTGTTTCTGCGCTGAAGAGGCAGGGCATCGAGGATCTTCTGGAGATGGTTCTGCTCATGGCGGAGATGGGCGAACTGAAAGCCAATCCTGATAGGCCTGCCATGGGAGTAGTAATAGAAGCCAAGGTTGACAGGGGACGCGGACCCGTTGCCACTGTTCTGATCCAGAAGGGAACACTAAGGGTGGGCGACTACTTCCTCGTTGGAGAAGTGCACGGCAGAGTCAGAGCAATGGCAGACTACAAGGGCCGGACTGTGCAGGAGGCTACACCATCCATGCCAGTGGAGGTTCTGGGCCTGAGTGATGTTCCGTTGGCGGGCGATGCTTTCCAGGTAGTCATTGATGAGCGCGAGGCCAGGCAGGTTGCGGCTAGGCGCGCTGAACGAAGACGCATTGAAGAGATCGGGGAGGCTCCCAAGAAGGTATCTCTTGAGGATCTGTTCAGCCAGATCAAAGAGGGCGAAGTGAAGGAGCTCAGGGTCATCATCAAGGCGGATGTGCAAGGCTCTGTGGAGGCAGTTCGGCAAGCAATCGAACAGCTGTCCACTGATGAGGTTTGCGTCGATGTGATCCACGGAGGCGTTGGCGCTATCAGTGAGTCAGATATCATGTTGGCGTCGGCGTCCAACGCAGTCGTCATTGGCTTCAATGTCAGACCTGATGCGGTTGCCTTGATGTGTGCGGAGGACGAGAAGGTTGACGTAAGGCTCTACAGGGTCATATATGAAGCAATTGATGATGTCAAGAAAGCTCTTGAGGGGTTGCTTGACCCCGAATACCGTGAGGTCGTGTATGGCCAAGCTGAAGTCAGAGCCACCTTCAAGGTTCCGAGAGCCGGAGTTGTGGCCGGGTGCTACATCACTGAAGGCAAGGTGCCGCGTAATGCCTCAGTTCGTGTCGTTAGAGACGGAATCGTTGAGCACGAAGGGAAGATCGCATCTCTGAGGCGCTTCAAGGATGATGTTAAAGAGGTTGTTGCGGGTTTTGAGTGCGGAATCGGCATTGAGGACTGGAACGACGTTCGCGAAGGTGACATCATTGAGGCTTATGGAAATGAAGAAATAAGGCGGGAACTATAGAGGCCGGGGTGAATGCGGCATGGTCATAGGAGCCATGTGTTGCGAACTTCTGATAGGAGGCAGCCGGTCTCTCAAGGAGAAAAAACGCGTAATCCGAGGTTTGATGGCGCGAACGAGAAATCGGTTCAATGTCGCTGTCGCAGAAGTCGATCACCACGACATCTGGAATAAAGCGCAGATAGGCGTTGTTTGCGTGAGCAACGACTCGGGCCACGCCCATAGCGTCCTGGAGGCGGTCGCGCGAATGTTTGACTTGTCGCCAGGTGTCGTCCTGTGCTCTTACGAAATTGAAATACTCTGAGTTCTCGCATGACTCCCTGGAGGTGCTGTGCGGTGTCGAACTATCGAGCTAATCGTGTTAAAGCCGCAATACGTCAAGAGGTCTCAAGTATCCTACAACGTGATATCAAAGATCCCAGGCTGGGGTTTGCAACTGTGACCGAAGTTGAGGTAAGCGGAGACCTTCAACATGTGAAGATATTCGTGAGCATACTGGGTGACGAGAATTCCCGCGCCGAGACCATGGATGCCCTGGCGAGCGCCACGGGCTACATAAGGTCGGAGATCGGTCGTCGGGTGCCGCTGCGCTTAACTCCTGAGATCAGTTTTGAGTATGATGATTCCATTGAGAGGGGAGCACGCATACTCAAGCTGATCGAGGATGTACAGAGCGGGCAAATTGATGACGAAAGTGGTGGCACCAGCAGGTGAAGGTTTCGCAAGAGCTGCTAGATGCTATTTGGGGCGCAAGATCAATACTCGTTACGACTCACGTTGTTCCAGACGGCGATGCCATTGGATCTGCGTTGGCGATGAAGCTGGCCTTGGAGAAGATCGGCAAGAGTGTGTGCATAGGCCTGTCCGATCCCGTACCTGATTTTCTCAGGTTCCTCCCGGGCTCATGTTCAATATGCTCGGCAGGGTGCGTCGAGGGACCGTTCGATCTTGCCCTCGTGCTCGATTGCGGTTCGGCTGATCGCGTTGGCCAATGTGATGAGGCAGTTAGGAGCGGCAAGACAGTGGCCAATGTGGATCACCATGCCACCAACACGCATTTTGCAGACATCAACTGGGTGTGCACAGAGGCGGCTGCTACAGTCGAGATGGTCGCCGCGATCATTCGCGGCCTTGGGGTGGAGTATGACGCTGATATTGCCACCTGCCTTTTCGCGGGGCTTTCCACTGATACGGGCTCATTCAGGTACTCGAATACCTCTGCAGATACATTTCGAGTCGCGGCCGACCTTGTAGACGCAGGGGCCAGGCCGTGGGAGATTGCGCAGAGCATCTATGACACCAAGCCTTACGGGTCTCTTTCAGCTCTAGCCGAGGCAATCCTTGGTATCGAGTTCTCCTGTGGAGGACTCATTGCGTCTATGTCAATCTCTGCGAAACTCATGGAGCGCCATGATATCACAGAGGGAGAAACAGAAGGCTTCATTGGATACGCTCGATCCATTGACGGTGTAGAAATCGCTGTTGCTCTGCGCGAGCTGAGTGATGGAACCATAAGAGTCGGATTCCGTTCTAAGGAGAAAGTAGATGTAGCAAAGGTTGCGGCAGAATTCGGTGGCGGTGGGCACGTGCATGCTTCAGGGTGCACAATGCGGGGATCTCTCGAAGAGGTGAAATCAAAGGTGCTGCCCAGATTGGCGCGGGCTCTGTCGGAGGCTGGGTATACTTGGATGGAGTAATTGTAGTCAACAAGCCCGAAGGCATGACATCTCACGATGTTGTTGTCCAAGTCAGGCGGATAACGGGTGAGCGTTCGGCCGGGCACACAGGAACCTTGGACCCTGATGCAACTGGGGTCCTCGTTGTTTGTATGGGCAGAGCTACACGTCTTTCAAGGTTCATGATGGACATGCCCAAGGAATATGATGCCGAGATTGTCTTCGGCATCTCCACTGATACTGCCGACGCTTCAGGCAGGGTTGTAGCCAAGAGCGAAAGTTTTGAGCTTCCGAAGGAAGCTGTGTTTTCGGCTTTTCAGCGTTTCGTCGGCCACATTGACCAGGTACCGCCCATGGTTTCTGCGGTTCGCTACCGGGGGAGGCACCTTTACGAGCTTGCTCGCGAAGGGCTCACAGTTGAACGCGAACCCAGGCGCGTTACGATATACCGGATTGAGCCAATATCGTCGGCAGATTGGCCCGAGAGCGTAACACTTGACTCGAGGGGCCAGGTGTGCGTCACATGCTCCAAGGGGACCTATATCCGCACGCTTTGCGAGGATATCTGCAAAAGCCTTGGGGTGGATGGGCATATGGGTACGCTCGAGCGGACGATGTCGTCCGGGTTTCGTCTAGAAGAGGCGTACACCTTGGAGGAGCTCTCGCAGGCGGCGGAATCCGGCCAACTGGCAACTTGTGTCAGGCCGCTTGTTGAAGGCGTGAGAGGAATGCCCAAGCGCTCGGTGTCAGAAGATGAGGCAGCGCGTGTTGGCCACGGAGCCCGAATTCGGGCCGATGAAGGCGAAATAGCGCATGCTAGTGGCTCAGGTGACTACGTGGCGCTCTTGCGGGCCGACGGATCACTTGCTGCAGTTGGAGAGCTTCGTCTAGTAGATGGATGTAAATGGATTCAGCCAAGAGTTGTCTTCTAGTTTCTGAGGTGTATGTCTATGGAGCGCTTCTTCATTTCAACATCAGAGAAACCTCCCGCCACAGCCAAGGTGTATGCACTGGGTACGTTTGATGGAGTTCACGTTGGCCACATGGAGCTGTTGCGAGAGGCTCTAAGGCTCGCACGCGATCGGGGGGCTAGAAGCGGCGTATATACCTTCAATGTCCATCCCCTTGCCGTGCTCAACCCTTCGCAGGCTCCGCAGCTGCTCACATCCTTGGATGACAGGTTGAAGCTTATTGAGAAGGCTGGCATCGATACTGCGGTAGTCCAATCTTTCGACATGACGTTAGCAGGCATGTCGCAGGAGGACTTCGTTGCAGGTGTGCTAGTGAGTGCTCTCAGTGCTGAGCACGTTGTTTGTGGTTTCGACTACACTTTCGGCCGCCATGGCGTAGGGACTGCCAGAGAACTGGTGACCATCTGTGCGAGGCATGGAATTGGCGTGACCGTGGTTCCTCCCGTGACTGAGGCAGGCACTACAGTAGGCAGCACGGCAGTACGGGCAGCCCTCGCCCGCGGAGATGTTGCCCTCGTCAGCAGACTCCTTGGGAGACCGCACTTTGTGAGGGGCATTGTAGAACGGGGGCGTGGTGTGGGAAGAGCTTTGGGTGTGCCTACCGCGAACCTCAGGCTGCCGCAGGGGTATGCTATCCCGTCCAGCGGTGTCTATGCGGTCAGGGCGCATTGGGGCGATAGTATGCACGCAACAGCCGTGTGCAACATAGGCGTTCGCCCGACATTTGGCGACGAAGCGCGTGGCGTTACGTGCGAGGTTCACCTTGTGGATGCTTGTGCTGACCTGTACGGGGAAATACTAGTTGTAGAATTCATGGCTAGGCTCCGCAACGAGAAGCGCTTTGCAGGCCCAGCTGATTTGAGGGAGCAGATCGCTTCCGATATTGAAGCTGCTAGAACCCTGGTTGGTCCTGGAGTTTACACTCAATGCCATCTGTGCTAGAATGAATTCCGCAAGCCCACACCTGATGGAGCTTGCTTGACCCTTAGCTAGGATTGTCGATCTTCCCTCCGACGGCCTTCTTGGCAGGGGCATACGAAAAACAGGAGGTGCACAGCCCTTGAGCCTAACGGCTGACGAAAAGAGGAGCATTATCGAGAAGTACCAACTCCATGAAGGTGATACGGGTTCTCCGGAGGTTCAGGTAGCGATCCTTACGGAAAGGATAAACTACCTTACTGAACACTTGAAAGCCCACAAGCGAGACAATCATTCAAGGCGTGGTCTTCTCAAGATGGTAGGAAAACGCAGGGCGCTCCTTGACTATCTGAAAGATAGCGATATAGAAAGATACAGGGCGCTCATAGAAGAACTAGGACTTCGCAAGTAGCGCAGAATGAGTGAGAGCGGGTATTTGTGTCCCGCTCTCTTGTTCATGAGCGCAACAAGGCAATGTGTAGGAGGTAGGCAACTTAATGCATCAAGTTTTCCAGACGGACATAGCTGGAAAGAGGCTGGCAGTAGAGACTGGCTACATAGCTCAGCAGGCCGGTGGGTCTGTGCTTTGCCGGTACGGCGACACGGTGGTTCTCGTTACTGCAACAGCATCGAAGGAGCCCAGGGAGGGCATAGATTTCTTCCCTCTTCTTGTGGATTATGAGGAGAAACTCTATGCAGTGGGCAAGATTCCAGGAGGGTTCATCAAGCGCGAGGGGAGGCCGGGGGAGGCAGCTATCCTGGCTGCGCGACAGATCGATAGGCCTATCAGGCCGTTGTTCCCCGATGGATACCGCAATGACGTTCAGGTTGTTGCTACAGTTCTCTCGGTGGAACCTGGAGTCGATCCTGCATTACTGGCGATGAACGGCGCTTCGATTGCTCTGTCCATTTCGGACATACCCTTCGACGGCCCGATTGCCGGTGTTAATGTAGGCCTTGTCGACGGGAAGCTTGTCGTAAACCCTGGGGTCGAAGAGTCAGGGCAGTCGATACTCTCATTGACAGTTGCAGGGACTGGGGACGCAGTTCTCATGGTCGAGGCGGGAGCTAATGAAGTTCCCGAGGAACAGGTGCTGGAAGCGATCATGTACGGCCACGAGACGATCAAAGAAATCGTGGCATTCCAGAAGAAGATAGTAGCCGAGGTCGGAGTTCCTAAGAAGGAATTTGAGGCATTCAAGCCTGACCCTGAGATCGAGAAGAAGGTCAAGGACTATGCATATGACAAGCTCAATGAGGCAGTGCGCAATCCTGATAAGCTCACTCGGGAAGAGCTGACAAACGCCGTACGAGAGGAAGTTCTGGACCATTTCGCTGAAATCATGGGCGAAGAGCTACCTGTGCGTGACATCAACAATGTGCTGGACGCATTGCTCAAGCAGATAGTCCGCAGGATGATTACGCAAGAGAGAACGCGGCCTGACGGAAGGTCTCTTGACGAGATTCGTAAGATAACGTGTGATATCGGGTTGCTGCCCAGGGTCCACGGGTCTGCAATGTTCCGCAGGGGACAGACGCAGGTCATCACTGCGTGCACTCTTGGCGCAATCGGTGAAGAACAGATTCTGGACGACCTCGGACTTGAGGAATCCAAGAGGTACATGCACCATTACAATTTCCCGTCCTACAGTGTAGGCGAGGTAAGGCCGATGCGTGGCCCAGGCAGACGCGAGATCGGGCATGGCGCTCTTGCGGAGCGAGCCCTGGTGCCCGTAATACCGGACGAAGAGGAATTCCCCTACACCGTCAGGGTAGTGTCGGAAGTTGTGGAATCGAATGGGTCATCCAGCATGGCATCGGTATGCGGAAGCACTCTTGCGCTCATGGATGGCGGGGTTCCCATCAAGAGGCCAGTGGCCGGAGTGGCCATGGGGCTTGTCAAGTACGAGGACGATTTTGCAATCCTCACAGACATACAGGGCATTGAGGACGCCCTTGGCGACATGGACTTCAAGGTAGCCGGAACGCGGGATGGTGTGACAGCAGTCCAGATGGACATAAAGGCGAGGGGCATCTCCAGGGAGATACTCCAGGCCGCGCTGGAGCAGGCGCGCCGCGGAAGGCTCTTCATCATGGACAGGATGCTGGAGACCATTCCGGAGCCTCGCGCAGAGCTATCGCCTTATGCTCCTCGGATGCTGACAATCAACATAGATCCTGACAAGATTCGAGACGTCATAGGGCCCGGCGGAAAGGTGATCCGAAAGATCATCGAGCTTACAGGGACCAAGATCGACATCGAGGACGATGGAAGGGTATTCGTTTCGGCAGTGGACGAGGCTCAGGCTCAAAAAGCGATCAACATGATTCTGGAGCTTGTGCACGATCCAGTCCCGGGCGAAGTATACACCGGCAAGGTTACTCGCATCATGCCTTTCGGAGCCTTTGTTGAGATACTTCCTGGCAAGGAAGGCTTGGTACACATCTCGCAGCTTGCTCACGAGAGAGTACCAACGGTTGAAGATGTGGTGCAAGTGGGCGATGATGTCAATGTGAGAGTCACCGAAATTGACAGCCAGGGCAGGATCAACTTGTCACGCAAGGCGCTTCTGCCAAGGCCCGAAGGAATGCCGGATGAACCAGCTCCTCGTGGAGACAGAAGACCACCGTCCGGAAGCCGTGGCGGCCGAGGTGGCGGAGATCCGCGGAGAAGGAGCGGTGACAGAGATCGTAGGTAGGAGCGGGCAATGCCAACGGAAATAGCCCGATCAATCCCTTGCAGCAAGATAGCCGGAATAGCTCCGGCTTTTTTGTTTTTGAAGGGACTTGCTTCCCAAAGTAGAATATACATAAGTGTGTACGACTTGGGAAGGCGGTGGGTCCGTTGGGATGTATTAATCGGACTTTCTCAGTTCTCGTGGTAAACACAGGTTCCACGTCCACCAAGGTGGCGGTCTACAGCGGCTGCAAACCAGTCTATTCAGACAACATACAACATCCCCCCGATGAACTGGCGCAGTACGCCAGAATCTCCGACCAACTGGAATACCGTAAGAATGTGGTGCTCGGCAGTCTTGAGGCCAACAGCGTCATGCTTGACGAAGTTGATGCCGTCATTTCCCGCGGCGGCGCCCTCAAGCCGGTGCCCGGAGGGGTCTACTCAGTAGATGATGTTGTAGTGGATGATCTGCTCAACCGCCCTTCTACGGAACACGCTGCCAATTTGGCCGCTCCAATCGCCCGTGCTCTTGCGGATTCGATTGGGGTTTGCGCCTATTTCGCCGATCCTATCACGGTCGATGAGTACGGACCATTGGCCAGGCTATCGGGTCTGCCGGATATCTCGCGTCTGTCGAAGCTGCATGCGCTCTCGATAAGGAGCACTGCAGCCAAGGCTGCCGAGAGCCTAGGCAAGGCAGTGGAGGATGTGGACCTCGTAGTCGCTCATCTGGGCAGTGGAATATCGATATGTCCTGTGAAGGCAGGGAAGATGATCGATGCAAATGGTGCCGACGATGAGGGGCCGTTATCGCCGGAGCGTTCAGGCTCTCTACCCATGAGCGATCTGGTAACCCTGTGCTATTCAGGGAAGTACACCGAGGATGAACTGCTGCATTTGATTACGCATGGTAGTGGGCTTCTTGCACACCTCGGGACGACTGATGCCCGTGAGGTGGAGAAGAGGATCCTTGCAGGAGATGAACATGCAGAGAAGGTTGAGGAGGTTATGGCCTACCAGATATCTAAGGAGATAGGGGCCATGGCGACAGTTCTTTGCGGGCGCGTTGATGCCATTGCTCTCACCGGAGGGCTTGCGTCTTGGGAACGTCTGGTTGGACACATAACAGAGAGGTGCAGCTTCATAGCTCCAATTGTCACGTTCCCAGGAGAGAACGAAATGGAAGCTCTGGCGCGCAGCGCCATGCGAGTGCTTGCCGGAGAGGAAGAGGCAAGATCATATGCGTCCGTTTGACCCAGCACAAACCCGATCCGAACACATTGCCTGAGGGAGGAGATGACAATGCTTGCAACCTTCGATGAGGTTGTGGCGCGTGCAAAGGAGCGCCCGTCAGCCAAGGTAGCAATTGCAGCCGCGCAAGATCGTGAAGTACTCGAAGCTGTTCAGATGGCCCAGGAGATTGGGATGGGAGAGTTTGTCCTTGTAGGCGATGAGGAAGTCATAAACCCTATGGCCTCTCAGACGGGGCTGAGGCTTTCAGATGTAGAAGTTTTGCATGAACCTGACCCGAGGATTGCTGCTTTGCGTGCAGTTGAACTGGTCAGTTCCGGGCAGGCGGGTATCTTGATGAAGGGACTTATTCCGACGGCCGATTTTCTGAGAGCAGTGCTGGACAAGGAGGTCGGTCTCCGCACCGGTAGGCTCTTGAGCCACGTTGCGGTCTTCAAGTCTCCCAGATACGACAGGCTGATCTACTTGACAGATGGTGCCATGGTAGTTGTGCCTACTCTTCAGGACAAGGTACAGATAATTAAGAATGTTGTCGAAGTAGCCCATAAACTAGGGAATGAAATGCCGAAGATCGCATGTGTAGCCGCTGTGGAGGTCGTGAATCCGGACATGCCCGAGACTGTGGAAGCCGCGGCGCTTGCCAAGATGAGCGATAGGCGCCAGATACGCGGATGCATAGTAGACGGTCCCCTTGGCCTTGATAACGCCGTCTCTCGCGAATCCGCAGAGCACAAGGGAGTGGGAGGTCCTGTTGCTGGGCGAGCAGACATACTCCTTGCTCCAAACATCGTTGCAGGAAACGTCATATACAAAACTCTAGTCTACTTTGGCCAAGTTGAGACAGCGGCTGTAGTGACCGGGGCTCGCGCGCCAATTGTGCTCACATCTCGCTCAGATTCTCCCGAGGCCAGGCTAAACTCGCTTGCGCTGGCTATCGCAACGTCATAGTAACGGAGGTGGTTGGGGTGAGCGACTACAGGGTTCTTGTCATTAACCCCGGGTCCACTTCAACGAAAGTAGCCGTATTCGACGGCGATCAGTCTGTGGCATCCGAAACTCTGAGACACGATGCCGCTCTCATTGCTTCCTACCCCCGCATCTTTGACCAGTTTGATATGAGAAAGGAAGCGGTGCTCGAGTTCATGGAAAGAGGGCCGATTCCTGCAGATACTCTGTCAGCCGTAGTTGGGCGCGGTGGCGTATTGCCTCCTATGGAAGGCGGGGTGTACATCGTAGATGACGTGCTAATAGATGCCCTCTACGAATGGGGATGGAACCATGCCTCCAGCCTTGGCGGCATCATAGCCAAGGAGATAGCCGACAATCTGGGAATTCCCTCCTATATTGCTGACGCAACAACAACCGATGAACTTCACGACATAGCCCGCATGACAGGCATTCCCGATATTGAGCGCAGAAGCGTTTTCCACGCCTTAAACCAAAAGGCAGTGGCTAGGAAGGCTGCGCGAAAGATGGGACGGACCTATGAGGAATGCAATTTCATAGTAGTGCATCTCGGCGGTGGCATAAGCATAGGCGGGCACAGGCGTGGGCGCGTTGTTGAGGTCAGCAACGCACTGGACGGAGAGGGCCCTTACTCGTCAGAACGATCCGGAAGCCTTCCCAACACGTCTTTGGTGAAGCTCTGCTTCTCAGGGAAATACACAGAGGCAGAGATGAGGCGGAAGGTAACCGGACAAGGTGGCCTGGTGGCGTACCTTGGAACGAATTCGCTCTTGGATGTAGAGAAGCGGATTGAGGAAGGAGATGATTATGCCAGACTGTGCTATGAGGGCATGGCCTACCAGGTATCAAAGGAGATAGGGCGTGTGGCCTGTGCTCTCGCAGGTGATGTAGATGCAATCATCCTTACCGGAGGTGCTGCAAACTCTGAAATGCTTGTTGCCTGGATTAGAGAGCGAGTAGACTTCATTGCCGATATGATGGTCTATCCAGGTGAATGTGAGATGGAGGCGTTGGCCGATGCAGGCCTCAGGGTCCTCCGGGGTCATGAAGAACCCAAACGAATGATGTTGGGAGGAGGCGGCCGATGACGAAAGTAGTGTTTGATGAGGAGAAGTGCAAGGGATGTGAACTGTGTGTTCAGTTCTGTCCCAGGAAAGTGATAGTAATGGCAGAGCGCATAAACGCTAAGGGCTACCATCCTGCTGTGCTCGCAGATGAGGAGAACTGCATCTCCTGCGGGATTTGTGCACGGATGTGTCCTGACGCTGTAATCGAAGTATTCAAACCCTGAGGAGGGCAGTATGCATGGCAGAACGTAAGTTATTTAAGGGAAATGAAGCCGTTGCTGAGGCTGCCGTCAGGGCTGGGTGCAGGTACTTCTTCGGGTATCCGATAACTCCCCAGAACGAAATCCCTGAGTACATGGCCCGAAGGCTACCTGAAGTCGGCGGCCTGTTTTTGCAGGCTGAAAGTGAAGTGGCGGCCATCAACATGGTGTACGGTGCCGCCGGAACCGGAGCGCGTGTAATGACTTCATCATCGAGCCCTGGCATAAGCCTCAAACAGGAAGGAATATCCTACATTGCTGGGGCTGAATTGCCGTGCCTTATAGTCAACATGGTTCGTGGAGGACCGGGACTAGGTGGAATTCAGCCTGCTCAAAGCGACTATTTCCAGGCCGTGAAAGGCGGAGGGCATGGCGATTACTACACGATCGTATATGCGCCGGCGTCCATTCAGGAAATGGTTGATCTGACGATGCAGGCGTTTGACGTAGCTGAGACATATCGAATGCCTGTGATGATTCTGGGAGACGGAGTTCTAGGCCAGATGATGGAACCCGTTGAGTTCCGTGAGCCGGCTCCGAGGGAAGTTCCGGCTAAGGATTGGGCCACTACTGGCGCGAAGGATGGGCGCGCCCCCCGTCTGATTAACTCCATCTACCTTCAGCCTGAGGCGCTCTTCAAGCACAACCTGAAGATCGCCGAAAGGTTCGAACAGGCAAAGAAGAACGAAGTAATGTGCGAGAAGGCGAAGACTGATGATGCCGACATTGTACTGGTGGCCTATGGAACCACTGCAAGGATATGCCGGTCAGTGATGGACAGGGCCCGCGCTGCAGGGCTCAAGGTTGGGCTCATCCGCCCCATCACAGTATCCCCGTTCCCATACGATGAGATTGGGGAGGTTGCTCGCACTGCCAAAGCCTTCTTGACGGTGGAAATGAGTCTTGGGCAGATGGTCGAGGATGTGAAAGTTGCGGTCTCTGGAGCAGCTCCAGTCCATTTCTATGGCACTACCGGCGGTGTTATCCCGACAGCTGCCGAGATTCTGGAGCGAGTCGAGGAGATCGCCAGGGCGGAGGTGCGGAAATGAAGCAAGTATATTCTGTTCCAAAGTCGCTGCAGCCAAGGTCGACGCATTACTGCCCAGGTTGCACACACGGCATCGCACACAAGTTGGTTGCGGAAGCCATTGATGATCTGGGAATCAGAGACCGCGCTATCGGGGTTGCCCCGGTAGGCTGCGCAGTCTTTGCATACGACTACTTCGACTGCGACTTCCAGCAGGCAGCACACGGGCGAGCCCCGGCTGTTGCCACAGGGATAAAGCGGTCAGTGCCTGACTCAGTCGTCTTTTCATACCAGGGCGATGGCGACCTGGCTTCGATTGGGGCTGCCGAAATAGTGCATGCCGCAATGAGAGGCGAACGTATCACGGTGATATTCGTGAACAATGCAATATACGGAATGACGGGAGGCCAGATGGCTCCGACTACGCTGGTGGGCCAGAAGGCGACTACTGCGCCTTTTGGCAGGCAGAAAGAGCATTGCGGCAGCCCGCTTCGGGTTTCGGAGATGCTGGCAACGATTCCCGGCGCAGCGTATGTAGCCAGAGTTGCGCTCTCATCTCCGGGGAATGTGGCGAAGGCGAAGACCGCGATAAGGAAGGCGTTCGAAACACAGCTGGCTGGCGAGGGGTTCTCTCTTGTCGAGTGCCTGTCTACATGCCCGACCAACTGGGGAATGGGCCCGTATGAGGCCATGAGCTGGCTGGAAGAGAACATGATTCCATACTATCCCCTTGGAGAGTTCCGAACTCCGGAAGGGGGGCCGAACAATGCTTGAGGAACTGATCATATCTGGCTTCGGCGGCCAGGGCGTCATGGTGATGGGCCAACTCCTGTCATACGCCGGACTGTTTGAAGGGAAAAACGTTTCGTGGATACCTTCGTACGGGCCGGAGATGCGCGGTGGAACGGCGAACTGCTCTGTCGTGATATCGACTGATCCGATAGGTTCGCCGATTGTGTCGGAGCCCTTGTCAGTCATAGTAATGAACAGGCCTTCACTGGACAGGTTCGAGCCTGCGCTCAGGCCAGGGGGCGTGCTTGTATACAACAGCTCGCTAATAGACCGAATGCCTACTCGCTCTGATGTGAGGGTAATTGCAGTTCCAGCCAATGACATGGCTGCCGAACTGGGATCTGGTCGAGTGGCCAACATGTGCGCGCTCGGCGCCTATCTTGCTGCCACGCGTGTGGTATCGATGGACTCGATAGCTGAGAGCCTCAAGGAGGTACTGCCTGCGAGAAGGCATAACTTGATACCTCTGAATGTAAAGGCGCTGGAGGCAGGAGCCGAGCTGGCCAAGTAGAGCAATAGGTTCAACTGTGACGACGGCCTCGAGCCCAGGCGGCTGAAAGAGGCGATCAGGGGACGTTCGAGACGATTGCCGGCCCGTAAGCGGCACTTGCAGCCGCTTGCGGGCCGGCCTTTGTGGGCAGGTAACCTCAGAAGGAAACCCAGATTCCGCACATGAGGCATGCCAGCTGCATCATGCACATATGAATGGGACTGCGCGAGTTCGGAGGGGATTTGGGACGGGGGCTAGGGGATGAAAGCCAAACCCACCAGCGGGTCATCCCGTTCCGCAGAGATGAAGAAGGGACGCCTAGTAGCGGCGTCCCACAGCATCGGGGCAATCCCGGGTTGCGCCTTCAGGCCGTCTACATCACGGGAAGATGCCACGTAGTTTAATAGCATCCACTACGCGCTTTACTCCTAGGATGTAGGCGCCTGTGCGGAGGCTCAGGTCCTTCTCGTGGGCGAAGTCCCATACCTCTGCGAAGTTGTTTGTCATAATGTTGTCGAGCCTCGAGTTGACTTCTTCCTCGCTCCAGTAGAAATTCTGCAGATTCTGGACCCACTCGAAGTAGGAGCAGATGACTCCGCCGGCATTTGCCAGGATATCCGGCACGACAAGAATCCCGTTTTCGCCAAGGATCTTGTCGGCATCTGCCGTGGTAGGTCCATTTGCGGCTTCGACGATAAACTTTGCTTTGATGTCTGCTGCGTTTTCTTCGGTAATCTGATTCTGTAGGGCGGCTGGGATGAGGAGATCGACATCTAGTGTGAGGAGGTCGGTGTTTGATATGTTGTCGGCTCCCGGTTCCTCGTATCCTTCAAGGACCCTGTTGTTCTCCACATGCTTGGTAATCTCGGGTATGTTGAGTCCTCTCGGGTTGTAGCGTCCGCCGGTGATGTCGCTGACGGCAACTACCTTGCAGCCCAATTCATGTGCCAACGTTGCGGCAACTGAACCTACGTTTCCGTAGCCCTGGACCGCGCATGTAATCTCGGTTGGCTCTTTGCCGAGCCGGATTAGGAGTTCGCGCACGGCGAAGATCACACCTCGGCCAGTTGCTTCACGGCGTCCAATTGAGCCACCGATGGGCACTGGTTTGCCAGTGACCACGCCTGGGCTATAGACTCCGTTGAGAATCGAGTAGGTATCCACGAACCAGCCCATAATCTGGGCGTTGGTTCCCATGTCAGGCGCAGGGATGTCCTGTTCAGGCCCTATGATTGGGTATGTTGCGTACACATAACGCCGTGTGAGCCTCTCCAACTCGCCCTCTGACAGCTGTGTAGGGTCCACGCGGATGCCGCCCTTGCCGCCTCCGTAGGGAATTCCTGCGACTGCGCATTTCCAGGTCATCCACGAAGACAGCGCCTTCACTTCGTCCATGCATACATCCATTGCATAGCGAACTCCACCTTTCGCCGGGCCGCGTACGGTGGAGTGCTGGCACCTGTATCCAATAAACACCTTAATGCTCCCATCATCCATCTTGATGGGAAGCGCAACCTCGAGCGTGCGCTCTGGTTCTGCGAGGATCTCGAAGATGCCTGGCTCAAGGTTGAGGATCCGAGCAGCCTCGCGAAGCCGAGCTAGTACCTGCTCATATTGGCCACCTGCCATTTTATTACCTCCATATATGCTATGTTCGCAGTCACTATCTAATAATTCTCCATATTCCTTCATGCTCCTGCTGAAGAAAGTGGGGAGTTATTAAGCATTGCATATTAGAGAGCGTCAGAACGTATGGGGGGAAGGTCTGTATTAACCTCAAGGGTCCGCCCCCAGCCGCATGCTTGCAAGAAGAATCTGAATGGGACGTGAGACGTGCAGCGTTTTGGCGACATGTGACAGGTGCGAGTAGCATTAGGGGCGACATGGAAGCGAAACTCAACCCTCCTCAGGAAGGAGTTGGCCGTTATGTAGCGAAGTCTAGACCTAGATTCAAAGCACCTTATTAGGGGAGGATTGTTGAATGAAGTCTCTTAATCGTGTCTTAGTTATTCTCCTGGCTGTGGGGATGCTTGTGGGTTGCGCATTCAGCGGCTTTGCTGCCCCGGCGCCTAAGGTTGGAATTGTGTTTGACATTGGCGGTCTGGGCGACCAGTCCTTTAATGACTCGGCTTATGTAGGCCTGCAGCGGCTTGCGAACGAGTTGGGCCATGGCACACGGTATGTTGAGTCAAATACACCGTCTGACTATGAGCCAAACCTTGCCAGCCTTGCCAGAGAAGGCTACGATGTCGTTTGGGGCATTGGCTTCCTGATGGCTGACGCTGTTCAGAAGGTGGCCAAGCAGTTCCCGAACACCAAGTTTGGAATCATTGACCATGGCTATTCCGAAGAGGAATACAGGGCTATCCCCAATGTGCTCGGGATTCTGTACAAGGAGCATGAGGGCTCCTTCTTGGTTGGCGTACTTGCTGCGCTTACCACGCAGACGAACACTGTAGGCTTTGTAGGCGGCATGGATATTCCCGTGATTCACAGATTTGAGGCGGGCTATAAAGCGGGAGTGTGGAAGACCAACCCGAAGATGAACGTCATAGTGAACTACAGTGGCGTCTTTGATGATCCTGGCAAGGGCAAGAGCGTTGCTGACTCGATGTTCCGCGGCAGAAAGGCAGACGTAGTGTTCCACGCTGCCGGTTCCACGGGAATCGGGGTTATCCGCGCAGCTGAGGATCACGGCAAGTGGGCCATAGGTGTCGATTCCGACCAGAACCATCTGGCTCCTAACAACGTGTTGAACTCCATGATCAAGAGGGTAGACGTTGGTGTTTTTGAGGGCACCAAGATGTTGCTGAAGCCGGGCTTTACGGGACGGACTGTCGTTCTGGGCCTGCGTGAAAACGCTGTCGGACTGGCTCCGGAGAAGTCCAACAGGGCATCCGCATCAGCCACGGCCAAGGCTCTCGAGTGGGCCAAAATTATCGCCAGGGGCGAGTACGTGGTTCCCGAGTTCCCTGCCGACGCAGACAAGCTATATAAGAAGTAGGCAAGGAATGTGGCAATGGTTTTCGACTGTGGTTCTCTAATCTGATTCGAACAAGCGGAGAACCGTGAGTCAGGTTGTTGCTTATGAAGCAGCGCGAACCTAATGCAATCTGAGGTTGGGCGCCGACTGCCTCAGGGTCTGGCGCCCAATCATAATGCCATCTTACTGGAGGGACTTTTATGGGTAAGCCCCAGAGTGTCCCAGTGCTAGAAATGCGCGGCATAACCAAGCAGTTTCCTGGAGTTCTTGCAAACGACCATGTCGATTTCAGGCTTAACAAGGGCGGAATCCACGCGCTGCTCGGAGAGAATGGTGCCGGAAAGACGACGCTCATGAAGATCCTTTATGGATTGTACCAGGCCGACGAGGGAACGGTTCTTGTCGATGGAAAAGACGTGTCTATCCAGGAGCCCAATGATGCCATTAGTCTTGGAATTGGCATGGTGCATCAACACTTCATGTTGATACCTCCGTTTACTGTTGCCGAGAATCTTGTGCTGGGAGCTGAGCCGAGGAAACATGGGATTTTCATGGACATGGAGAGTGCCATTGCCAAGGCCAATGAAATATCAGAGGCGTATGGCCTGGCCATAGACCCCCATGCCAAAGTCATGGATATCTCAGTAGGAATGCAGCAGAGAGTCGAGATACTCAAAGCGCTGCTTCGTGGCGCTGAAATACTAGTGCTTGATGAACCTACAGCAGTGCTGACTCCCCAGGAAGTAGTAGAGCTATTTGAGATCATGCGAAACCTCACCGAGCAAGGCAAGTCCATCATATTCATTAGCCATAAGCTCAAAGAGGTGCTCGACATATCAGATCATGTAACTGTGCTCAGGCGGGGCAAGTCAATCGGCACTGTTGCGACGCCCGAGACTAGCCAGCAGGAGCTTGCCAGGATGATGGTAGGCCGTGACGTAGAACTCGTCGTTGAAAAGGGCCCTGCAAGCCCAGACGAGAGCATTCTAGACGTCGATGCATTGCATGTGCTCGATCACAGGCAGCTTCCTGCAGTGCGCGGAGTTTCGTTTTCAGTGCGAGCAGGCGAGATCCTCGGGATTGCGGGTGTTGATGGAAACGGTCAGAGCGAGCTTGTTGAGGCTATTACGGGTATGCGCCGGCCAGCATCTGGACGCGTCATGATAAACGGCTGTGACGTGACTGGAGTTCCCCCACGACAAGTCTTCGAATCCGGGGTGGTTCACATACCATCTGACCGCCAGCGCCACGGACTTATCCTGGATTTTACAGTTGCAGAGAACATGATACTGCAAACCTACTACAAAGCTCCGTTCAGCAGGCGTGGAGAGCTTGATTGGGAGACCATCCATACGGAGGCGCGCAGGCTGATTGAGCAGTTCGATGTGCGAACTCCAAGCGAGAAGGTTGCGGCTGGATCGCTTTCAGGCGGAAATCAGCAGAAAGTCATAGTTGCCAGAGAGCTTTCGCGGGAGCCTGAGTTGATAGTGGCCGCTCAGCCCACACGGGGGCTTGACGTCGGCGCCATCGAGTTTGTTCACAGAAAGCTGATAGAAGCGAGAGATGACGGAAAGGCTGTTCTCCTTGTTTCACTTGAACTAGATGAGATCATGGCGTTGGCAGACAGGATTGCAGTGATCTATGAAGGCGAGATAGTTGGGATAGTTGATCCCGACACTGTAACAGAAGAAGAGCTGGGCTTGATGATGGCAGGAGCAATGCGCGGCCCGCAGCCCAAGGCGGCAGGAGGCGAGAGCAGATGAGCATGAACAGCAAAAGCAAAGCATGGTGGCGTGAGCTGCTTGTCCCTGTTGTTGCAGTACTCGTAGGGCTGGCAATAGGGGCGGTTTTCATGCTGTTTACAGGTGCAAATCCCCTTGATGCCTATAGAGCATTGCTAAGCGGTTGCTTCGGCTCGCCAGTGAATCTTTCGGAGACGATTGTCTATGTTACGCCTCTAATATGCACGGGCCTTTCAATCGCAGTGGCGTTTCGGGCAGGGTTGTTCAACATTGGAGCAGAGGGCCAGATGATAGTGGGTATGCTGGCGTCTGCCATCGTCGGTTATGCCCTCACTGGGCTGCCTCGCATAATCCATCTACCCCTTACCATCCTGTCGGGAATGGTTGCCGGCGGCCTTTGGGCTGCTGTTCCAGGCTACCTGAAGGCTAGATTCGGAGTGCATGAAGTAGTTAACAGCATCATGATGAATTACATTGCGTTGTATTTTTCCCACTATCTAGTCAATGGTCCGATCAAGGATCCGAATTTGGCATCTCCGTACAGTCCGGAAATCGCAGACGCTGCCAAGCTATGGAGGTTTGTGGGCGGGCATGGATCTGAGTTCAGGGTAAACTCGGGGATCATCATTGCGATTGTTGCAGCCATTCTCATCTATCGTCTGCTCTACAAGACGACGAAGGGGTACGAGATAAGGGCGGTGGGTCTTAATCCGGAAGCTGCACGATATGCCGGCATTGACGTTTCGACCGCCATGGCAAGGTCAATGCTGATTGCCGGTTCAATGGCAGGGCTCGCAGGAGCTATACAGGTGTGCGGAATTCAGTACAAGTTTCTTGATCTGTTCGCTTTTGAAGGCTTTGGATTCGACGGCATAGCCGTAGCGTTGCTTGCAAAGGGAAATCCGTACGGTATCTTGGCGGCAGCTTCACTCTTCGGAGTGCTGAACAGAGGTTCACAGATGATGCAGCTGTTGGCCAGGGTTCCAAAGGAGACTGCAGGCATCATCCAGGCCTCAGTCGTGTTCTTGGTGGCCGCCGAAGGGATTGTCGAGGGCTGGCTCCCAATTCGCCGGATGGCGAAGCTGGACGTTGCTGGGAAGGAGGAGACGCGTTAGTATGGAGTTCCTGTATTTCATGGCTGATGCCCTGGCTACGACTGTATCCTTGGCTGCGCCTCTGATACTGACAGCCATGGGCGGCGTGTTTTCGGAGAGGTCGGGCGTGGTCAACATAGGGTTAGAAGGCATGATGCTGATCGGCTCATTCATGGGCGTTCTCTTCTCCCACCTAACTGGCAACGCATGGTTTGGCTTTTGGATGGGTGCCTTGTCTGGAGCCGTAGTAGCTGCTTTGCATGGATGGGTATGCATAAGGCACCGCGCTAACCAGACTGTGTCAGGCGTGGCGATAAACATACTTGGAGCCGCCCTAACAGGTTACTTGCTCAGGGCCATCTTCCACAGGGCTGGACAGACTGAACCAGTTCCCGGCCTTGCGTCATGGACTATCCCTTTTTTGAAAGATGTACCGCTTCTTGGTGATATCTTCTATAGGAACATGCCTCCTGTGTACATTGCGTTCATAGTTGTGATAGTCGCACAGATCGTGATCTTCAAGACACCGCTGGGCTTGAGAATAAGAGCCTGTGGCGAACACCCGGAGGCTGCCGATACAGTAGGAGTAAACGTCTCGGGCATTAGGTATTTATGTGTAATGTTGAGCGGATTTCTTGCAGGAATGGGAGGCGTCACCCTATCCCTTGGCCAGCTGTCTCTCTTCAGAGAGGGAATGAGTGCAGGCAAGGGATTCATAGCTCTGGCGGCAGTCATCTTTGGCAGGTGGACGCCGGTTGGGGCTATGTGGGCTTCACTCCTATTCGGTCTTGCGGATGGACTTCAGCTGACTGCGCAGAACTGGGGATTTACTGCAATCCCTCGCGAGTTCCTGATCATGACGCCCTACATCGTCACTATGGCGGCGTTGGCAGGAATAATCGGGCGGTCGGTTCCACCGGCTGCAAGTGGCAAGCCCTATGTCAGACGTGACGGTGCCTGATTGCTCCATCCCACTATTGGATGTCGCTCATACCCCAGCCGGCCGGCAATGCTTGCCCGCCACGTGGGGCAAGATGCCTCTGCTTGCAACATGAGCCTGCGGCTGTGAAAATGGAGCGCGAGGCGATCCTCCCTGCGGGGTAGGGTCGCCTTTGCTGCGTGCGATGTCGAAATACGGAGGATTTCTGGCGGTTTGGTGGAATGATTAAGACTGTGGACATAAAGAGCATGTCATACGAAGAGTGCAGAAGTTTCTTTGCCTCGCTGGGGGAGCCGGCTTACAGAGCCGACCAGGTTCTCGAGTGGCTTCATGGTCGGCAAGTCACGTCATACGACGAGATGACGAATCTCCCTGTCTCCCTACGTCGGGTGCTCGCAGAGGCAAGTCCTTTGCGTGCTCCTGAGGTTTTGGCGGTGCAGTCTTCGGCTGAAGGCACTACCAAGTACCTCATAGGGTTGGCCGACGGCAATGCCGTCGAAACGGTTCTGATGGAGCACGACTACGGGCTGAGCCTGTGCGTTTCATCCCAGGTGGGTTGTGCCATGGGATGTGCTTTTTGCGCGTCAGGCCTTGGAGGCCTTGTAAGAAACCTGACGTGTGGCGAAATGGTAGATCAGATATTGGCAGTGGGTTTAGATACTGCCGCTCGTAGTCAGGAGAGGCGGGTCGGCTCAGTCGTAATGATGGGAAGCGGTGAGCCATTGGCCAATTACGACAACGTGTTGAAATTCGTGAAGCTCATAAACTGGCAGCGGGGATATTCCATCGGCTACAGGCGCATTACCATTTCAACGTGTGGAATCGTGCCCGGCATACGCAGGCTTGCTCGAGAAGGGCTTCCGGTAACGCTTTCGGTGTCCCTTCATGCTCCCGATGACCGCACGAGGTCTTCGCTTATGAAGATAAATGAGGTCTATCCCGTTGGCCAGCTGATTGAGGCGTCTGCCGACTATGCGGATTCCACGGGAAGGCGTGTTACATATGAGTACTGCCTGATTGGCGGAGTCAACGACTCAAGAGCCCATGCCGAATCCCTGGCGAGGCTGGTGAGGGGCACACTGTGCCATGTGAACATCATACCGCTCAATCCAGTGGAGGAGACTGGGTTTGCTCGTCCCTCACGGGAAGCGATCGATGTGTTTGTCAGCATACTTCGTTCTGCAGGAATTGAGACTACCGTCAGACGTGAAATGGGAGCCGACATAGATGCAGCCTGTGGCCAGCTGAGGCGCAGGTGGGGCCGGCGTGAGAGTGAACGCGATCCGGTGAAGGGGCTAGGAAAGGGGTAAGTAAGACATGGTCCGTGTAGCGCTTGCAGCTTTCAGGCTTGCTTGCGTAGCTGCGCTGTACATGTTCCTTTACTACGTCTGCCGGGCGCTCGTTCTCGATGCCTCGATCGATGGGAGATCCCATTATACATGCGTCCAGCAACTTTTCAAGGATCCATCAGCGGCCGATTTGCCTGATGTTGATGTCGATGACATAGTGTGAGATTGTGCATGCTAGCCTGGATGGGGTGAGGGACTTGTTGGTTGGGTTTGCTACCGATGTGGGTCTGGTGCGCGACCGTAACGAGGATGCATATTTTGCTGCTTCCGGATGTTACGCTGTGGCTGATGGTATGGGTGGGCACAAGGCCGGTGAGGTAGCATCCGAGATTGCAATAGAAGTTGTTGCCTTGGAGTATGGGGAGAGAGGCCTAGTCGATTTCGACATCGCCAGCTGCATTGACAAGGCGAACCGCAGGGTGATCCAAGCATCGCGAAACCTTGATGAGCTCGAGGGAATGGGTACTACTCTGACGGTTGTTACGCTTTGTAACGGAGTCCTAAGAGTTGGCCATGTCGGCGACTCCCGGGCGTATCTGCTCCGCGCAGATTCCTTCGTTCAATTGACCGATGACCATTCGGTAGTGGGCGAGTTGCTAAGATCCGGATTGCTCAGCCCTGAAGAAGCGGAATGTCATCCACAGCGACATGCAATTACGAGGGCGCTTGGGTTTTCTGAGAATCTTGACATCGACACGGGCGAGCACCAGCTTATGCCCGGGGATGCTGTATTACTCTGCACAGACGGCCTGCACGATACTGTGGCAGATGATGAGATAGCTCAGATGGTGAGCATGTCGAATGATCCTGGAGAGGCATGTACGGAACTTGTCAGGCTGGCCCGGGCGCGTGGCGGACATGACAACATTACTGTAGTTCTTGTCCGGACTGAGGAATCTGATATTCCTTCCTCGAGTCTCTCGGCGTCGGAGGCTATAGAGGGCTCTCAAGCTTCGGATTCAGGGGGGCCCAGGCCATGATGGAAGAGCACAGTCAGGCGCCGAATGCCTCAGTTGCTCTGCATCATGCCAGGGATACTGAACGGTCGCTCATAGGAGTAGTCATGCTCATGTCGCTCATGGCGGGGTTCTCGCTGTCGCTAGGCGGAAATGGAAAGCTTGTTGGGCTGGAAGTAGCTTACTGCTTTGCCTCGTCTGTACCATTTGCTTTGGCGCATCTTCTCTTTGCCGCCGGGCATTTCGAGGGAGATGAAGTGCTGCTGCCGTTGGTCGGGGCTGCGGTAGTGATGGGTTACCCCACAGTGTACAGGCTCAGGCCTGACCTCGGCCTGCGCCAGCTGGGTTTCATATGGCTTGGAACTGCTATCATGGTGCTTTTTGCTGTTTGCCAGAGCCGACGAAAGTTGGAAGGCTTGGGGTTCCTGGCCCTGGTCGGATCCATTGCCCTTCTGGTGCTCACCTTGATCGTAGGCGAGGAACGGGGAGGGGCTCGATCATGGCTATTCTTGGGCGACATGGGCTTCCAGCCTTCTGAGGTGGCCAAGATCGCATGTATACTCGCAGGGGCAGACGGCTTTTCCAGGTTGTCCACGGCTGATCCTGCGACGAAAACCCGCGCACCGGCAAGGGAAATATGGGGTTGTGCTGAAGCCCGGCGGGCCATCTTGATGTGGGGGGCCGTAGTGCTCCTTACTGTAGCTCAGCGCGATGTAGGAACTGCAATGGTCATATACATATCATGCGTGGCAATGGCTTACGTGGCCACTGGCAACAGAGTGATGGTCCTGGTGTCGGCAGGGATCGGAGCAGGTGCCGTGATCGTGGCAGGCCAGGTCTTTCCCCACATTGGAGTCAGGTTCGTGTCGTGGCTCAATCCATGGGCCGACGCAACAGGTTCAGGGTACCAAATGGCCCAGTCTTTCTACGCTCTGGCCAGCGGCGGGATTTTCGGGCGGGGCTATGGATGCGGATCTCCTTGGCTGATTCCTGCGGCAGTAACTGATATGCTGTTTTCGGCGTCTGGCGAGGAGATCGGGCTAGCTGGAGCCCTTGGTTTGATAGCTATCTACTTTTTGATGGTAGGGCATGGCTATTCATGTGCTAGGCGCGCAGGCTCAAGTTACTGGGCATTGGGTGCCGTGGGCGCTGCCAATATAGTAGCTGTACAGGCCTTTGTCATCATCGGAGGGAATCTGGGAGTGCTGCCGCTTACAGGCGTCACGCTTCCGCTGGCAAGCTACGGAGGGACCTCCATGGTTACGAGCCTTGCGATCGTTGGGATACTCCTGGGCTCAACACGGCGCCGTCTTGCAGCGTGTGGGGGCGGTCCAAGTTGAACCAGAGGATACTCAGGCTCTTGCAGGCATGGATTGCAGGGTGTGCCATTTTGGTTGTTGCAGCAACATACTACCAGGCAATAACGGCTGATGAACTCGCTACCAGCCCGGAGAATCCTCGCATGGCCAATCTCGAGAGAGATGTGGTTCGCGGATCGATCCTGGATCGCAATGGGAATGTAATATGTGATTCTGTTGGACCTGGGCTTTCAATGCGAGTGTACCGTGGGCCGGATTCCCTGGCTCCGCTTGTGGGCTATGCCAGCCCCATTCTTGGCAAGTCGGGGCTTGAGGCTGCGTATGATGTATGGCTTTCGGGCAGGCGCGGGCCGTATGACATGACGGGCGTGCTGTCGACTCTCATAGACCAGCCTGACTACGGTTGCACAGTCCGGTTGACGATCGATGTTGACATCCAGAAGGCATGTGAGTCAGCGCTTAGGGGACGCAGGGGCGCTGCAATCGTAGTCGATGCAGCAACCGGAGAACTCCTTGCTGTTGCAAGCAGCCCGTGGTACTCTATGAAAGGATTGGAGCTTGCTTGGGATAGCATAGTGTCGAGAGATGATTCGCCTCTGGTTTGTCGCGCTACGTGCGGGATGTATCCGCCAGGGTCTACCATAAAAATGGCTGTGGCCGCGATAGCGCTCGATTGTGGAGTGACGAGCCCAGATGAGATATACGAGTGTGAGGGCTTTGCAAGAGCCGGAGGCACCGTTATCCACGATCCTGCCGGAGCCCATGGAAGGGTAGATCTACGGGATGCTCTGTCGGTATCGTGCAATACAGCGTTTGTGGAACTTGGAATCAGGCTGGGGCCGAAACTCCATGACCAGCTGCGACGTTTCTTCTTTGATAGGAGCATTCCATTGGATGTTCCGACACCGCCGGGAAATCTTAAGGTGCGAGATGCTGGCGTCAGTGGTGACGCAATCGGGCAGTTGGCTATAGGCCAGGGGGATCTCCTTGTCACTCCGATGCATGTAGCCATGATGGCGGCGGCTGTTGTAAACAAGGGAGTAATGATGCGACCCCATCTTGTAGCCAGTGTTTCTGCGGCTGACGGGACTCCCGTCATGACAACCAGGGCAAAGGCGCTTGCAGCCGCCATCACACCTTCATCGGCTGATGTGGTTGCCGACGGGATGATTCAGGCGGTGAAGCGCGGGACCGCTCGCTCTGCAGCGAGATGGGGCTATGATATTGGAGGCAAGACTGGAACTGCGCAGAACCCTCACGGCAGCCCCCATGCATGGTTTGCCGGGTTTGGTGTAGATGGCAGCCAAAGGATTGCAGTAGCGATAGTACTGGAGAATGCTGGAGCGGGCGGGTCTGCAGCCGCACCCCTAGGTGGCGACATCTTGAAAGTAGCTCTTGACTCTAAGACCGGAACTGGGAGGTGAGCAGATGACCGGTGAGATTCTGGGAGGAAGATACTCCATACTCGACACCATAGGCGAAGGCGGGATGGCCATTGTGTACCGCGCAAA
>JAQVXE010000061.1:8006-12603 GCA_028709305.1 Bacillota bacterium | reverse complement strand
CCTGGGCAAAAGAGCCGGCCTGGCTCGGGTAACTGCCTATTCCATGCTCCAGTGCGGCCAGGATAGCCTTACCGCTCAGTTCGATCACTACCAGGGTATTGTCGAAGGGCAGAACAGTGTAGATGTCACCCATTGTAATGTCGCCCGCAGTGATGCTGGCTCTGATTCCGCCGCCGTTCGTAATGACGATGTCGGCGCCGGCTGCTCCCCTCATGGCGTCGGTGATCAAGTTGGCCAGGTTGGTTGTGCCAGTTCGGACATGGGCGCGCTCGCCGTCGAGGGCTACCTCTGTATGCCCCACAACTGCGGCCATTTTGTCCTCAAGTGCCTGGTTATACCCGCCTATGATTGCTTCGATTGCGGCGTCAGGCCCTGAGCTTGGAACGGTTGCGTCCATCGCAACAAGCTGGCCATTGTAGCTTTCAATCTTTCCGTCTACTACTTCAATTTCCAGCATTCCGAGATACTTTGCCCACTCGCCTGCCTGTACCACAATGGTCTTTCCTACAAGCTCAGGCTGGGGGATTTCGGTATGCGAGTGTCCGCCTACGATGATGTCTATGCCCGGAACCGCCGTGGCGAGATCCAAGTCGGCAGCATGTCCGAGGTGGGAGATGCAAAGAACTATGTCAGCCTCGGCCCGGAGCTCGGGAACGATTACTTTGGCAGTCTCAATTGGATCGGCAAATTTCAGGCCTATCACATTCTTCGGATGGGTGACGATAGGGGTCTCAAGCGGGCTGAGGCCGAAGATGCCTATCCTTATTCCATCGCTTTCAGCGATGAATGAGTCCTTCACGAATCCCTCGCCCGAGTCTGCATAGACCACGTTTGTGGCCAAAAACGGGAAGTTCGCTGTAGCCTCGAGGGCCTTCAGGGCTTCCTGCCCGTAGTTGAATTCGTGATTCCCAAGAACCATGGCTGCAAAGCCTATTTCGTTCATGGCTTCCACCATGGGGATTCCGCTGAAGAGGTTTACTATGTTGGTACCGTGGACCATGTCGCCTGCTGAAAGCAGAAGCACATTGGCTTCGGGATCCTTGCGAAGCTCTTCAACGTACGCGGCAATTTTCGTCATGCCGCCGATCTTGTCAGTCCCACCTGAGGGAACGAATGCTTCCATGCGTCCATGTACGTCGTTGACATGGAGTATCGTGATATTGGTCCTGCCCTCTGCTGCAAATGCAGCGCCGCACAACCCTAATACGGCCACAAGAACCATAACGATGACGGCTATGGACAGATTCAGTTTGGACTTTCTGGGCATGTTGATCCTCCTTTTTCTTGAGCACACCTGTGCCACATGCTAATTGGAAGTTTCTTTATGAATGAGAAAACTCCTCTCTATGCACCAAATGGCAGGGGTGTAGGAATGTTGGAATGTGGAAGAGGAGTTTTGTGCCATGCCATAGCAAAAAATCCGACTCTAGCATGCTTTCTTTGCGTCTGCTCAAAGGAGTTTACGTTGCTGGCTAGAATATGAAGGCAAGACCTTGTCACTGAGGAGGGGTATACATGAAGAAGACATCAATTCTAGGACTAGCCCTAGTACTGGTCTTCGCGGCTAGCACGTTCGCTTCTGCAGCAAACTATGTTGGCGGCGGACTGGGAATCAAGGCCATAGCCGGTGCAGAGGATCCCAAGGGGATAATCGGCACGCTCAGCCTCGACTTTGACGTAATGGAGAAGCTTACGCTCTCCGCAAATGGTTATGTTGAGTTCACGAAGGTTGAGGAGTCAACTGAAGATCCGGCAGCAACGGAGTGGACCATGCCCAAGTTCGATACCACTTACTTTGCAGGCGTCTATGGCAAGTACGCTCTGACCAGCTTTGATGCACTGAAGCTTGGTGCAGTTGCGGGCGTCAACTACAACAACAACTTCATCATTCCCAAGGAAGAAGTCGGGCCGCAACAGGCTGAAGAAGAGCCCAGCAAGCTTGATTACGGTGCGGGCATCTTCGCCGAGCAGCCTCTAGGCGAGACGGGGACTATTTACGGGCAGGCTATGTATTGGATGCAGGAGAAGGGCATAGGCGGGCTTGGCGGAATCAACTTCAAGCTCACCGACAAGATCGCGGTTAAGGGCCAGATCGAGTACGTCAAGAAGCAGCCTCTCTTCTCGATTGGTGTCGGGTATACGTTCTAAGAGCCCAAGAACGGGCTACTCTCGAGAGCAGCTATCTTAGGCAGTTGCTGGGCCGCCCGTTGGGGCGGCCCAGCTCATCAATGGTGGAATTGCTTGTTAACTGAGGCAGGCGGCAGCAATGTGGGCCGCTGGCATACGTGCAACGAAGGAGGAGACATCATGAAGAAGTATGCAGTGCCGATGATTCTGGCTATGATCCTTATTGTTTCTAGCGGGCTGGCCGGTGCGACCCATCTTTCTGCAGGCTACGCATCTCGTGACGGCCAACTCAACTTTACGTTGGGGGGACGCTATGATCTGGGTCGGGGTTCGTCAGTTGAAGGGTCCTACACGGTGCTTCCCGGAGGCTACGATGTGTCGGGAAGGTACAAGATGGCTCTGTACAGGAGCTCTGTAGTCGCAGGCCCGGTCTTCGAGGGAAAACTTGTAGGGGACCACGTCTACACGTCCCAGGCACTTTCGGCAGGGGTTTTTGCTGAGAAGCTCGGAGTGACAGGTCTTGGGCTCCATGGCAGCCTGATGTTCAGGCAGAGGCTTGATGTTCCCGGCGGAGGACTTGTGGCGACTGCGGGAGCCCGCATGGCTCTTTCGGATCCGCTCTTTCTGGGAGTCGATGCCTCCATGGGCCTCACAGGCGGTGTAGCAGGCACCGAGGTCGCATTCACAGTAGGCTATTCCTTCTAAGGAAGCGGTCTGCGCTTCTCAGAAGGGTAGTGGAAGCTTCCCTTGGGCAGCAGAAGAAGGGCAACAATCAATAATAGGTAAGAATTGCAGGGGGTCTGGCATCAACCAGGCCTCCTGCTCTTTGCTGGGCTGTAGGAGGCGTGGGGGGTCACCCGGGTGATTTTTGGTACGGCGCAGGAGAACCTGTAAGCCATGACGTATTTGATACCAGCGAATAAAGAGGATTACGGAAACTACGCGGCATATGTATAGACGCTCAGCCGAAGGGTGGGGTATATGTTCATGGGGAAACCTCGACATGCCTCAAGGTTTCATAGCTTGACAGTCGCTATTGCTCTTGCAGTTATGGGGCTTCTTTGTCTTCCGTCGAGCGGAGTCAGGGCGAGTGAGGGGCAGTGGAAGTACGGAGGAAACTCTACCTTCAAGGTCTACTGGCAGAATACGCTCAGGGTTGAAAACACGACGAATCTGTCTATCCTCGGAAACGTGGGTCTATTGAAGGTGGGAGCGAAGGCCAAAGTATCGGGAGCAAGCTGGGGAATTCCAAGCAATGCGCTAATACTGGGGCCCTGGGGCGAATGGATCGAGAGATGGAGTCTCACATTGCAGGCGCCCGCGGCCTCCTTGCAAGTTGGAGATACCTATATTCCCACCATGTCGGGGCTGTACTTGGCGGGCAGGTCTTTGTATGGGGGTGTTGGAAGCGCATGGGGCACCTTGGGTAGGGTTTCTGGCACGGTGACAGGATTCTACGGGACAAATACAGTGAGCTCGGGATTGAGCATGAGCTCATACCATGTCAGGGGAGGCTCTATTGACGCCGGTGTCGGCAAACAGATCGGCCTGTCATTGCGGGGGCTGTCAGGTGAGAGAGACGGCTTCGATGTTCACATGGGCGGAGCGCAGATATGGGCTGTTCTGGGGCCTTTTGATGTTACGGGAGAGCTTGTCGGATCCAAGGACAACCTTGCAGAGAAAAGAGGGTATACTGCGCTAGTAGGCGCCAGGTTCTCTGCTTTTGGCGGTACCATGTCGCTGACGAGCCAGTACACCAGTGAGGAGTTTGTTTCACTAAGCCCGGCAGTTTCAGGCAAGGCAGGGGGCACAACTGAAACCTCCGCTTCGTGGTCAGGGAATGTGATGCGGAGCTCTGGTGGGCATGCCGTGCGTTTTGCCGTAACCGGGACGTTTGCTGCTGACAACATGGATGGTTCGGAGCCTGCACAAAACGTGAAGAGTTCGGCGGAAGCGCAACTGACGCTCATTGCCAGGCAGGGGCAGCTTATTAAGGGGAAATACGTGGTCTCTCACGAAAACTCGGATGATGAACCTAATCCCAGCTACACCAGGACGAACCACGTTGCTTCAATCGAGTCGGCATTTCCGGTGAAAATGGGGCAGAGCACTGTGGACGTGGGGGCCAGGGCAATGCGTTCCATTGCCATAGATCATGTTGGCGAGCTCAGTGATACTCTGAGCATCCTTTCGGTTTCAGGCGCCGGCAGCATAGGAGAGGGAAAATACGCGGCCAAGGCAGGATGGAGTCAATCGATCAGGGATATTGCAGGTCCTAAGAAGCGCGATCTTGAGGCGTCATTGTCTCTCTCTCACCCTATCCTAAATGCCTCGCTTACCGGCGGATTGGATGCGATAGCATACGATTCGCGCACATTCGCCTTGGGCTGCGCCGAGCCGGAGAGTGTTAAGGATACTATCAAGGCTGGGCTCTGGCTGCGCTACACGCCCAAGCCGTGGATAGAAGCGA
>JAQVXE010000061.1:0-7906 GCA_028709305.1 Bacillota bacterium | reverse complement strand
CGAATCAAGATGGTTGAACCGATCAAGATGACTACGAGGGAGGAAAGAGTCGAGAAAATCAAGGATGCCGGGTACAACGTTTTCAGTCTCAGATCAGAAGATGTTTACATCGATCTTCTTACTGACAGTGGAACCCCTGCAATGAGCGATACGCAATGGGCGGCCCTCATGCGCGGAGATGAGGCCTATGCTGGAAGCAAGAGCTTCTATCGGTTCCGGGATGTTGTTCGTGAGATCACCGGGTACGAACATGTGATTCCTACCCATCAAGGGCGAGGCGCCGAACATGTTATCATGACTACGCTTGTCAAAGATGGCGATATTGTCCTTGGAAACATGCACTTTGATACCACCATGGGTCATATCCTCCTCAGAGGCGCGGAGCCCGTAAATCTACTGCGCCAGGAAGGATACATGGTCGAAAGCAGGGAACCGTTCAAGGGCAATATTGATCTTGAAGCTCTAGATCGGGAGCTCGCGGCGCACGGACCCGAGAAGGTTCCATTTGTCCTAATGACAGTTACATGCAATAGCAACGGCGGACAACCAGTATCCATGGCGAATATTCGGGGTGCTAGCAAGATAGCGCACAAGCACAATGTGCCGCTATTTTTTGATTGCGCCAGATTCGCCGAGAACTCCTGGTTCATTAAGAATCGTGAGCCTGGATATGAGAACAAGAGCTTGCTCGAGATTGCACAGGAGATGTTCTCCTACGGCGATGGCTGCATAATGAGTGCAAAGAAGGATGCACTTGTCAACATCGGTGGGTTCGCCGCAATGCGCGATGTGGAGGTTTACAACAAGGCCATCGAATGGGAGATACCCTTTGAGGGCTATGTAACATACGGCGGCCTTGCCGGACGTGATATTGAGGCGATGGCACAAGGCCTTTCGGAAGTGCTGGATGACGCTTACCTCGAGGACCGCATCGGCCAGATAGCGTACCTTGCCGATCTTCTGTTGGAACGGGGAGTGCCGGTAATAACGCCTGCAGGCGGCCACGGCGTATACATTGATGCCAAGGCAGTTCTGCCCCATATTCCCCAATCCCAGTTCCCTGCTCAAGCACTAACTGTGGAGCTTTACGTTGAAGGCGGAGTCCGCGGCGTGGAGTTGGGGACGTGCGCTTTCGCGCGAACGGACGAGGCAACAGGTGAGACCATCTATCCAGAGCTTGAATTGGTGAGGCTGGCCATTCCGCGGCGTGTATATACTGACAGGCACATGCTTGTTGTAGCAAGGGCCTTCGAAGGGATTCTCGAGAGGCGCAGCTCCATCAGGGGACTTCGCATTACCTATGAGGCCCCTGTTCTGCGCCACTTCACAGCGAAGTTCGAGAGGGCCTAATTCGGCCGTGCCCGCGATGAGCAAGGATGGATCGGCTCGTTGAACCCATGGCGTTATGTTAGGGTGCAGGATAATCGGAGAACATGACGAAATCTTGCGCATAAGTTCGAACCATGGAGGCGTAGTTACATGAAGCGCGCTTTTGTTGCCACAGCCGTTGTGATGATGTGTATAGTGTTGAGTGGATGCACCCTGTATTTCGGAGGATGGGCCACCGCCGGCGGCCGTGTGGTCGAGCGTGCGGAGGACGGCGAGAGTGTTGTAGGGATAAAGGGAGCGGTAGTGACATTCAAGTCAGTCTCCAATCCCGATTACGGCCTGAACTGCCTCACTGACGAAAATGGAGACTGGGTTACTCCAGCCAGGCTCAAGTGTGATATGTACGACGTGACTGTAAGCAAGACCGGATATGTTCAAGTGGGGCCGTTTAGCTATCCCATGGCCGAGCGAGACACCCACTACACTATGGAAATCATCATGTTGGAGACGCAGCAGGAGTAGCTAGTAGAGTAAGGGGCAGTCTATGCGAGCGCAAGCGCCCTCTCTGCCATTGGGTGGAGGGGGCGCGTTTTCTTATGCCTTGCGGGGGAGGATATTCCTGAACCATTGGGCAAAGGAGCGGAGGAAACGTGAAACATCGGGTCCATGCCAGGCGTCGCAACAAAGTCTCTGTGATCGGCGCAGGCCTTGTAGGATCGACCTATGCCTATACGTTGATGATGAGCGGGGCGGCCTCAGAGATAGTCTTGCTCGATGCCCGCGTCTCCCGGGCTGAGGGGGAAGCTATGGATCTATCACACGGGGCTCCCTTCGCACCTCCGGTAATCATCAGAAGCGGAGACTGGGAGGCGACTTCACATTCGGATATCGTGGTGATAACCGCTGGTGCGGCGCAGAAGCCGGGCGAAACCAGGCTCTACCTTGCCAAGCGAAACGCAGAGGTTTTCCAAGACATAGTCCCCAAAGCCGCTGCGGCCAGTCCGGATTCGATAATCCTGGTGGTGACCAACCCCGTAGATCTCATGACGTATGCAGCGATCAGGTTCTCCGGATTTCCCGCAAATCGAGTCATAGGTTCAGGTACGCTGCTCGACAGTGCCAGGTTCAGGCAGCTCATCGGCAAGCACTGCAAAGTTGCTCCAGGAAATGTCCACGCATACATCATAGGGGAGCATGGAGACTCTGAGGTGCCATTATGGAGCACAGCAAACATTGCAGGACTCCGCCTGGATGAGTATTGCCCTGTGTGCGGAAGAGCGTGCGACACATCGATCAGAACCCGCATCTTCGAAGACGTGCGCGATGCGGCATATGCCGTCATAGACAGAAAGGGCGCTACCTACTATGCCATAGCCCTCGCGCTTGCGGCAGTAACTCGGGCCATACTTCGCGATGAGAACGCAGTAATGACCGTCTCCTGCCTGATTGACGGCTTTTGCGGGGCCGACAATATATGTCTCTCGTTGCCGGCAGTTATTAACCGCACAGGGGTCGATCGACTGCTCCATATCCCCCTTACACAGGAAGAATGCGAGAACTTCCAGAAGTCGGCTCGGATATTGCAGGATGCCGCTGTTTTGGTAGGTCTGCGCGATTGACAAAAAGGTATTCAGTAATGGATGTAGTAGTTAATTGGTGGCAACAGTCGTGCCAACATCCGAGTTTGCGGGGAGGCGTACTTGATGAAGCTTGCGGCCAAACACGCACTCTGTTCGGGGTGCAGGGTGTGCCAACTTGCATGTTCGCTATCGGTATTTCGTGAGAACAACCCCAAAATGGGCCTTTTGGCGATCGAAGCGCATTTTCCGGCGCCGGGCAGGTATGAAATCAAGCACTGTACCCAGTGCGGAGAATGTGCAGCGGTCTGCCCTGTTGACGCTATCACTGAAACAGACGGCGTCTACAGGATTGACGAAGATGTGTGCATAGGATGTCATGCGTGTGTGAAGGCATGTCCTCATGGCGTGATGATAGTGCGCAAGGGCGAGGATGTGCCATCAAAATGTATTTCATGCGGTGCCTGCGTCGATGTGTGCCCGACCGGCGCAATATACGACTTAGATTCGGGGGAAGGAGGCAGATAATATGCGAGGAGGATATATGGGGAAGATCCTGAGGGTAAATCTCACTCACGGCACAGCTCATTCGGAGCCGACTGATCCGGAGATGGCCCGTGATTTCATAGGCGGTCGCGGATTCGTCCAGAAGATACTTTATGATGAAGTTCCTGTGGGTGCAAATCCTCTGGG
This sequence comes from Bacillota bacterium, assembly GCA_028709305.1. GTDB lineage: Bacteria > Bacillota > DTU025 > DTU025 > DTU025 > UBA10085. Next base: position 4,307 of record JAQVXE010000061.1, on the reverse strand, counting down.
CCCTGACAACAAGGTCGTTGTGGCCCCTGGGCCCCTGTCAGGCGTATTCATGCCTTCGTCGGGGAAAGTCCAGTTCGGGGCCAAATCTCCCGCTACTGGTATCATGGGAGATGCCAACATGGGGGGTCACTTTTCGGTTGAGATAAAATATGCAGGCTATGACGCTATCATCTTGGAGGGAATGGGCAATCGCCCATCCGTAGTAGTCATAGATGATGACAAGGTTGAGATAGTAGATGGATCGAAGTACTGGGGCAAGGGGTCTTCAGTCGCTGAGAAGATGATAAAGGACGATCTGGGAGAGGACTTCCAGATCGCAATTATCGGCCCTGCAGGCGAAAACATGGTCAACATCGCTTGCGTATCCCACGATTACGGACGCCAGGCAGGAAGGTGCGGGATAGGAGCTGTAATGGGATCTAAGAAAGTCAAGGCCATTGCAGTGAGGGGAAGCCAGTCGGTGCCCCTTGCCGATCCTGAGAAAGTTCTGGAATACGGAAAGAAGATGTTCTACGGCTGCTTCGAGAAGCCTGGATTCCGTGAATGGACTCCTCTGGGCACTCCCGGCGTGACTCCGTGGGTCAACGAAGTCGGAGCCTTTCCAACGAAAAACTTCTCCACAACGTATTTTGACGACCATGAGGAGATTGGCGGGGAGGCCCTGAAAGAGCGCATATGGCTGACTGACAAGGGATGTTTCTGTTGCCCGACGCCTTGCGGCAAATACTCTCGCACCACGGTGGGGAAGAAGTCTGCATATGTGGAAGGGCCGGAATATGAGACCGTGGCTCTTCTCGGCGGCAACTGCATGCTTTCGACCATAGAGGAAGTGGCCTATGCGAACTATGTCTGTGACGAACTGGGGCTTGACACTATATCAGGGGGCAATGTAATTGGATTCGCCCTGGAATGCGCTGAACGCGGAATAATCACAGAAGAACAGATAGGCAGGTCCGTAAAGTGGGGCGACATCGATTCCTTCGTCTATTTAGCTGAGAAGATCGCAAGGCGCGAAGGTATCGGCGACATACTGGCGGATGGAGTGAAAGTTGCCTCCGAAAAGTTCGGACAGGGTTCTGAGAGGTTTGCCATCCACATCAAGGGACTGGAGTGGAGCGGGTACGAGGCCAGGTGGGCGCCGGCAATGATGCTAGCTTACATGACATGCGACATAGGCGCGCACCACAACCGTGCTTGGGCCATAACTTACGACGTGGCCAAGGGGCGCGAAAGCACTGAAGGCAAGGCGGCCAAGGTCATCGAACTCCAGCGGATAAGGCCTTCCTTTGACCTATTGGGGTGCTGCCGGCTTCAGTGGGTGGAGATCGGATTCGAGTTTGACTATTACCCTGTGATGTTTGAGGCCGTAACAGGCCGAAAGATCACAGAAAAGGAGCTCTATGATGCCACCGACAGGGTATGGAACCTGACGAGGACCAGGGCATTCCTGGAGCTGCCCGATTTCAGCCGGGCCTCTGACTATCCTCCTGCAAGATTCTATGAAGAGCCCATCCCGACAGGGCCCGCCAAGGGCAAGCTCATAAAGAAAGAGCAGCTCGACGAGATGCTCGACGACTACTACGAGCTCCGGGGATGGGATGAAAACGGGACCCCCACCCGAGAAACTTTGGAGGAGCTTGGCTTGGAGACATGCATACATGACCTTGAGCGGGCGAAGATTCTGTAGGCTGGATTCAGCTTGTGGCGGCAGTTTGCGGGCCGACGGGCTTGGCCTTGCGAATAGGAGCTGGCAGCAGACGTGAAAGTGAAAGTCATAGTCCATGGGCATGCCAGGGAGTACTTTCCTGATCCCAGGGAGGAGTTCGAATACGAATTCGCTCCCGGAGAGCGAGTTTCTGACATGCTTACGGCTAAAGGCATCAAGAAAGAGTTAATAATGAGAGTGGTGGCCGGGGGCGTATCTGTGCCCCTCTCGTACGAGCTGTGCAATGGAGAGACGATAATCCTTCTCACTCCAATGGCTGGAGGATGACTCGTAGTGCCGGAGCCTGGGGTGTGGGCCCCTGGCCTAACCATCTAGCGGAATTCGCAATGCAGATGCGGCCTCGGCGGGCTTTGGAATGCCTGCCGAGGCATTATTGTGCGATGTGTGACCCTACTTCAGGAAGAGTCCGTTACGTTGAACGGCGACGCCGTCCAGTTGGATCTCGCCACCCTCCCGAAGGTCTGTGATCATGTCCCAATGAACTGCCGATTCGTTAGTGCCCTTGGCTTCCGGATATGATTGTCCCAGGGCTATGTGGACAGTTCCGCCGATCTTTTCGTCGAAGAGAATGTCGCGAGTGAACTTGGTTATCCCCGGGTTCGTGCCTATGCCGAACTCTCCAATGTATCTTGCGCCTGAGTCAGTATCGAGCATCTCCAAGAGGAACTCTTTGTTCTTGTCGGCCTGGGCTTCCACAACTTTGCCTCCGGAAAACTGAAGGCGGATCCCCTCAACCTCGCGGCCCATGTAGATACCGGGGAAACTGAACGTTATGTGGCCCTCAGCTGAGTCCTCAACAGGAGAGAAGAAAACCTCGCCGTCGGGCATGTTGTAGTGTCCATCACAGTTTATGCCTGGCCTGCCGGCTATGGAAAACCTAAGATCCGTTCCTTCGCCGACGATTCGCACCTCGCGGCCCTTGCTGAAAAGCGAGACAATCTCTTCCTGCCTGCGGGAGATCGTCGGCCAATCAATGTTTGTAGCCCCGAACACAAACTCCTCATATTCCGCCAGCGACATTTCGGCCTTTTGGGCAAGGGCATTGCACGGGAAATTGCAGCCGCACCACCTAACGTTGCTCTTCATAACCCAATCAGATATGGGTTGCATCGTGCGCTGCCGTTTCGATAATTTCGCAGGGCTTACATTCGCCATTTCCGACAGGTTGGCAGGCGCAGATATGCTGATCAGGCAATCTGATGCCTCGTATTCTGCTAGGTCAATGGGGAGCAATGTCCCGAGCTGCTCGTCGGAGGCCTCCTCATAGTAGATTCGTGCTGCTCCCGGCACCGACATCCTTAGCCTGGGGAATCCCCCTCGCTGCAGGACTTTTCTGTACACCTCCTGCACAAGCGCCAAACCGTCAGGATCTGCGCTGATCATTACTACATCCCCGCTTCTGACATCAACGGAGTATCCTACAAGAATATCAGCCAGTCTCTCCACCATCGGGTCCATCTCTACGACCTCCACTCCGGGATAGGCCTTGCCTGCACAGCTTCCATATCCCTCTCCGAGCAATTCCTCAGGCGAAAGCCAAGTCCTCCCTCCTGCAAACAAGTGAGGAGGTAACCTGGGCGGCGCAGAGGGCCCTTTTGGCTTGGGGGGTTCTGAATAGTCGGGGTCGGAGTGGGGCTGTACTAGACGCAAGTGGTGCACTGAGAATACGCAGGCGTTCTCGAATGTCTCGGGTTTCATTGTCCTGCACATCGGGAACCTGTATACTCAAGATGGCGGCTTGGGCTTGCCTACAGGAATAGAGCGAGTTTTGGGCCGTGCTATACCTACTGAGGTGATAAGTTGATGCAGGATCGCATAAATTCCAAGGCGCGCAAGAACAAGCCGTCGCGCAAAAGGCGCGGTCGATCGCAGACTCGGACCGCCGGCAAGCAGAAGCGGCAGCCAGATGCAGCTGGGGGACGTAATGTGAAAGGTTCAAGAATGTCCGGATCGCGTGGTGCTGGCAAGGCGGGAAGGAAGCCACGACGCCATGCGGCACCCCATTTCGGCTCGGGCAAGGATCCGCTGTTTTCCGTAGTGATCACCTCGCCCGGCAGTGCGGCTTCTGACGCTGGGCAAGAGGGCGCGCCGGTGCCCGAAGAGTACAGGGGATTGAAGCTTGACCCCTTCCAGAAGGAAGCCATCAGGCATCTGAAGGCGGGAAGGTCAGTCCTCGTTTCCGCTCCTACAGGTGTAGGTAAGACATTGGTGGCGGACTATCTTATCGAACGGATGTACAACGAGCAAAGCAGGGTCATATATACCGCGCCAATCAAAGCTTTGTCGAACCAGAAGTTCAAGGAGTTCAAGCGGCTTTTGGGCGAGGAAAACGTGGGCATCATTACGGGAGACATAGCCATTAATCCGTCTGCTCAGATACTCATCATGACCACGGAGATCTTCCGCAACATGCTCCATCTGAGCCCCCGTGCCCTAGATGGTGTCTCACACGTCATATTCGACGAGATCCACTTCATCGCAGATGAAGAGCGGGGCACTGTGTGGGAGGAATCAATCATATTCATGCCTGAGCAAATGAGGCTGCTCGGGCTCTCTGCAACAATACCCAATGCAGAGGAGT
>JAQVXE010000178.1 GCA_028709305.1 Bacillota bacterium | reverse complement strand
ATTTGTGGTCCCACAGGATGACCTGGAGCATATCGGCGCCAAAGCAGTCTTTGAAGTTCTCACCCTGCGGCGCAATAGGATAATTGACCGTTCAGGGTGGATACTTCTGCTCCTTTGATGCACTGTTACTGCGTGGTCTGCCAAGCAGTGTAATCAATGGCTTTGGGCTGAAGCAAAGGCAGACTCCGTGAGCTGTTATTCCACATGTGGGTTATGGTAACTCAATGTTCGCTCAAGGCTTAACTGAGTTGAATCACGAGCCTCCGAGGCGATGCGTTCCGCCTGAAGCGGATAGTCGCCGACGGCTTCGAACCCTGTGCCACCTAGTTTGATGGCGATTTCAGGCACTTGAATGCACATGTGAGTGCGACCATGGGAGTTTGGGATGGAGATCTGGCGATGAAGGCAACTACTTAACCGGGTGACCCATCAGCGGGTCGATATTCTTCATAATTGGCCCATGGGCGGGTTACTTTCCCAGAAATCGACCCGCCAGTGAGTCACCTTGCCCAACAGAAATGAAGGTGCAAGCGATGCTGCGGTATCGCTGCTTGTATTCCCAGCTATAGCGGCTGCCATTCCTTGGGAAGATTTGGGCCGGCGTGGAATAGGAGGCTCTATCACCTGACCGACCCACCAGTGAGTCGATATTCCAGGAAATGACTCATGGATAGGTCACTTGCCCCAAAATTGACCCGCCAGCGGGTCAGCGGGGTCTGGGAATGTGAAGAGGAAAGCGATGCTACGGCATCGCCAATCATATTACCAGCTACATGCGCTGACATTATCCGGAAGCACTTGGGCTCACGCCGAATAGGAGGTTCGGTGGCCCGATTGACCCATCAGTGGGCCGATAATCTCAGAAGCGACCCAAGGGTGGGTCACCTGCCCTCGAAAGCGACCAACCAGTGGGTCACCCCGCTCCGCCAAAATGAAGAGGGTTACAGGATCAGCTCGGCTGTGAGTGAGGCCACTTCCATCAGCAACTGGCACTTCCGAGCGCAAGCAAACCCCCTGGGTGAGGTGTTCACTCCCATATCGCTTGGCTATAGATACTCCAAGACGACGCCGAGCCTGGGAAGCATCAAAGCAGATCGGGCGGGAAGCAACCCCCCAAAGTAATTGAGCTTGTAGAGGCAAGGAACAAGGCCGCCAGGAGAATGGGCTACCACGACTTCTACGCGATGTCGCGCGCCCTGGACCTCCCTGTGCCTGACGCGCCAGTGGCCCCGGGCTACACAATTCGCTCGCTCAGAAACGGCCTGGAACTCTTGGAACGCTGCTACGCATCGGGGCTGGGCTTTCATGAAGGAGGGCCATAGCCGCGTACTGCACTATCTGGTTCGATGACGTAACCCTCAGCGCCTACGTCGAGCCACTGGCCACTGTGCCCGCCCACCGCCGACTCGGACTTGGCAGAGTAGTCCTGACGGAAGGCCTGAGACGGCTTCGTCGCATGGACTCTACAAAAGCGTTCGTCGGCGGCTTCTCTTGTGAGGATTGCTACGGTAGTTCCCTCTATGAACTGTCGTTCGCCCGAAGGTTCAAAGGCGATGGCTATGGTTGTTCCCTTCAGGGATGATTCTTCGCCCCATGGCTCAAATATGCGCATCTTTCCTCTGCTCCTTAGCACTCCAGGATAAGGGCCGCCATCACGCGGAGCCTCCACGATCTGAAATACCATGAGCATCGGGCAGATAAGGAGAAGCGTCATGACGAATGCCCGCACTTTCCTTGCAGGCAGGTCCTGTATGTGCCCCAGCTCTACGAGTCGTCTCCGCATCACATCAGCGGACGCCCCTGCAGATGCCAACGCCACTCGCCTCATGGATCCAGCCTCGCGATCCGGCATGACCATGGCAAGGAGAGCTTTGCCATATCTTGCGGGCCCGGCCCCGGTAACACGCACAGCCATCTCATCACAGGCCATCTCCTGCGCAATGCCGAGCTCGCGGCTGACCACCCAAACCAAAGGGTTGAAGAAGAACAGCACCCTGGCCGCTGTTGGAAGCCAGTTCCAGTTCAAATCGCGCCTCCTCATATGGGCCAGCTCATGGGCTAATGCCAGCTCCAGATCGACCCGGCATTCCGGCACCAACATCTTCAGAGGGACAACCACAACATGCCTGTCGCGGCTTCGCAAAGTCATTGGGGCAGATGCCCAGCCAGCAACTAGAAGCCTGGGCCGGCAGCCGATTCTCATCTTCAGGCACAGCCGGGCCAAGATAGCATCGAGTTCGCCGCGGCGCACTGGCACAGTGCGCATCGCCATAGAGCGCACCTTTGCATAGGACACCACGACACATGCCAAACCTATGGCAACCCCGATGATCCAGAGAGCCATCAGATGCCCGCCAACCAGCCTGCCCAGATCCCCTCGGGTGGGTATCTCCTCAGCGAAATGATCTGACACAACCCGTGCAATCACGGTTCGGGCACGAGGCAACACAGCAACACATATCTGAGGAGCCCCAAGCAACTGAAGAAACGATTTGGTCAATCCAAGGCGGTAAAGCCAGCATCTGACGCGGGCCGGAATGCGTGGGAAGGCTTTGCATACAGCCCATACAACCGCAAGCGCCAGGCTCCCCTGCCAGAAGGCCCTCCACATGGAGCTTACCCAGTATTGGGATAGGATTCTGAACAGGTAATCTAGCAAGCTCCTCATCTCTTCTCCTCCCGCGATTCGAGCTCCTCAACAAGTCTTTTGAGCTCCTCAAGTTCCTGCGGACTTACACTGGCGTCTTCGGCGATATATGCCACGAAAGGCGACAGAGTGCCTCCGAGCGTCTCCTCGATGAATCCGTGCACCACCCTGCGCATCAGCTCAGAACGGGTGAGACAGGCAGAATACTCATTTGCCCGTTTCCCCTCCGACCTGACCAGGTAGCCCTTGGTTCTGAGCCGTTCCATCATTGTGAGGATCGTGGTTCGGGCAAGACCCCGGTCCTTGCCATAGCTCTCATAAGCCTCGCGCACGGTGATCGGCGAATGCTCAGTGATATACCTTAGCAGATCCAGCTCCTGATCACCCAGAGGAGGCATTCCCATACTCGCCACACCCCCAT
>JAQVXE010000177.1 GCA_028709305.1 Bacillota bacterium | reverse complement strand
AAGGGCTGCACCGGCAAGTGAAACCGCGGCCCTTTTCAGGGTCGCATTACTGCTTTGCGCCATTGCTGTGCACTCCTCCCTGAGAATCGCAGGATCCAGCCTTGAACTATGTTACGCTGCAGGCGAGTAGGTGGGCACCCTCTGTAAGGAACAAGCTTGCGAAGATGTGCCTATTATCGGGTTGAGAGAATAGGACGAAGCCCGCGCAGGGCGGGCCCAAGGATCGAGCTGCCCTGGCGCGGGCGCGTAGTTCCTGCTGCCTAGATGCATCGGAACAGACAACGGAAGATGCAACACACCAAGAAACAGACGAATATTACATGTAGCCAGAACCACCAGCTAAAACAGAATTGCTCGCTCTTCACAGGCTCTGCCATATAACGCTCACCTCCATGATAACCTACGGTATATTATGACTTCCCGCCAAATTGGGAATCGTGCGGGAAGTCCTGATTTCGTCCCGCGGATGATCTGCTTGTGCCCGGCATTGCGCTGGAGTGTACGATCACGGGGCTGTTCGCCACTTGCTATGTTGTCCCGTAAACGATATTATCGTGTCAGAAGCCCGTAAGGCGGGGAACAGAGTCGGCGTTGTTTTCGTTGTTTCAAGTGGGAGATTCAATGACGCCGAGGCAAGGATAAGGTAGGCGCAAGTTTATGGATCATGGCATCGATAATGATGGCACAATCAAAGACCTCGGGGCGGAAGAATGCTGCGAGATCTCTGAATGTGGGGATAGCGTTACTGAGTGCGAGGATGCAGAAGCCAAACTGATATCCACCGGGGATGCGGAATCGTGCGAAGCGCCCGATTCCAGTGGGGAAGAGGGCGGAGAAAGGGCAGATAGCCTTGGAGATCGGGGCAGCGAGTGTGCTGATCCACTTCTTGCAGGACTGATGGCTGTAGCTACTCAAGATGAAGCAGCAGCGGCCGCTGAGGCGGCTCGCCTGGAGGAAGCGGCGATAAGGCGGGAAGCTGCGTTTCGCGAGGTGAGGGAGTACGTACAGGCGATACTTCTTGCAATAGTATTGGCCATGGTTATTATGACCTTCATAGGGCGTTCCTTCGTTGTGGAGGGAGCTTCGATGGAGCCTACGCTTCACAATCGCGAGCGCATAATAGTAGAGAAGGTTTCGTACAGATTCCGCGACCCCGCGCGCGGCGAGGTAGTAGTCTTGAAGAATCCCTGGAGGCCTGATCAGTCAGGCATGGCCGCTGTGGTTGAGGCTGTGCGCGAACTCGTGGATTTTAGCGGATCCATGAGGCCATACATCAAGAGAATAGTGGCCGTTGGTGGAGACCGGGTTCAGATAAGGAATGGCGTCCTGCATCTCAATGGCAAGCCCATTGACGAGCCCTATATCAATGAGCTGGCATGGTCAGACTATGGCCCCGTAACAGTGCCTGAAGGTCACGTTTTCGTCCTTGGAGACAATCGGAATAATTCCGATGACAGCAGGGGAAGTGTGGGGTTCCTGAGAGTCGACAGGATAGTGGGAAGAGCCTGGGTACGCTACTACCCCCTCAACAAGATTTGCGCATTGAAGGCTCAGGCAATATACGAGTAAGATGATCTCATTGGCATGCTTCTCCTGTGCGGCACTCAGCATACAGGATGGGGCGTACCTGAAGCAGCCTATAACAGCGCAATCCCCGGGCAAATGCACCGGGGATTGCGCTGTTATAGGCTCTACGCGCCTGTTTATCATTTATCTCTGGCATCTGGATCAATCAGTCCTAAACGGACAGCACCATAGTTTAGGAAGAATCCGCAGCTCACGCAGACCGCCGTGACCATAGGCGCCCCGCGTGCGGTGTCAATCCTTCTGAGGTCGGGCGAATACAAGCTTGACATGAAGATGTCAGGCTGAATGTCCCATGTCTTTCCGCCGCATGCCGGACATCCGCGCTTGGGCAATCTGCCTGCAAGCGCGTCACGGATCTCTTCTTTCGTGGGCATTGCAAGCACCTCCGCTGTTGTCTGCCGTGGTGCTATCCTATTCCAGCAAACTCGGTAAGAGACTGGGCTCTGGGCACTACAGTATCGGTGCTATCTCATCGGGGCACAACAGGACGACCCAGCGCTTATGCCTTCCGGGAAAGGTCCGCCGTGCAGTGGGCGCACCTGACAGCCTTGAGCGGTATCTCAGACAGACAGTAAGGACACTGCTTTGTTGTAGGCGCGGCCGGAGCCTTCTCTTTCTCGGCAGCCGCTGTAGCCGTGGCTCGGAGAGTGTTGATCCATCTCACCACAAGGAAGAGAGCAAAGGCAACGATAAGGAAGTCGATGACGTTGTTTACGAACAGCCCATACCTAAGAGTAGGGGCTCCAGCCTCGTTGGCCTCTGCAAGGGTGGCATAGCCTGCGCGAGACAGATCGACGAAGAGGTTCGAAAAATCAACTTTGCCCAGAAGAAGGCCGATGGGCGGCATGATGATATCGTTTACGAGCGAGGACACGATCTTGCCGAAGGCCCCTCCGATGATTATTCCTACAGCCATATCTACCATGTTGCCTTTTACTGCAAAGTCCCGGAACTCCTTCAACACTTGCTTATCACTCCTTCATGAAGAAAACGGTGTCCACAGTCTCTGCGCATAAGATTCGCCATACTACATCATATGCCTGCTGAAAGCAGCAAAAAACTGCATTTGCCGCCTCGGGGCCATGCAGTTTCGTACGACATGTATGAAATATGGTGCGAGAGGAGGGATTTGAACCCTCACGGTTTTACCCGTCAGATCCTAAGTCTGATGCGTCTGCCGTTCCGCCACTCTCGCACTGTTTGCTGCGAGTTGAGGCATAAAAATGGTCGAGGTGCCGGGATTTGAACCCGGGGCCTCTTGGTCCCGAACCAAGCGCGCTACCAAACTGCGCTACACCTCGCCGTTGCGCCCTTAAGAGCACATCCATAGTATATTGCATTACCCAAGTGGTGTCAAACACAATTCTAACCCTCTGCCAGCAGGCATAGAAGGACACCGCAATATGTGGCATAATGAGCTTAGGGCAGAAAGAGGGAGATGTAATGGCAGAGGAGAAACAGCTGACACTGTTTGAACGGGGAGACGTAGAAGTTTCTG
>JAQVXE010000176.1 GCA_028709305.1 Bacillota bacterium | reverse complement strand
CCCCGGTCCTTGCCATAGCTCTCATAAGCCTCGCGCACGGTGATCGGCGAATGCTCAGTGATATACCTTAGCAGATCCAGCTCCTGATCACCCAGAGGAGGCATTCCCATACTCGCCACACCCCCATCTCGTCATTCTAAGGTGCGCCCAACTATATCTGTAGTCAGTATACGCATAGTGTCAGGGAATATCAACGTGATCTGTTCCTCGCAAGCCGTGTTCCAAACCCAAAGTCGAGAAGGCGGGATTCGCTGTTCAGAGCGGTGCTCATACAGCACCTGCCCGGATTCAGCATTCTCGCCCACCTCGAGGAAGACGTTTCGCCGCAGAAACGCTTGTGTGAACTGAGATGCGCCGGACCGGGCGGACTATTCCGATCGGTGTTTGCTCGCATGATTGCCCAAGGGGATTGTCGGCTAGGATCTTCGCTATAAACTCCGGCTTCGGGCACCCCGCCGATACTCCTAACACAGCAACACCCAGGTCATTCGCATCCACAATCGCCACTGGCACACCAGTCGCGTCGCTTAACGACTGAGCGACGTCGTTGGGCTTCGATGGAGCTAAGATTGCATACCTGTTGTAAGGCGGGAGGGTATAGCCGCACGGGCCGTCGATTGCAGCGACGTTTGTGCCGCAGACCCGGTAAAACACCCCTCTGATGCCGAAGAGCCTGGCGACCCCCGCTACAAAGGCTGCAATGACCACCCGAAGCACGCTGGCCTCCCTGATAGCCAGCTCCATCGTGTACGGGCTCCCAAGACCAATCCCATAGGGGGACTTGTGCACGAACCGAGAGAGAAAACGAGCAAGCCACGAAGGTTCGATTTGGTCAATTGGATACGCCCTATGCTGAGTAATGGCTACGATTTTCTCGCTCACTATTAACATGTCGCCTGAATGCAATAGATTCCCGGCGTACCTGCTAACTACATCGACTATGTCGTCGTCTGCTGCAATAACATGCGTCTTAACTGGAATGCGCGCATAAGCGCGGCCTTCGATCTCCACGGACAGGCTCTTGCCGTGGTTAGCCGACAAATCCGTCATACTCAACATCCCCCATGCTGCTCCATGCAAATGCAACTTGAGAATCTACACTCTTGTATCGCAACTCCGTCAGGCTCCGCGGATCAACTGCCCCTTATGCCTACAACTGTAGTCAATACTAGCACAGACTAATGGTGTAGTCAATTGAGACGGATATCAAGATTCAACCTGCTGCCGGGGGTATGGTAGGGAGACAAGAGCCAGGCAGATCCACGCAGGACTTCTCCGCCATAATGACGAATTTTATACACCGTCAGCTCTTTAGCAAAAGCAATAAACATGATGGAATGTCCCTAAGCTTTGGTAGGGGGGTGAGCCCTACAGAAATTGCGTTGACTGGCTGCCCAACACAAGTATTTGAGGAGGATTTCCACATGAAGAGGTGTACATGGTTACTCGTAATCGCTCTTATCGTAACCCTTTCCTTTGGAGTCGGCGCCGCAAAGCCCATTGAGTTGACCTATTGGACGCATACTGACGACAATAGGACTGAGATCGAAAACAGGTACATCGATGAGTTCACTAAGATGCACCCCAACGTGAAGATCAAACGAGTCGTAAATGAAGCAAGCAAGATGGGCGACATCGTCCTAACCGCCTTCTCAGCAAATAATGCCCCCGACATTTTCAACCTTCCAATTGAGCAAGAATACGGCTACATGAAAAACTACCGCGTTGCTCCAGTCGACTACCGTGCCCTCGGACTCAAGGGCTATGATGAGCTGAGAGCCCAGTATATCAAGGGCACGTTTGACGCAGTCACGATGGACGGAAAGATATATGGCCTCCCTCTCGAGATTACCAACTGGTGCATCTACATAAACAAGAAGATTTTCCGAGACGCAGGGCTCGATCCTGTAAAGGACTATCCCAAGACCTGGGAAGACATGGCGAGGGTCTCCGATAAGATCGTCATCCGCAATGGCGACATAATCGTAAGGCGCGGGTTCGACTTCCGCTATCCTTATTACCTGGTATCGTGGCTGCCCATGGTCGAACAGCTGGGCGGAAAGCTTCTGAGTGATGACGGAAAAACAGCCATCGTAAATGACAAGGCATGGATTGAGGTTCTACAATTCATGAAGGACTGGGGTCCTCATGGACGCAACCTCGGCAGCCCCACATACTCCGCTCCGAGGAAGATCTGGAACAAGGACAACAACGACATGGCCATGTGCCTCAGCGGGTTCTACCAGCAAGGCCGGCTGCTCAATGACAACCCCGAGTTCTTCAATAGCGGCGAGTGGATGGTTATCCCCTTCCCGGTCTTCGAGAACGCAGTCAAAGATGTGGCCTGTTCTTTCTATGGCCACTACCTGATGGTCAATGCCCAGGCGCCCAAAGAGAAGCAGGAGATGGCCTGGAAGTTCTGTGACTATATGCTAAGCCATTCGATGGAGTATCTTGTCAAGGTCAACCTGATTCAGCCGCGCAGGGAGCTCCTGACGTCTAGCACGTTCAAGAACCTTCCCTACACCGAAGTATTCATGGCAGACATGAACCGCGCACATCCCGTCTTCCTGCATGAAAACGGGTACCAGTTCGAGAGGTTCATCAAGGAAGCCATCGAGAGCGTCATGCTATCCAAGGTGGAGCCGAAGGATGCTCTCAACACCTTGCGCAACCGAATTCAGGAAGTACTAGACGCAGAGTAACAACATGCAGTGTGGGGCTGAAGTCCGGGTTCTCGCAGCCCGGACTTCTCCTTCCGTGATTTCCTTAAAGGGGGATATCCCATGCATCAGCACAGAGGATTCAGCATGGAACAGAAAAAGGCCAGATGGGGATGGATATTCGTTGCGCCTACCTTGGCGTTCTTCCTTGTGTTCAGTTTTTACCCCATCGGCAATGCAATCTACATGAGCTTCTTCAAGAAGAACCTGTTGTCCCTCAAACCGCCCCAATTCATCGGTTGGGGCAACTATAAGTATCTGTTTGGCTCAGACATGTTCTGGCAATCTGTGGCTAACACAGGCATATTCACAGTAGGCACCTTCATCCCGCTCGTCGTTATCAGCCTCATGTTAGCCGCTTTCATCATGTCAAG
>JAQVXE010000175.1 GCA_028709305.1 Bacillota bacterium | reverse complement strand
AAGTCGAACAGTTTGTAAACGCAAATGACCAAAACTTGAGCAGGGTCTGGCCAACTGTTAGTCATCCGGGGCGAAGAGTCAATAGGTTCCAGGATAGCGCTGGAAATAAACAACACATAAAGTTAATTACATGCAACTACTGGCTATACAGAAGCGCATAACGCCATATGTTGGACTGCCGAAAGGGGAAATGACTAATTGTTAGACAGGCCATGCCTAAAAGTTGAGCACTTTGGTTTCCAAAGTGGCCAAAACTTAGACACCTTTCCGGAATCCCCAAGACTCTGTCTTTCCTAGCACCCGCCATCCTGCCCACCCAGGACAGGCCTTGGCATCTCGTTACGCGATCCCCGGCTTTTCGTTGGTTCGCAACGGAAATGCTCCGACTGCTTTAGCATTCACTTGACCTTGTCACAGATGGCCATATGGAATATGCCACACGCGAGACAAGAGTGGGAGCGCTGATGTCATCGCCGCTATCCACTCCGGGCACACAAGAGAAGACTCCCTATCCGCTTAATCGGACAGGGAGTCGTGTAGTATGCTCCAGCTATTGCGGAGCTAACCTTGCGAGGTTGTCATCTGAGAAGCGACAGCATCGCTCCGGCGATTATCATGACTATGGCTCCACCGAGCCTGGAGGATATCTGAGAAAATGGCATGAGCCCCATCCTCTTGCCAGCTGACAGAACTGCAAGGTCGCCTGAACCTCCCATGTTGGCCATGCAGAGCCCTGCCGCCATGGAAGACTCCACGAAGTTGAACTTGAACAGACGACCGAAGAGTCCGGCACCAAGCACTGCTCCAACAACGGTAGCCAGGCAGATCAAGACGAATGTTGGGTTCGATACGCTGGCTGCGAACTGCTCGAGGTCGGTGTAGAAGAGACCGACTCCCAGCATGATCGGTGGCATTGCCAGAGCTACATACCTGGGCAGATACGCCTTGGCAATCTGACCAAACTTCTCCGGGAACAGGTTCAGGATTTTTGCAGTGCACGCAAGGATGATCATCCATGCGTATGGATGGATGTTCACAGGGATAACCTTGCGCGCAAGATTGCCCAGAATGATGAATGCCCCTATCCACACTATGATCATGCCTATGGACTCGGGCGTAAGGTTCACAGGTTGGGCTTCTGCGGCTTTTGGTCCGCTTTGAGCGGCAGTTGTGGCCGACCTGACCAGCTGGCCGTTGCCGGTAAGCTCGGGTCGCAGTTCGCCCAGCTTGTTGAGGACAGCCGCCAGGATGATCGATATGATGTTTCCGAGAACGACTGCCGCGACCAGCATGGAGAGATACGCGTCTGCGTCCTTAAGGCCGGCTGAGGCGTAGATCTTGGATATCGGTATTGCGCCGGCTCCCATGCCTCCTCCCATGATGGGCTGTGAGATGTAGAGTATTGCATCCCAGAATCCATATCCGAGCAGTGCGCCGATCAATCCTCCGCAAAGATAGGCACAGGCTACTCCTGCAAGCACTGTAGGAAGGAAACCGACTGCGGCCTGCGTAAGGACTTTCCTGTCCATTCCCATGATGCTGCATATCAGCAGGTTGCCAATGGTGAAGACGAGGAAGTCGTCTACAACATAGAAATTCTTGATAGTCTCAAGAGAGGCCTCAGGGATGAATTTCACCAGTATGGCGCCGGCGAACATCGTAAGAGTGACGCCTCCACCCACCCAGTCTTTCCAGATAGGTATGTTGTCGCCGATCTTCGTCAATCCGTGACTCAGGACCAGAAGCAGTGGTATTGCGAAGATCATGCCTTTTCCGACGAAACCGAACGCCATTCCGATGATGCATATGGCCAACGCGATTAGGTAGTACTTGATTTCCATGCCCAGTATTCTAGTCTGATTCTGACTCATGGATGATTGCCTCCTATGCTTCATACATTGCTTCGTCTTATAGTGGAATCTCTACATCCAGCAAGGGTGCATGTTGCTGTGCACCATACGAGTCGGTATCGCCGAAATCTCCGCTCACGATTCTTCGAGGGATAGTAGCCTTGAACGAATAGGCTGGGTCGTATTCAAAGAATCTGACCTTGTCGGGCGCCACATTGTACAGGTCGGCTATCAGGTCTGCATTGAGAGTCCCAGTTGCTTTGACTTTATGATACGTCTCGGCGTCTGAGAACATCACGTCGAGTGTCACGTAGAAAGGACCAGCATTCTTGCTGCGAATGACCTTCGCCAAATCTTTGAGTTTCATTGCATTATGCCTCCTCAGCTTCGCTACACATCGAATATTTCGGTCCTGAACATCTCGTAGGCATCCTTGGGCTCAATCAGATGTTCCATGCTGAATCTGTATACAGGTCCCATTGGGATGTCAGAGGGCGAGAATGCGACTGCCATGTTGCCGGCTATGCACTTGCGGCCCGGGAAATCATGGTGAAGGGTGAACGTTCGGGAGAAAGCAAGTATCACTTGCGACAGCTCGGGCGTATCCGCTACTACGTCAATGACTATTCCCAGTTCGTTGGGGGTTGTGTCCTTGTTCGGATCCCATTCGCCCATAATGGCGTTCTTTCCATACACATGGAAACCGAGACGGTAGTCGGACTGTTTGATTTCACCGTTGAAGGCGTCATCCACGCGCCTTTGAATCGTCGCTCTGACGTTTGCGAGGTAGTCATCGATTTGATCTATGAGAATTGGGTCCCGTGTCCCCATGATCGATATGGTTCTGTAACCCATCTTGGATGCAGCCTCAAGCTTGATACGGTAAGTCTTGTCTGGGATGAACTTGCTGCCCGACACCTTGACAGTTCTCTCGTTTACCTGCTCATACTCTGCTTCGCTCAGATCTAGCATGCCGCCGGCTTCATACAGATGATATGGGCTGGCGTTCTCATATAGAGCGTGTGCAGCGGTGCTGACGGTCGTGTGGCGCTGTACCGGGTTGAGGGGTTCGACTAGGAAGTGATCATGGCGCATCGTAACCAGTATGCAGTCTCCGGCATTTGCCGGCTCAGCGGACATGGCGCCACACTCAAGAAGCTTGGCTGCATGCCACGCAAGGCCTGGGTCGAAGCCTTCCTTGATTGGCATTGAAGCGAAGATGGATGTGTCGCTTGACCGCCCCGTGATCACGATGTCTGCCCC
>JAQVXE010000174.1 GCA_028709305.1 Bacillota bacterium | reverse complement strand
ATGGCCGGCAAAGCATAATCAGCCAGGTTAAACGCGATAAGCTGCGCCGTAACAGTCGTCCCTATGTTGGCTCCCATAATGACCCCAAGCGCCTGGCGCAAGGTCATCAAGCCTGCGTTCACAAAGCTCACTAGCATTACAGTAGTGGCACTGCTGCTCTGCATGACAGCTGTCACTACAGCCCCAACCACAACTCCTTTGATTGGCGTAGATGTTAGGACTTCAAGTATGTTCCGCATCCTGTCGCCGGCGGCGCGCTTGAGGCCGTCTCCGGCCAGGCTCATGCCGTACAAGAACAGGCCTAAACCGCCGATAATACCAAATATCATGCTTCGTTCCATTTCATCACTCCTGAACGCTGGCCAAGAACAAATCTACTAAGTCGGGGTCAAACTGAGTTCCCGAATTCCGTCGAAGCTCGACCCTTGCCGCATTTGTTGGGAGCGCTGCCTTGTAAATGCGCTCACTAGTCATTGCATCGTAAGCATCGCATATCGCCAGGATACGTGCCCACAATGATATCTCGTTGCCCTTCTTACCATCTGGATATCCAGTGCCATCATACCTCTCGTGATGCTCGAGGATGGCCCTGTAGTCGCGATCGCCGTATATGTTGGTCATGCCGCGAATCAGCTCGGCACCCCACTTCGGATGCCTTTTCACCTCATCCAATTCCGCAGCGGTCAGGTGCCCCGGCTTCGAGAGTATCTGGTTAGGAAGGTTCACCTTGCCTACATCATGAAGCCTAGCGACATACTCTATTCTCTCCACATCCGACTTCCGAAGTCTGCATGCTTCCGCCAATTGCCGTGCGAGCATGGCCACTCGTTCAGAATGGCCCCCAGTATAATGGTCTTTGGAATCGATGATCCTTGCAAGAGCCATATTTATTTGCTCGGCGTTTTCCTTCGCTACAAGAGCTCGCTGTGTGTAGTTCTTGTTTGATACGAAGAAGAATTGAGCCAGAGCAAACAAGGCAAGACCCCCGTACTCGTGCATGGCGGTCGCCATCAATCCCATGATGAGCGACGGAACCAAGGAACGTGTCGAGCCAGCAATCACTCCAGGATCGATCCTCATGTCGAATCTGGGTTTGGATAGAAGTATCTGAAAGTTGACTATGAGCCCTGACAACATAGCCCACGAAAAGCCTGCCATAGCAAACGCTGCAAGAAATCTGATGCTGCCAAAATCCAAAGTCGTAGATGGCCAAATCCACCGGAAGACTGAGCTTGCCAGCAGAGCGCACATCATGATGCTAGCCCGGTTGCCAAGAATCTTCAGCACGAAAAGATACGGCGGGTTGTTCTCCTTCAGAATTCGGATCTCCTGAACGCTGATACTCCCTAGAGCCGCAACCAATGCGGTTACGCCCGGGTTGTATTTGACAACAGGCGTCATCATGATAGGAAGCAACATCAATACTACTGTGCATCGCAGGTTGATGACGGACAGAGAGGATGCCCAGAGCAGCCCAGCAAAGACCAGTGCTGAACTGGCCGGCATATCCCAAACGAATACACGTCCTACAAGCACAATTGCAAGAGCAATGAGCAACCACAGATAAACGTCATGAAAAGCATGCCGGTGCTCAGGCACCAGATCACCCCCTGCTATACTGCAATCAGATAGACAGCAACCAGCGTCCGTGTCAATCATAGAGCCCGTCGCAGCAGGCTGCCAATCCTCCTCGATCAGCAGGAATGGGAACGGCCAATCGTCTGCTTTACTTCATCAGACAGGTATCGGCAAAAGCCATGACCGACATCAGAAGCGTCATGGCTGCCACGATCAATGCCGACAGAGTAAATCTCTTCACTCGCTTCACCCCCATTGGCTATTATCAACCCTGGAGGCTCAGCTCATCTTTGGATCTCATCTCACGCTGCAACGGGCAATATTCTCTTTCAGTCAGTCCATGAGCAGTTCAAACTGGCGGTTCAAAGCCTGCAAAATCGACCTGGCAACCGCCGTAGGCAAATCGTCTCCCTTGTATGCAGCTCCCAGATACGTTTGGCGCTGCCCAGAGGTGCTGTCAATAAGTGTGACCTCGGAAATGACTACTCCATTCACTATCTCGCAATCAGCCTGTAGGGCAAATCGCTGACCCAGGAGCATCTCGATTGACTTCAATGTCGCTCGCTTAGCTATGTTGCCAAGTGAGTCCCTAATCGTTCGCCCATCGGCTGTTCCAGAGTAGCACTGGCCTCCAAATTCCATGTCCACATGGCCAGTGACTATGCCTCCCTTTCCATACTCGACAGCTATTCTCCTCAAAACAGGCCTGCCGTTTGAGCTGGAATCATCGTGCATTTCTTCCTTCATTACCTGGGCTATGCTTATCTTGCGATAGTCGATGGGTTCACCGGCTTCAAGAAGGTAGACGGTCTCGATGTCCTTCTTCAGCCTCTTGATATCCTCCTGGTCATAGCAGCCCTCTACCATTACGTGGATTTCGTCTCCATCTGCCAAAGGAAGGATACGCACTCGGGCGACTCCAGGCAACAGCCGCATGCGCCCCTCTGCCTTCGCCAGCCGCAGTCTTCTGTCATCTGCCACCCTCATGCCTCCTTAGCAGATTCATTCATACTCTTGAGCAGTTCGTTGACTTCCGGTCTTGAATTCGACTTCCTCAGCGAAATCCCTTCAACTCCGACACAAACATGCTGTATAATAAATTGTGTACCTGCACTAGCATTCGCGGACCGGGAGGACGGTGGTCCAGAGCGTATTGCCCGCCAATCCTCGAATTGCATACCCGTGTTTGCAGCAGTGGGCTGTGGATAATTGCCCACATCGGATGAATATCGAAGTAGGTGAGCGCGCTTGCACCCGTGACGCGCCTCGTGAGTCGATAGGAGGAGCTCGCTTTGAATGTACCTTCGCGCAATCCAGCTGCCCCCCTGTTGGCCGCAACCTTCGTAACCGCACTCTGGGGCCTCTCTTTTGTGAGCACAAAAACCCTTTTGGGCTACATCGCTCCAATACAAGTCGCCCTCCTCCGGCATCTACTTGCAACATGCGCCATCTGGCTGGCAGTGGCATTTGCAAAGCCGCCTCTGCGTGTACATAGGTCAGATCTTCCCCGGATGGTTGCAGCTTCGCTCATCGGAATTCCTCTCTA
>JAQVXE010000173.1 GCA_028709305.1 Bacillota bacterium | reverse complement strand
CGGGATGCGGCAAGACCACCTTGGCGAGGACTCTTCTCAGGCTGACCGATGCAACCCACGGAGAGGCAATTCTGGAAGGCCAGAATATCTTCGCACTCGATGATAGCGAGATGAAGAAGCTGCGTCGGAAGATGCAGATCATATTCCAGGATCCCTACGAGTCGATGAATCCGCGCATGGATGTGCAGACAATCATTTCGGAACCCCTGGTTCTGCAGGGGCTTGCAAAGTCTGCGCATGATGCGCGCGATGCCGTCGCGTCGGCGCTGGCTGATGTGGAGATGGTGCCTCCAGAGGAGTATATGGGCAGGTATCCTCATGAGCTGTCAGGTGGACAGCGTCAGAGAGTGGCTGTTGCACGTGCTCTCAGCGTGGACCCGGACTTCATAGTCGCCGATGAACCAGTTTCGATGCTCGACGTGTCGATCAGAGGCGAAGTCCTCAACCTGATGTTGAGGCTTTCGAGAAGCCGGGGCGTTACGTTCATCTACATCACTCATGACCTTGCCACAGCGCGGCATATCTGTGATAGAATCGCAGTCATGTATCTTGGCAAGATCGTGGAGATGGGGACGGCTGACGAGGTCATCCAGGGGCCATTGCATCCATACACTACGGCCTTGATCGGGGCGGTCTTTGTGCCCGATCCCAGGCATCGCGGATTCGCTGAGGTTCTGAAGGGCGAGATACCGAGCCCTGTTGACCCTCCGAGTGGATGCAGGCTGCATCCTAGGTGTCCTTATACGATGGACATATGCAAAGAGGCCGAACCCCAGCTGGTGTTACATGAAGGAACTCACCAGGTAGCGTGTCATTTAGCAGAACGCTAGCTCTGAGCATAGGACGCCTCGCTTGAGGCTATTCCAGGATCCAAATGGTCTGCTTGTGCACCTTCTGTGTGCAATAGGCATATATTTGGCTTGAGGGATGGTCGCAAGCGAGGTGTTTCTTATGCCAGAAGGAGAATATCGCAGTCTTAGGCATCGCTCAAGAGGAGGCGAGGGGCCTGCACATATTGCAGCGCATTATGGCGTTTCGGTGGCTGCTCTCCTCGAGCTTAACCCTTGCGTAAGCCAGGAGACGATCCTTGGTGAAGACGACATTGTTGCGCTTCCCGCTGCACATGGCCTAGAGGGATCGATTGCAGCCATTTCGGACCGACGTGGCCACCCCGGACTCCTCATTTACAGTGTTGGAGACGGGTCTTCGAAGATGCTTGAGTCGGCCCAGTGCTCTTGGGCATCGGTCGCAGCGCTCTCTCCCGATGGCCAATCTGTGGCCGTGCAAGGTGCAGATGGAAGGATCCACGTAACTGATGTTTGCACAGGCTCAGATCGAGTGATAACGGAGCCGCTTGCAGGGTTTGTCACCCCAAAGTGGTCAGCCGGATGCGATTGGATCATGTATGAGCATGACGGTCATGTGCACGTGGTGGGTGCTGCTTCGCCCTTGAGGGGACCGGCTTGTCCTGGGCGCTTCGCTGCCTGGCTTGGAGACGGCTACAGGATGATCCACACGGATTTGGGCGATGTCATCATCCGGGACATGGTGGATGGGGGTCAAGTACCTCTGGCAAGCGAGCCTGAGCCAATATGGGGGTTGGCGGCTGCCGCCTATGGCGAAAGCGTGGCATACTTGGCATCTGAAGGCGAAAACGTCGTGCTGTGCACGGTAGACGTTGTTACCGGAGATAGGTGGAGGGTCAATGTTGACCGGCGAGTCTGGCCGTGGTCTCTTGCCTGGGCACCGAACGGGAAGATGATTGCATACTGCGTCGGCGCGAAACACGTAGATGGTGGCCAGGTCGTCCGGGTGGTCGTCTTTGAGCCAGGATATGATGGAGAGGTTCACGAGACTGAGATCATAGGCGATCCCAGGTTCACAGGGCTAGCGTGGAGCCCTGACTCCAGAGCAGTAGCAGTGGCAGCGCGAATTGAGAGGCGTGGGCAATACGGGGTTTATGCGATTGAGCCGGGGATCGGAATGTTCCAGCTCACGGGGATAGGAAACTGTGTCGTTCCCGATTGGGGACGCGAGGCTGATTGAGGAAAGCAAGGAGTAGAGTAAGAGTCTGCTTAATGCGGTCAGAAGAACATTGGCAGCAAGTGAGAGAGGTCAAAAGGCGACCGCATTCGGTCGCGGTCGCCTGATACGGTGTGGTTACCGATTACCGCCTAGACTTGCGAAGGCGGACTAAGAAGCGGAGCCGCTTGATTCTCCGTCCTTGCGAGCTTCCCTTTTGTAGTCCTCAGACCGATGGTCAGTGACGTAGAAACCAGATCCATGGAAGGCTATGCCCATCCTAGAAGGAATAAGCCTACGGACTGGGGAGCCGCATTTCGGACAGAGCGCGAGAGCTCCTTCTCCGACTCCATGCAGAAACTCGAATTTACCACACTTCTCACAGTTGTACTCATAGATTGGCACGGACTGTCCCTCCCTCGGTCGATTCTACATCGTTCTGTTGAAGAATTCAATAGCCACACTTGTCTCAGCTGAAAGGTCTGCTTGGTCCAAGGCCTACGCAACAACTCCCCCGAGCTTGTGCCCGGGGGAGTTATTGAGTCATTGTGTATGACACATTGAATGCCCTTGCGGCTTCTACTTGAAGAATATGTGGTCGCCTATTACTCGAGTGACGATGCGAGAGCGCACCCAGTAGTTCGAGGTTTTGGAGGGATTATAGAATCCCAGAGCCCCATATGACGGATCCCATCCGTTCAATGCTTTCCTTGTTGCATCCAGAGCGGCGGACGAGGGTGCATTGTGAATGCGTCCGTCCAGAACAGGGCTGAACTGATAGTATCTGCCGTCAATAACCTGGAAGATCACCCCTGAGATTGTATTCGGATACAGATGGCTGTTGACCCTGTTCAGCACTGTAGCCGCGACGGCTACCTGACCCTCATGTGGTTCTCCACCGGCCTCAGCAGTAACTAGTTGCGCAAGAAGTCTGATGTCTGATTGGTTCCAAGCTCCGCTGGAAGGAAGGCTTCCGGCTCCTCCAGGACTTGGTGATACAGACCCCTTAGATGGGATGGTCAACGCTTGACCGGGATAGATCCAATCGCTCAGCAATCCATTTGTGGCCTTCAGTGCGCTTACTGCAATGCCGTGCCGTTGCGCGATCAGGAACAGCGAATCTCCGCTTCTTACCGTGT
>JAQVXE010000172.1 GCA_028709305.1 Bacillota bacterium | reverse complement strand
TCAGGAGCGGAAGACGGAAAATGCCTTGGAGGCCCTGAGGGATCTCTCGAGTCCACGAGCTCTGGTGATAAGGGACGGACGTCAATCGAGGATACCGGGACGAGAAGTCGTGCGCGGAGACCTATTCCTGGTCTCTGAAGGAGATCGCATTCCTGCTGATTCTGTTCTCATATGGGGCATCAATCTGTCGGTAAACGAGTCTTTGCTGACGGGAGAATCTCTTCCTGTGAGGAAGATCGCAGCTAGCGAACGGCCTGAATCTGTCGATATGGGACGCCCGGGCGGAGAAGACACTCCGTTTCTGTATTCGGGAACCCTTGTCGTGCAAGGCCAAGGAGTTGCCCTGGTTAAGGCTGTCGGCATCCACACTGAGCTTGGAAAGATAGGCAAGGCGTTGCAGACAGTTGAGCCGGAGGAGACGGCACTTAACCGCGAAACAGGACGCTTGGTGCGCAACTTGGCGATCCTGGGCTTTGTCCTCTTCGCGATTGTGGTCGTTGCTTACGGCGCTACGCGACGGAATTGGATTGATGGCATTTTGGCCGGAATAACATTGGCAATGGCGATGTTACCCGAAGAGTTTCCGGTGGTTTTGACGATATTCCTTGCCCTTGGCGCATGGAGAATGTCTCAGAAGAACGTTCTTACACGGCGAATGCCTGCCATAGAGACGTTGGGGGCGGCCACGGTACTCTGTGTGGATAAGACCGGGACACTTACGCAGAACCGAATGTCTGTTAGCAGACTATCGGTTGGAGGAGACCTCTATGATGCTGTAGGCGCACGAGCAGACGGGCTGCCCGGGAAGTTCCACGAGATTGTGGAATTTGCGATCCTGGCCAGCGAGAAAGATCCGTTTGACCCAATGGAGAAGGCGTTGACGGAGTTCGGCCGCGAGCATCTAATGAATACAGAGCATTTGCACGATGACTGGACCCTTGTGGAGGAGTATGCGCTCTCTCGCGAACTCCTGGCTCTGTCGCATGTCTGGATGTCTCCAGACGGCAATGGAGGTTCCTATGTCGTGGCTGCCAAAGGAGCTCCTGAAGCTATTGCAGACCTGTGTCATCTTGACGAGGAGAGGACGGGCGAGCTCCTGGCGGAGGTCAGCAAGATGGCCGCTGACGGACTACGAGTGTTGGGCGTAGCAAAGGCAGAGTATAAGGTGGGCGATTTGCCTGAGGGGCAGCATGACTTCGCGTTCAAGTTCATCGGCTTGGTAGGGCTTGCAGATCCCATAAGGCCTACCGTTCCTGATGCTATTCGCGAGTGTTACCAGGCGGGGATCAGAGTCGTCATGATAACTGGAGATTACCCTGGCACTGCGCAGCACATTGCGCGGCAGATTGGCCTTGAGCCGTCAGACGTAGCGATTACAGGCCCTGAGTTGCAGGAGATGTCCGACGAGGAGCTGAGGGACAAAGTAAAGACGTGTTGTATCTTTGCACGCATGGTGCCAGAGCAGAAACTGAGGCTGGTGCAAGCGTTGCAGGCTGATGGCGAAGTCGTGGCGATGACCGGGGACGGTGTGAATGACGCACCGGCGCTTAAGGCTGCCAACATAGGCATCGCGATGGGAGGCCGTGGAACTGACGTTGCACGCGAGGCCGCCTCGCTGGTGCTTCTAGACGACGATTTTTCGTCGATTGTCAAGGCTGTGAGGCAGGGGAGAAGGATCTATGACAATCTCAAAAAGGCCATGGCTTACATTTTTGCCATACATGTTCCCATCGCCGGGCTATCGTTGCTTCCAGTCTTGTTCGGATGGCCGCTTGTGCTTCTCCCGGTTCATGTGGCATTTCTGGAACTCATAATTGATCCGGCATGCTCCGTAGTATTCGAGATGGAGCCGGAAGAAGCTGACGTAATGAGGAGGCCGCCCCGGGATCCTGCTAAGCCTCTGTTCGGCGCTGAGCTCATGAAAGTTGGAATTGCCCAAGGCCTTAGCGTTCTGGTGTTTGTGATGGCGGTCTACATGATCTCGCTGTTCGTCTTGAATCGCGGGGAAGCTGAGGCGCGGAGTCTTACCTTCACAACGCTTGTCTTGGCGAATCTCGGGCTGATTCTTGCGAACCGTTCGTGGACATCCACCACTCTAGCGGCGTGGAGAAGGCCTAACCCGGCTTTGAAGTGGGTTGTTGGCGGAGCTCTTGTGTTTCTCACGGTAGTCTTGAACGTGCCCGCGTTGAGGGCCTTGTTCCATTTCACCATCCTGCATCCTGTGGATATTGCCATCTGCCTTGCGGCAGGGGTGTTGAGCATTCTGTGGTTTGAGGTGTTCAAGGCATATCGTAGGAGCGCAGTCGGATAGCAGGAATACCCACAATCTCCATGAGTCCGAAAAGAAAGACCTAGAAGCGAAATGTGTGGAGCAAGAGTCCGAGGCCCTGGTGAATGTGGGGGCCTCGGACTTGCTACGCTCGAGCGCAATGGGTGTATGAAATTCTGACTCGCTATCAGAACTTGACGCCAAGCGAAAGCCTATGGCTGTCGGGCAGAACGTTGTGAGTTTGGTATGCGTAATCGATGCTGAACACAGAAACTGCGAAGCCTGCTCCAGCTGTGACAGAAGTGCGGCCTGCGCCGAAAGCTCCTCCTGCTCTGAGCCGAATTCTGCCAAGTTCATATTCTCCGCCGACTCGCCCCTCAATGGCGTCTTTGTATATCACATCGGCTGCAATTAGAAGGTTCTCCATTGGATACAGGGCTATGCCTGCGCCCACATACAGGTCGAAGGCATCTGTATACTCTGACTCGTATTTGAGTTCGCCGGCTACGTTTCTCGCGACGGCCCCGATTCTCAGCTTGTTGTTCGGGGTTGCATACAGGAGTCCTACGTCACCGGTGAATCCTCTCCCCGAGTTGTCGGGCAAGGTCTGGGAGTAGTATTTAACTGCTCCGCCTATCCCCAGCTGGGGCAGGACGGCGACTCCGCCGCCCGCGATAATCGTAAAGTCGACAACATCGAATACGCCAGTCTCATTGGCGAATTCGTCTGTCGCCGCTATTCCGGACGCATCCAATCTCAAAGCGCCTACGCCTACATACCTCTGAGAGTATGCTGCAGCCATGTACCCAGCTGCCTGGCATTGCTGCGTGTAAAGAGAGCCGATGTGCCGCTCGGTTAGGAAGGCAAGGCCAGCAGGGTTATAGTAAATGGCGGCGGCGTCGTC
>JAQVXE010000171.1 GCA_028709305.1 Bacillota bacterium | reverse complement strand
CATCGGATCGCTGCAGGCGGCGCCATGCTCGCAGCCGACCTGGTCCTGAGCGAGAAGGTGGATCGCACCTTCGCCTTGGTTCGCCCGCCCGGTCACCATGCCATGAGAGTAGTCCATGGTTCGCGGGGGTTCTGCAATATCAATAACGAGGCCGTAATGGTGGAACACATACGGCGCACTTATGGCCCGAAAATGCGCATTGCCATAGTCGACACCGACGCCCATCATGCCGACGGCACACAGGACATCTACTACAACGACCCAGGCGTCCTCCACATATGCCTTCACCAGGATGGGAGGACACTCTACCCGGGCACCGGGTTCATCGAGGAGCGAGGAGGTCCGGCCGCCTACGGCATGACTGTGAACGTGCCTCTGCCTCCCGGGACCGGGGACGAGGGAATACTTTACGTTCTGGAGAACCTCGTCCTTCCCATTCTTGACGACTTCGGGCCTGATCTGGTCGTCAATGCCGCAGGGCAGGACAACCACTATACGGATCCACTGACCAACATGAACTTCACGGCCCACGGATACGCCCGGCTCACCGACCTTCTGGAGCCAGATATCGTAGTCCTTGAAGGCGGGTATTCCATTGAAGGTGCACTGCCCTACGTGAATGTCGGAATCCTGCTGGCTCTGGCCGGCCTCGATTACTCAGCCGTGCGTGAACCGGACTGGAGTCCAGGAGTGGCAAGGCAGCCAAGGGGAGTAACTGAGGAAATCCGCCGCCTCACCGGCACATTGCAGGAGATGTGGGCCTCGCGCGAAGAGGCTGACATTGGAGTCCTCTTTGGCGACGGAGAGTATTTCGAACGCGGCCGCCGCATCTACTACGATACCGACAACATCGTAGAGCAGCAGCGAGAACAGATAAGATTGTGCCCCTCATGCAGCGGATGGCGGGCAATATTCTCTCATGCGCTCCATGCCTCAACCGGAAAAACGGCTCAAATCGCTGCGATGCTGGTTCCGTGGCAGGCATGTGCCGATTGCAGGGAAACCGCCCATAGCCAATTTGAGCTGGCAAAGGAGAGTCGCGCGTTCGACCACGTTTACCTGCAGGATGTCGAAAATGACGACTTCTCAGTGAACCGTGGGGTTTGACTCTTAGAGTTTCCTCCACTCCGTAGCATACCCCGAGGGTGGGCGGCGTGGTTGTTGCTCGGCAGAAGGGTGAGACAGCAAAACAGCATCCGTGGAATCAATGGCTGGTTTGACCGACGCAACGGGGCAACTCGTATCAAGCCTCTCAGCCAGTCCCCTCTGATTGTTCCACGCTCACCCCCATAGCTGCTACACGTCAGATGTACCTGGCCATTTCATACATTCCCCAATCTTATTTTGAAGGCAGGTAGGATTTTTCAGCCCTATGTAGAATACTGCTTATTAGGTTTAACGTTTAAGTAAGTTGACCCGTATCACGCAGCAGCGGCTCATTATTCAAGGGTCGCGGAATGCATACTCGCAGTTATAGGTGTTTTGAGACTCTGGCCAAATGCTTAATCGATTTAGTTTCTGCAAGTTCTCGTACAGAGAGCGGATCTCATGACAATACCAATGAAAAACGAGGAGGGCACCGACGCATGAGTCGCACTACGCTGAAAGATATTGCGGAGAAGGCCGGTGTATCAGTGACTGCAGTCTCCCGAGCCTTGAGCGGGTACCCAGACATAGGTGAGGAGACACGGGGGCGAATCCTCCGTATAGCAGAGGAGCTGAACTACCAGCCCAACATTGCAGCAAGAACCCTGGTAACTCAGAAGTCTGGGGTAATGGGCCTCTTTGTGTTGGGAAGAGCGAAAGGCGAAGGCTTCTCTCACCCGTTTTCCGGACAGGTGATCAACGGCTTCCTGGATGAACTCGCTGAAGATGGATACGACATGATGGTGTTCAAGGCCAACCGTCCTCCCGATTCCGACAACTCTTCTTACATGGATCTTTGCAGGCGAAGGATGGTGGAAGGTGCATTCCTAATGGGGTTGCGCACAGACGACCCGTGGCTTTCTGACCTGACGGCATCAGCAATTCCCATAGTAACCATGGACATGCCGTTGGCCGGGGATATGACTTTCTCCGTCGGATGCGACAGTGTGTCGGCCGTCCACGCCGCCATCAGGCATCTGGCAGATCTGGGGCACAGAAAGATCAGCATCGTCAACGGATACAAAGAAGCCTCTGTCAGCCTCGAACGTTTCGAAGGCTATAAGAGCGCCCTGAGCGATCTGGGGTTGCCATTTGATCCCGCCATCGTGGCGGAAGCGGATTTCACAGCAGCCGGAGGCAAACAGGCCTTCCTTTCGATGATAGATAGAGCCCCTGATGTAACTGCAGTCTTCGCGTCATCTGACCTCATGGCTCTGGGTGTGCTGGAGGGCGCCAGAGAACGCGGGCTCAGAGTTCCCGAAGACTTGTCGGTAGTCGGGTTTGACAATATTGAGATGGCCGCAATGTCTTCCCCGCCCCTCACAACTCTCGATCAACCCCGTTACGAACTGGGCCAGACTGCAGCTAGGATGCTGACGGCAGCGTGTAATGGAGAAACGCCACCGTCCCGCGTTCTCCTCAAAGCCAATTTAATTGCACGCGGCTCTACGGCAGAGCCAAGAAAGAGCAAAACCTAGGAGGTGATCAGGGAAGCGCACTGACAGCCATGAAGTACTCAACATCATAACTACATACATCGCATGGTCATGACGGCTCTGTCAGGCTGGCGCAAGCGAAGTTCGAGACTATGACTCAAGCGAAATACAGTTGTCATTTGTGTCCTCACTGAATTCACTCGAGCTATTGCCCAAAACGCTAACTACAAGCGACTTCACAAGGAGGTTAATATAACATGAAGGCTCGCAGAGTGTTATGCATAGCGGTGCTTGCGGCCATGTTGGCATTTGCTACGGTATCGCAGGCCGCAGACGTCAATATCCGAGTGGCAGGTTTCGGCGGAACTGACACTGCCATAGTAGAAGAACTCATCGCCAGGTTCGTACAGCCCAACGTGAAAGGGATCAAGGTGACATACGAGCCCATACCAGACGCATATGATAAATGGATTATCAACGCGTTATCGGCAGGGACGGGACCTGACCTTTTCTATGTCGATATCTTCTGGTCTCAGGGCCTGTTCTCCTCAGGAGCAGTTGAACCCCTCGATACCTACCTGGCTAAGTCAAAGGTGCTACAAGGGAAAGACATCATACCTGCGCTCCTCAATGGATT
>JAQVXE010000170.1 GCA_028709305.1 Bacillota bacterium | reverse complement strand
TGATTTGGTCCCGCGGCATAGTCGGTGGCCGCAACTGGCGTTAGCGGACCTAGAAGTATGCTGCCGGCGTTGCGCAGCCGACCGAGAATGGCATGGGGATTATCCACCAGCACCTCCAGGTGTTCGGGGGCGTAGCTGTTCACAACGTCAATAGCCTGATCGAGATCGTCGGCTATTACGATGAGTCCATGCTCGCCCAGAGAGTGCGCGATCGTGCTGCGACGCGACAGCGACTCAACCTGGCAATGTATCTCGCGAGCCACGCTCGCGGCAAGCTCACAGCTGGTGGTCACCAATATGGCCTCCGAATCGGGGCCGTGCTCAGCCTGGGATAACAGGTCCGCTGCCGCAAAGCTCGGATCGGCGTACCTGTCAGCCAGCACCATGAGTTCGCTCGGACCGGCAAGCATGTCGATGTCCACATAGCCGAAGACCAGCCTTTTGGCTGCAGTAACATAGGCATTGCCCGGGCCTGCTATCTTGTCTACTGCACATATAGTCTCAGTCCCAAAGGCCATAGCCGCTATGGCCTGGCATCCCCCTACCTTGAACACCCTGTCGACTCCGGCAATGTCGGCTGCCACAAGCACATAGGGGTTGGCCGCGCCACCAGGACCAGGCGGAGTGCAGGCAATCACGCTCGAAACTCCGGCTACCCGCGCAGGTATTGCCCCCATTAGAACGGAGGACGGGTAGGCGGCGGCGCCACCCGGCACGTAGAGGCCGACTCGTTCGATCGGTCGGACTATCTGCCCCATCATCGTGCCATCGTCCGTGCTACATGCCCATGTCTGCTCCACCTGTCGTTCATGGAAACGCCTGATATTGTCAGCTGCCTTCCGAAAAGCCTGTACAACGCCCTCATCTACAATGGAGTAGGCTCGATCGATGTCAATGCTCGTGACTTCGATACTATCCGGCACAGAGTCTGCGCCGTCGAACTTTGCGGTGTAGTCGAGCACGGCCTGATCACCGCGTCTTCGCACGTCTTCGATAATGGGGCCAACCTTCTGTTCAATCTTGGCAAGGCTTGCGGTCCCTTGGCGTATTTCCTCCCGCAAATAGTCGCAAGCCGTAATAGTCCTAATTGCAATCGGCGTATTCATCTTCGCCCCAACACCTCCCAGGGTTGCAATGTCTTGATGGGCATGAGGTTCTGCCCAGTTGGCGCCTTTCCATCCTGGCTATCCGACTTCGGAGCTCGTCAGACGCTGTGACTGACAATGTCGCTGCGAAGTGCCAACGCAATCTGATGAATGGCGGCGGACTTCAGCTGAAGGCTCGCACGGTTGGCAATGAGCCTCGCCGATACCTGCATTATCTCCTCCACCGGCACCAGCCCGTTGTCTGCCAGCGTACGGCCGGTGTCGACTATATCCACCATCACATCGGAAAGGCCTGCAATGGGCGCGATCTCTACAGCCCCGTTCAGTTTGATAATCTCAACGCACAAGTCGCGCCTTGACGCGAAATGGCGCCTGGCAATGGCCGGAAACTTAGTGGCCGCCCGAAGGACATGGCCACTGCGGGGCGCGGGCAACTTGAGGCTTTCCGGATCGTGTTTGTCCGCGGCAACCATACGCTGAAGCGCAGCCACAACCAAGCGGCATCTCCCGAATTCAAGGTCGAGGAGTTCGCAAACATCCCAGTCGCCCTCAAGCAACACATCTTTTCCCGTTATCCCCAGATCAGCAGCGCCGTGTTCCACATATATGGGCACATCCGCCGGGCGGACAAGAATGAATCGCACTCTACCGTGGCCAGTCGTATACACAAGTCTTCTGTCTATCTCATCCATGCCTGGAACCTCAAGCCCCGCTTTCTCCAAAGCGTCCAGCGACGGCTGGAGCAACCTTCCTTTGGGAAGCGCAATGCTGAGCGAGTTCCGCATGTCTAGTGGCGCGACCTGACTCTCCTGCACAGGCACGGATTCGACCACCGATACATGTTCCATTGCTGGTTGCCCCCTTCTGATGTGTTGAACTGCTCCAACCCCTGAAGTGCTGACACCACAGAATCTACATCTATTGCCAGGCCAGCTGCAGACGCTGAGGATCCAAATCGCGCCAGCAGATTGTCATACCGCCCCCCGCCGATGACAGCATTCCCGCATCCAACGGCATATCCCTCAAACACGACTCCAGTGTAGTACCGGAATTCCCGAACTATGGACAGATCCAGACGAAAGTGCTTGCCCAGGCCTCGATCCTCCAGGGCCTCCAGTATCCTAATAAGACCAGCAGCCGCATCGGATACCCCGGCCGCCCTGAGCGCATCGAGCGCCTCCGCTGTAGATTGCAGGTTGAGAAGACGCTCAAGAAGATTGATTCCCAGGCCATTTTGCGAACCCTCAGCCACATTTTTTAGGGACGATACAAGTTCGCCATAGAGGACATAATCTCGCTCTGTCAGGGCTGAACATATGCCCTCCCTCACATCCCCCTCAGCCCCTGCGGCGTCAAGTATCGCAGACAACAGCCGCACATCGCTCAATCCGATGCAGAAGTCGCGGACTCCTGTGTTGATCAGCCCCTCCGCAGCCATCGTTAGGATCTCGCAATCAGCCCTGTCGCTGCTCGCGGCATCTGTTCCAATCAGCTCAGCGCCGACCTGGAGCCGCTCCTCGGGCTTTCCGCTTCCCGGCTTCTGGGGTCGAAACACACTGCCAGAGTAGTACAGGCGAACAAGACTGCTGGATGGCAAGAGATGGCGCACTGCCAAGGCCGCCACAGGGGCAGTCATGTCAGATCGCAAAGTCAAGAGGTTGCCGTCTCTTGCAAGGACTGCGTATGACGTCCCTGCACCACTTGGGCCATTAGGAAAACTCGAATTCTCCAGCGCGCTCGAGCCGGTCTGGCCCAAGGCGGCCATATTCAACCCCACCAGTAGTGGCGGGACTATCCCTTGATAGCCTCGGGCTTCGAACGTACGCGCCAGACTGCTCTCAATGTGTCGCCGGATGAGAGCATCGGCAGGGAGATAGTATCTTCCCCAAATCGGAAGGCTGTCCACAACATGTCACGCTCCTGTCTGATGTTTTGCTGACTGTATGAGTATGGAGACCAACTAGGCCAACTGGGCAGGACATGAGCCAATCGGGTAGGTGGCGGGATTGCTCCCGCCGACCTCCCACACCACCGGGCGTACGGTTCCGTACCACGGCGGTTCATGTAGCACTCTGGAATAGCCGATGCTGATTGAGCAGCGACACGAGTCCAAAT
>JAQVXE010000060.1 GCA_028709305.1 Bacillota bacterium | reverse complement strand
CGAACAGGACCGCCTGTGCAACTACTCCGTTAACCAGACCGCTTGCCTCTGAGGCCCACTGCAGCAGAAAACCCCTGAACAGGATCTCCTCCAGAAGGGCCCCCGAGGCTATGAAACCTAGGCCAAGCAGAATGGCAATTCGCTTTGGCATACCCGCAAGAGCAAGGTACGCCCCTCCCGGATTTACCCCCGCCTCCCTCATCCACGCTCCATGGGCCTGCTTGAGCCAAGCATGGATGCGCAAGTTGACAAGTCCCAAGGCAGGCACAACCAACCCTGCCATTAACGCCATCTGACGGTCGTCAAGGCGCCCCGCTATTCCAAGGAAGTCAACAGGGTCCTGCCTCTTCACGAGCCAAACGCCTGCGAAGATGGCGACAAGGATCAGATCCCCCAGATCAACTACTGATTTCTGGTCGCGGCAAGCTCTCTGCGAGTACGCCCTGACTGCAACGGAAATCCCCACTATTGCGTAGACAAGTGCGGATTTCACAGCTTTGATACCTCTGAGATCGCCTGAATCAGGTTTGAGGAAGCCGTTCGGGAGTCGTCCCACGTCCATAGAATGCTGGAAATGAAGATTCTGTATGCCTCACACATAGGATCCTGCCCATCCAGCCTTCCAGTTGCTGAGTAGGCAGATGCCCTACAACCTCCCCCGCAGAAGTAACGGACATCGCAACCGCTGCAACCTTCCAGGTCATCCACCCCAGGCACTTTCCATCCAGGAATCTGATTCAGCGTAGCCTCAAACTCAGGAAGCATGAGCAAATGGCATGGATATGCATTGCCTGACCCGGAAACCGCAAACACCTTCGAGCCCGCACCACACCCTTCTCTCGGAACCAGCCCTAACACGTCCTCCAAGGAAGCCTCTTCGGGGAAGTCATTCGCCTCACATGCACGCAAAAGGTAATTCAGGATAGATTTGGCAAGACTGGCTGGATCCCCGCTGCGCCCTGTCAATCTGGAACATGCGCCTCGGCCAACCTCCTGGAAAAGGCTGACGTGGAATGTGGCTCCATGCTTCTCTGCAAGGGATACCATGGCTTCCAGATCAAACACTTTGGGATCCACAACCGTGGAGACGAGCTCCACATGGTCCGTCCCTGCACGCACAAGCCTGCTAAGACCCCCAAGCGCAGCATAGAAACTGCCTTCGCCCCTAACCGCATCATGTTCTGCATGGTCAGCCGAGTCTACACTGACCTGAACCCTAACACCCAGTGATGCAATGGCTTCTGCGATCGCGTCTGTCATTAGTGTAGCGTTAGTGGCAAGCGTCACCTTAGGCGCAACCCGAGTCGCCGCTTGGAGTAACTCAGTCAGATCAGCCCTGAGAGTGGGTTCTCCGCCTGTGATCACAAGCTCCCTCGGACTGAACATGCCCAGTCTGCCGATTGTGCTAAGGACCGCTTCAGTCGTCGCATCATCTTCACGCGCCCCTCTGTAGCATGTAGCGCATGCCAGGTTGCAGTTGTCCGTAACAGAAACATACACTCTAGAATGGCTCAAGCGTGCCTCAACTGCCCCTGCACTCTTCGTCTCTGCCTTATGTGCCTCCGTCCCGCCACCAGAAGGCTCGCAAACCAGCAATCCCCGGGTCTGAAGCTCCTCCATGAGCTCCAACAGACTCACGAGAGCCTCTCTTCCGTACGCAGGTCCTACAGTGTCCACTATTGCTTGGATGTTGATTCCAAGCGACCTCTCAAACATAAGTCCGGCATAACGGCCTATCTTCGCCCACGTGCCGAAAGCAGGATTGAGGATCAGATAGGCCTCGCCGGCACGAACTACACGCGCATCCGGAGCTAGAGAGTATACAAAGGATCTAGATTCCATAGGCAAAAAGCGGGTGCGTCCCACAAGCATCAATCCGCACTGCCGCCTTGCTCCTCCCTTCCAGGCCACGGCGTGCGCAATGAGCGCGGGAACCAATCTAGTCGGACTGGTCCCCGCTTGCACAACTGGAATTACGCCCGCCGATGGATAGTAGTCAGCGCTGAGCTAGAGGAGAGCGGCGATCACCCAATGGTGACCGTCACTCCCCACACTGGGAACGACACGCAAAAGCCACTGACTGAGACGTTCACCCTCTTTTTTCGACCTGCCTGAATGCGAAACACTCGGTTCACCCCCTTGACGGTAGAATCGGACCGGCATTCCTGCCGTGGCTCCGCTTGCATCCATATCGTACCATCGTAGGGGCATAAAGGGTATTGCCCGAAAGGATGATTTTATGGACTAGGAGGAGGTAACCAATGGTCAAGTAGTCCGGCGGCAGTTGCCAGCCTAACCGCCGACGCCCTGGTGTTTACCCCAAGCTTCTGGAAGATGGAACGGACATGCGTTTTGACGGTGTTTATCGAGATGAACATCTCCTCAGCTATTACCCTGTTGGACTTGCCCTGTGCAAGACGGTCCATTACCTCCGTTTCGGTAGGGGTTAGCCTTGGGAGTTCCCGTTCCTGGAAATATGCAGGTTCGCCGTTGGCAAGGGCCAATTCTACTTCTTCCCATCCATTGCCAGGCTCTGTGCTGACTCCCTTCAGCCCAGCAAGAGGATAGACACACAGCAGGAACATCCCTGCCGCATCTGCAGACATTTGAAGGTTGCCCCCTGCCAGCATCGGCGTCCTAACAGTAACTGCACGGGTCTCTCTGCAATGCAACTTAGAGTCTTCGCAGGACGAGCCGGACGTTTCCAACTTCGAACTCAACTCACCTGAAACCGATCGCCCCCTCAAGTTCGACATAGGAAATCCCTCCCCTTGTGTGGTGCTCTTCCATCTGAAGGCGACATCTATGAGGCCACGTCTTACGCGATGGCGTCTGGCCATAAATAGTATAACATCCCACGCCTTCCCAGTCAAACATTCCCTTATTTAGTCTTGGTTCCCTGGTTTCGGTTGAGTTCGACGTTTTTGTCAACCCACATCTGCGCATGTTGCTATGTTGCAGGTGCCGCAGCATCAATGGAAAAGCGGCGCCTCAGCACCGCCAGTCGTCCCTCTAGCCTCGGAGGGTTGCATGTTTGCAACCACTGACACTCACTTAAGCCCTATTCCACAGCTCCCTCGCAAGCTCTCTCGATCTCGCAGCTATCTCCCACTCGTCGACTGTAGCCAATTCACGGTGGCGCATCAGGAACCTCCCACCCACCATCGTGCTGTCAACCATGCCTCCAGAGATTCCTAGGAGCAGATGGCTGTGGAAACTGCTTTCGCAAACGGGTGTGGGTGCCCAGTAGTCAACAACTATCAAATCAGCATACGCGCCAGGTCTCAAAACCCCGATAGGAACATCCCAGTATTTCGCAATTATCGAAGAGTTATTCTCGAAGGCCATGAGCGGCGCCTCTGCCCAGCCAACTTGGGGATCGGCTTCCTCATGCTTCAGCAGAAGATTGGCTATCTTGAGGCCTTCAAACATGTCGCAGGAGTAGCCATCCGTTCCCAGCCCTACTCTCATGCCCCTTGAGATCATCTCCTCAATAGGAGCGGCCCCCACCGCATTGCCCATGTTCGATCCGGGATTATGGACCACACTTACATCCCGTTCCTTGAGTATTTCAATTTCTTCGGGGCTCACGTGAACACAGTTGACAGCCAGGGAGCGGTCGTTCCATATCCCAAAGTCGTCCAGACGTTTTACAACCGGCTTGCCATACCGCCGTATGCTCCGTATCAAGTCTTCGACACCTTCAGCCGTATGAATGTGAAATCCGGCCTCTCTGGCCCCCGATGCCTCGACACATTTCGTGAGAGTACTGTCTGACAAGGTAAGAGATGCGTGCAGGCCAAAGGTGGCTCGAAGAAGCGGTGATGGGTTCCTCTTGCATCGCTCTATGAATCTGACATTCTCCCCAATGGCCTCATCTCGAACTCCCGGGCCGTCCCGGTCGGAAACTTCATATGCCAACAACGCCCGGATTCCCACACGGGTCACAGCATCGGCTATGATGTCGAGCGAGCCCGCTATAGCGTTTGGGCTGGAATGATGATCAAATATCGTAGTAGTGCCATTCCGCACGCAGCGGATGAGAGGCACCATGGCGCTTATCCATACGTCCTCTTCCGTCAACGCCCTGTCAAGCCTCCACCAAAGCCCCTCCAAAATCCGAGAGAACACCTTCGGGGGCGGTCCGTCAAACTGCATTCCCACACCAAACGTGCTGTAAAGGTGGGTATGTGTGCATGTCATCCCGGGCATGATGAGCCTACCTCCCACGTCCTCAAAACGCGCCTCCGGGTACTTCTGTCGCACCTCTTCACATGGCCCGACATCCACAATCAACTCTCCGGATATTGCAACCGCGCCGTCTTCAATGACATGCGCAGGCGATCCGCAAGACACTACGACTCCACTCCCTACAATCACATCCGGCAGGATCTACTTTCACCTCCTACACCCAGTCTGATTTCATGGCTTACAGCTCCAGCCGATTCATCAAAAACAACGAAATTGCCGGTCCTATAGGCCACACAGATGGGATTGCAGCCCCGAGCCTGAGCCCCCAGCATCCTAAGGGTTTTGGAAGCCGGGCCAGTATCATAGAGCTCGCGAAACCCCTTCCATACTCGCGCAGAGGCTGGGCTTAGGGCCTGACGGGACAGTTGCCCATACTTCCGCAGGCAGGGCAGAAATAGGTTGTCGCACGAGGGCAGTATGAGGCAGCACATAACACGCATTCGAGGCTTGTGGCCCCAGTCACCTCTCTTCCCCCCGGTTTGCCAGCGCCAATCGACATGTCCAAACCGTACAATACAACTTGCGCTCAGGCACTGAACCCAACGTCAAGCCCTGCTACTCCAATTCAACATCTTGCCTTCGCTTCCTGCGAGTTGAATGACGTCTGTCAATCATATCCTGGCAACTTTGTGGGCTGACGGCACAGCATCGGCAGAATCTGATCCATCCAAGACCAATATGACCTGCCTCATCCGGGCCAGCTTCTCCAGAGCCGGCCATACCGGGTCCAAGCACTTCCATGCTGACTCCGACGCAGGGCGCCTTCTTTTCGTAGGTAAGGAGCACGAAACTATGAGAGGAAGAGTGCCTTTCCCGTATATGACTTCACTGGCTCCGAGCTTGACCGCGAGAGCCGCCAGGGGAACCAGAGAATCCAAATCGGCCGATGGCAGGATGGAATACCTCGCAGAATCGTGGTGCACATCGCAGGAAATTCTGGCTCCAGGTTCTCCTGTGAAAAACGACATGATCTCCGATGCGAGCTCCCCCAATTCCGAAGCCGCCTGTACGCGTTTGTCTTCAATCATGTCCTCAATTGCCGCCAGCGCCAATCCTGCGGCTGACCTCTCTATCCTCATTGCCTCCAGCTCCGCCGCAGCCTCCGCAGCTGCACTTGAGACCTCCCACATGTCTACGCTCGCGAGGGCGTGTTCCACATCAGCAAGCTCCAAGTTCTTCTCTTCCAGCTCCAGTCTGAGGTCCTCCCGCTCGTCCGCTTTGACGGAGTATTCCTCGCTCAGCTCCCGGATCTTTCCTTCATTCCGAGGATCGGCAACTGAAGCACGCTGAGCCTCTGCCGCGGCGATCTCCTCCAGGGCGATCTCCATATCCCGTCTGATGGCGGCCTCAGACCGCCCTTCCAACGCAGACTCCATCCTGTACGTTGCTTCCCTGTATCGTGCCTCAACCCTTTGGTAGCCTTCGTACGCCTCCAGATACATCGATGGCGAAGAGAAGCCTGACATCTTCATCAGCTGGGCCAAACGTTCCTTCGCTCGCAATGTCTTAACACGGACTAGATTGGCCCCATTTTTCAACTGTGCAAGCTCGTTTGATAATTCCTTGACATTCTCCGACAGGTGGGCCTTCTTCTCCTTGAGCCACTCCATATTTTCCACAGCCAAGTTGTATTCGTTGAGAGATGTACCCCCCAACCACGACTCCAGCTTTCGCTTATGCCATGTCACCAGGTTTGAGAGGTTGATCCTCTCGCGGTCAAGTTTCTTCCTGACCCCTTCTTTGGCGTCCAGCTCCATCCCGGCAGACAAACCATAGACTGTGCACATTAGCCCCGCCGACAGCGATAGGATCAAGAGCCCCATTAGGGGTTCCGACAGATGCACAGCAGGAAAGGCGTTGCCAGGGAGCAAAAGGCCGGTCAGAGAGGCCACGGTCAGAAGTGCCCCCCCTATGGAAATGCCATCAGCAAGCCTCTTGCGTCCCATGGCCTTGTCCGCCTGAGCAATGCGGTCAGACAGACTCATGAGCAATGTCTTACTATCCTCGATGCTCTTGGCAGATAATCGCGCTTGCTCCAATATCCGACGAGAGAAGCCTTTCGCCCCCAGCTCACCCAGGTCCCTGCTTACCAAGGCCATTTCCGCTCTGAGCCTCGTCAGTTCGGAGGACACTTTCGACTGCTCGGATTTGCATACGATCGCCCTCTGTTCCAGTTCTGACATCTCCCACATCAGGCTCCGGATCTCCCCTGCTGCTCTGGGATGGAAAGCTCCCTCCGCGCCTGAATAATCCAAGAGCTTAGAGCGTGCCTCTTCCAAGGTTTTCTTGGCTCCCATCGCGTCGGCAAGACTCATCCGCCAGAACTCAAACTCCTCCTTCAGAAGCCGTACATACTCCTCTATCTCGTCGCATTCAACCTTGACTCGCAGAGCCGCATCGATGGCAGATATCCTCGATTCTAAGAATGATATCCTCTCCACAAGCCAGGCTATTCTCGATTTCAGCACTGCCCTTCTTGTACGCAACTTGGCAATGCGCTCAACTTCTCGATTGAGCCCGTCGCAATCAGGGAGGTTCTCCTCCGAACGAGTGATGGCTGCGCCGAGCATCGATGCGACCTGCTCCAATTTGCTTCCCGGCTCACCCACGAGCAATCTAATCGGCACTTTCCACACTCCGGGTTCGTCCTCGCCTCCCTCACCATGAGCAAGGTAGCGTTCTGAGATCGAGATTAATTCGGCAATAGGAACTGAAACCTCTGCCTCCCTGCCTGTATCTAGATCTACTGCCCTTACCGACGGTTCGGGCGAAGCATCGCGCACAAGCATGATCCGTTTCTGGCTGTCAGCAACCACAGTTACGCATACTCTACCCTGTGTTTCTGGATGTCGGATCGGGTTTTCGATGCCCACCAGGCCTATCGACGCCAGGACATCAAGGAAGGCTGAGCGGGCCTTGGGGCTTGTAGCAAGAACCACCGAGAAGCCCTCTGGAAACTCCAGCTCAAGTTCTGGACCGCTTTTTCTGCCTGCAACCAGCAACTTCTCGATCATCATGGCAGAATACCTCCCCAAGAACTGAGAGTCCTAGAGCTGTGGCGCGGTCCACAACCTCTTTTGAACACCCGCACTCATGCTGAACGCACGAACTGCTCAGAATAGCCTCCCGGTTCGCTTCTCCAAACTCATCGGCGCGCGTGCCGTCTCCAGGGCAATCCTTAGCGACGGGCGGCCGCTGCGCCGCTGTCTCAATCTTGGCCACGAAATCCCGCTCTGCGTTCCGAAGAGCCATTTCAGACAGTAGAATGCTATCCTGGCCGCCTTGCAGGTCTGTCTTCCCCGCCGCTGCAGGTGTGGAGATCTGTCTCCCTGCCCTCGACCTGCCCCGCCTCCTCCTGTCTTGCCTTCGTTGATCGCCCGTAGGCAAATCGGTGCGGTCTGTCACCTTAAGGTGGAAGAAACGGTCCTCGAATTCCCCTTCCAGCTTGGCCAGCACCTCTCGCGCACCAGGGGCGACAAGCCCTTCCAGCTCTACTCTGAGGCACAGGTCGGGATTGGCCATGTCCTCCAGACGTTCGCAAAGCTCTGCTCCTGACTTGCCAGTGATGTCAATAGTGACAACTCGATGGGGTCGGCTTGCCACCTTGATCGGCTTCACTCGCACACCATCGTCGCGCAGGCTCGCAAGGAGCGCATGCCGCTCGCCTCGTGTTTCGAAATTCAGGTGGACCGGAGATCCCGAATACCAACACGTCGCACGGCCCACTGAGCAGTTGACCATGTTGTGGTAATGGCCTAGGGCCAAATAGTCAAGGCCCGACCGAGAAAGCGCCTCAGGCGAGACGGGGCATATTGAGGAATCGAGCCCAGGGGTGCCAGCGAAGGTTCCATGCATCAAGCCTACATGCATTCCTGCACCTTCGACAAACAAGTTTGAAAGAACGGGTGTGTTAGAGTTCCTCCGCGTAGTCCTCAGCCCCCACACAGTTACCCCAGGAAAAGGAGAAATGGACGACCACTCTTCCCCCAGGAAAAGGTGGACATTCTCTCCTGAGCAAGCGTCCCGTAGAAGCTCCAGACCGCCTTCCTCTTCAGCGTCTCCCGGAATGACCGCAACGAAGATTGAGTTCCTTCCCAGCCTCGCAAAGGCATCCCTAACAACTTCAACAGTAGAGTCGGCAGCCGACTGAGTGCAAATCAAGTCTCCTGCTACAAGCAGCAGTCTCACATCGAGACGGATGGCCTCGCTCACGAGCAGGTTGAATGTGCCTATCAGTTCCCCGCGGCGAACAGCACGGACCTCTCGTCTGTATTCTGTAAGCACATGGTCAAGGTGAAGATCGGAGGTATGCAAAATGTTCAGAGGTTCCAAGACCCTGCCCTCCCGGAGCAATAGGATGCGATGAACTACACAGCAAACTGTAGTATTGCATCGAATTTGGGCATTTATCGCCTAAAACGTTGCTAAATAGAATATATGGCCGCGTATCTAGTTCTTGATCCTGAATGCTGATTCGCCCTACTTCTTTCTTCGTCTTACCCCCTTTCCCTTCATGGCTCTTTCGGCATAAATCGAAACGCGCCCTGAGGGCGCGCCTGCACATGCTGCATCTTCAGCCAGTATTTGATATGTGAGTCCTTACTTGATTCAGCTCTTTCTGATGCCATCCCAACCCTAAGCCCAGGATCAAGAGGGCTCACGTTCGGCTACGGCAACGCGTTGGAGCTCCCATAGCGTTCCAAAACTCGCTCTACCGCCTTCGCCATACTCTCTCTCAGCTCAGGTGGGGCCAAGATCTCCGCCGACTCTCCGAATGTGGCCACCCAAGTTCGGAATTCGTTCCAGCCAGGCATCATGTCGCGGTATATTACCGACCCGTCGGGCTGCGCCTCATATGTAGCTTGCGGCCTGTCAGCCGTGTCAGCATACATCCTGTCGATTACGTTAAAATGATCCAGGAAACGCACCACAACTTCCACCGACTCGGAACTGCACTCCACCCCCCAGCACATCCCCACGTGAGCTTCAACCTCTTCATCCGACGGAGCGCTTATCGATACAGCCGACGGAGAATGCCTTAGAATCCGTGACACCCTGTAATGGCGATACCCTCCGTGCTCCCGGTTGTAACCATAGAGGTACCAGGCACATGTGCGCCAATCATAAACCAGAGCAACAGGACATGTATCACGCTGGCTCCTGTGCCCTGCGCTATTCACATAGCAAATTCGTATCGGCTGCCTCCTGGACACGTACAGCCCCAGGGCATCAAGTTTCGACTCTTCCTGCCCCTCACCGTATATAGTGCGCCCTGCCTTGATCACCCGCCTGCTTGCCGCAAGCGAAATCGCATCACTCGACTCCGTCCTGGCGACGCTAGACTCCAACTTGGCCACAGCCCGAACAATGCCGCTGGTCCCGCTCTGGTTCGCATCGCCGCTTCCAAGAGGTTCAGATGTCCCGGGCGAACACTCGACCCTCTTCAGTATGGCCAGGAGAGTTCTGGCTTCCTTTGTGGAAAGAGACGTGACGGGAAAAGCGAAATCCTTAGACGCAAGAGACCATACCTCCTCATCCGGAGAGGAACACCCAAACTCATCAGCATCATCATCGAGAGCATCCCAATTGCTCAGGAGCGGAGCCCGCATGTACTCAGCCAGGCATTCAAGGTCATTACGTACGACTTCAGGCGTTGCCCCACATGCCGAAGCGAGTTCCGCAACACTCATCCCGTCGCTCGAGGAAAGCAGCTGGTTGATTACTCGTATGATCCGTCGAAACATCTCATCCTTTAGAGACTTCCGTGCTGCCGCATCCTGCATCACCGAGCCCCTCCTCTCCAGATCCAGGCAGAACAGGTGGCCTGGCATAAATCTCCCTCATTCGCTCAGCACTTGCAACAAGTTGGTCTCTAAGCTCTTCGGGTTTGAGAACAACTGCAGAGCTTCCAAATGTGCGCAGCCATGTTCTGAACTCTGAAACCCCCACCACTGCGTCGACGAGCTCCCATTGTCCCTCATCCACCTGGTAAAGCCTAGCCGATAGCCTTCCCGATACCTCAGCATGAAGCCGGTCCACTACATTCATCTCATCGAAGAATCTGACCCTCACCTGGGTGGGTTCACCGGAGTAGATGCCCCACATCTTGGAGACGTACTCTGAGAGATCAAAATCCTCCGGATACTCGAATCTGGCAGCAGTCAGCATCACTCCATCGATCCGATCCACTCTGAAATGTCTCAGTCCATCCGCCTTCGGGCAGCGGGCAACGAGATACCATGCATCATGAAACCAGTAGTACACGACGCCCAAAGGCTCTACACTCCTGGTTTGGCCAACTTGATCTCCGCTGCCACGGTATCTGATCCTCGCAACCCTGCCCTCCAGTGACGCCAACTCGACCATATCGACTTTCCTCAATGTTGCTGGGTCGGAGCGGCGAGTGCGCCCCTTGGTGAACCTTCGTCGCGCCAGGGAATGCGCCGGACCTGTTCCCGGCGCCACACTCGCGAGCAGCTTGTCACGGATGGAAGCCACAGTTTCGGGGTCAGCCACTGCCTCAGGTGCAGATT
This sequence comes from Bacillota bacterium, assembly GCA_028709305.1. Taxonomy (GTDB): domain Bacteria; phylum Bacillota; class DTU025; order DTU025; family DTU025; genus UBA10085. The sequence continues at coordinate 2,710 of JAQVXE010000060.1, read as the reverse complement.
CCAACGCAAGCACCACCGCAACCAGCTCATCACATGTCAACAGGAACCTTGGCATGAAGGCGCTGCTCAGCCTGTAGGCGGCTGACGCGTCACCACCTCTGGCCATGCCCCGCGTGGGCCGGGCGCCCGCATCTAGCTCATCCCATTGGCCAGGAGCCTCCACAAGACCGCGAGACTCAAGGTAATCCAGGTCCCGTCTCACGGTGCGCTCATCCACGGCGAAATCACGTATTGGATCATTCAGATGCCCGACAATCGCAGTGAGAGTTGCCGGCCCACCTGTAAGGCACGTAATGATAGCCAATTGCCGCATGGCGGCTTCTGAGGATCCAACATGGTATGAAACGCCATCTCCGCAGATGATCCTGGCATCTTGTATTCTGATCTTCTTCCCAAGCATCCTCAGCTTAGCCAAGTCGCGTTGGAGAGTTCGCCTGGATATATCGAATATCTCGAGAACAGTGTCGACCGGACATGAACCTCCGGAGGACTCTATAACCTCTAGCATGGAGAGTAGCCTGCTGTCTCTTTGGCCAACCATAGCAATCACCCAGAAGAAGATTCGACATCAGGCTGTCACGTCCCTCTCTAGTTCCTGGGACATCAAGTCCCGCAGCTTCCTCCTTGCCCTAAATGCGGCGTTATCTACTGTCTTTGGCTCCACACCCATCCGCGCAGCAAGGTCCCTGTAGGAATCCCCGGCAGCAAGCCCCTTAAAAACCTCAAACTCCAATGACGAAAGCGCGCACGACGCAATACTGATTATTCTTCGAGCAGAATCATATGCAATTGCTTCTTCCACGGGGTCTACTGCGTCAATGTCGGCTACCGAATCCATGAGGCTACGATCCTCAGAATCCCACGATCCGGATGACGCCGAAAGTAGAATAACCGGCGCCGGAGGCCTGTTCTTCAGACGTCCGCAGGACCTTGCAACGCTGCATAGCTTTCGATTGACGCAGAGCTGAGCAAAGGTGAACAGTGACGAAATGCTGGGGTCGTAGACGCGCACTGCTGCCAGAAATGCAAGCCGCGCTTCTTGGAGCAGATCCTCCTTGCCGATTACTCTGTCGTTGAAGAAAGGTCTGGTCCATGTGTATATTGCCCTTGAGTACCTCTTGATCAGCTCAGCAAAGGCCTCATCACAGTTTCTTTCCTGAACGGCAGCTATCAACTGAGACTCCGGCAAACGCATGACGTTCTGCATTAGCGTACCTCCCAGAATGTTGAAGTCCTCGGCTAGAGGCCGAGGACATAGTAACATTCCGGTCCGGCGCAAACCTGTCATCATTGTACAGGCGCGAGCAGCTTATGCCATTTGCTAATCGTCACATCCAGATCGCAAGGCCGCGAACGCAAGGGCGCTCTCCAGACGTTTCCGAGTTATCATGCACCCCATGGAATACGGTTCCATCAGAGTCCCGTTCATCTGGTGGGCGTTGGCATGGCACCCTCCAGAGCATAAGTAGCGCGCCCAGCAACCACGACATGCCTCCTTCGAATATATGTGCGCAGATGCGAACATCTCCCCTATTTCAGGCTTCTGGATTCCCCGGAACACATCCCCCATTGAAAACCCTTCCCTGCCCACAAACTGGTGACACGGATAGAGCTCTCCATCTGGGGTCACTGCCACGTATTCACGCCCGGCTCCACATCCTAGCAGCCGTTTCGCCAGGCATGGCCCTTTGGCCACATCTAGATCGAAGTGGAAGAAACGAAACCCTCTGCCCTCCTTGCGCCTTGCATCCATCTCGCGGACAAGCCGATCGTAGGACTGATAGATCTCCTCCATGTCTGACTCGCGAATCGAATACGGCGACGACGGCGGCGCCACTACAGGCTCGAAAGATATGCTTGCAAAACCCATATCGGCAAGGAAGAGTGCGTCCTTCACGAAATCGGTGTTCTTCCTCGTATACGTGCCCCGCACGTAGTATTCGCCATCAGGGCCGTCAGGCCGGGTTCTTACAAACCTCAACGCATTTTGCGACGAGCGCTCGAAGGTCGGTTCGCCGGAAGCGCTCTTGCGGACGGCATCATGGATCTCAGGTCTGCCATCCAAGCTGAGAACTGCCGCAATCCTGTTCTCATTGAGAAACTTCGCAATCTCAGTCGTGAGGCCGGTAGCATTCGTAGTGATAGTGAACTTCAGCACCTTGCCTGTTTCGGCCTCAAGTTTCCGGCCATGCTCCACAGCACTGACCACGGTATCCATTGCTAGAAGCGGCTCTCCCCCGAAGAAGTCGACATCGAGGTGCTTTACGTGGCCGCTGATATCAAAGAGCAAGTCCAGCGCAGCACATGCAATATCAGGTGGCATCAGGCTGCGAGTCCCACCAAACCCCCCCGTGCCCGCAAAGCAGTACCCGCACCTCATGTCGCAATCATGTGCTACATGAAGGCACATGGCCTTGACCACACCCGGGCCTAGTTCCGATGGGACTGGATCCTCATCATCAGGCCATGCAAGAGTCCCCTCGCCGATTAAGGTGTCAAGATCCTCTAGAATCTCTTGCACCTGCTCCAGATCGAGATCTGACACGGCGGCAAGCGCCACCGCAAGCTTCCCCTCCCCCGCAGATTCATCAGGGAATGACGCGAGCGCCTCCAGAACATCCCATGCTGCTTCATCAATAGAGTGCAAGCTGCCAGACTGGACGTCAAGAAGGAAACGAGCGTCCGCTGCCTGGAACCAGTGCCAATTGCG
>JAQVXE010000169.1 GCA_028709305.1 Bacillota bacterium | reverse complement strand
GATAACCCGGACGCCTTCTTCTACTCAGATGGCACAGTAGCGCCAGTAGAAAGCTCTGATAGAACAGTGGCGGACAAGTTGATCAAGGAAGCCAGGTTCCGGGTGAAGGCAGGGGACAGGTTGTTCTTGGTGTCAGACGGAGTGATCTACGCTGGGGTAGGCGGAGTACTCAACCTAGGTTGGGGCTGGCCAAACGTTGCAGACTACATCAAGAAGATCAACCGTGAGGAGAAGAGAGCATCAGTTCTGGCACAATGGCTTGTGAACGTTTGCGACCAGTTCTATGCTGGAAAGCCTGGGGATGACACAACGGCAGTTGCCGTAATTGTCCGCAAACCGCGCAGCCTCACTGTGGCAGTAGGCCCTCCGAAGAACCCGGAGGATGACGCGAAGATGGTGTCGAGGCTGATGAATTCGCCAGGGGCCAAGGTAGTATGCGGGGGAACCACAGGCAACATTGTTGCCCGGGAGATCGGGGAACGTCTGGAAGTCGATCTTGGAAGCCTTCACGGGAGTGTGCCTCCGATAGCAAGGATTGAAGGTATCGACCTGGTTACTGAGGGGATAATCACGCTCTCCAGAACTTTGGAGAGGCTGACCCAGGGTGAACCTGTCGATGGTAAGGACGGCGCCAGCTTGCTGGCCAGGGAACTGCTGGATGCAGATGAAGTGGATCTACTTGTGGGCAAAGCGGTAAACCCCGCACATCAAAACCCCGATCTGCCCATAAGCACTACTCTAAAGGAACGGGTGATGCAGGACATAGCGAGGATTCTTGTAGAGCTTGGCAAGGATACTTCGGTTACCTACTATTGAGTGCTAAGACGAAACAAAAGCAGAAGTCTTTGGCTGGAGGAGAGAGAATGACAGCTGTTAGGGCAGCGCAGAGAAAGTTCGAGCGCGTAAATGAGATTATTGAGAAGCATGGTCGTGATCAGTCCTCGCTAGTCCCCATACTCCAGGAGGTGCAGGCAGAGTACAGGTATCTTCCTGAGGAGATACTCACGTACATTGCTACGGCAATGGGCTTGTCTGTTGCGACGGTATTCGGAGTTGCCACGTTCTATGCCCAGTTCTCGCTTGAGCCGAAGGGCAAGTACGTGGTAAGGGTATGCGATGGAACGGCCTGCCATGTGAGGCAGTCGATGCCTGTGTATGAGGCGGTTAGGTCAAAGCTTGGACTTGTTGATGGAAAATTCACAACACCCGACCTGATGTTCACTGTAGAGACCGTATCGTGTTTGGGGGCATGTGGGCTAGCTCCCGTCATGACCATCAATGACGAAGTCCACGGGAAGATGACTCCGGACGCAGCATGTATCATAATCGACACTCTGCTGGAGAGGGAGGGTGAGAAATAACAATGGCTATTACATCAAGAGAAGAACTGAATGCCTGTGCTGAGCAGTTCCGTAAGGAGCTTGCGACTAAGAAGAAACGTGTCCTTGTTTGTGCGGGCACTGGCTGTTTGGCCAATGGCTCAGACAAGGTGATAGAGGAATTCAAGAGAAACTCAGTCGACGCGGTTGCTATCGCCAAGAGCGGATGCCATGGTTTCTGTGAGGCTGGACCGCTTGTGAGAATAGAACCAGACCACATACTCTACGTTCATGTCAAGCCTGAGGATGTAGAGGAAATAGTGGATAAGACTCTGAAGAAGGGCGAGCCGGTGGAGCGTTTGCTCTACCATCACCCTGTCACCGGAGAAGCCTACCTGGGCGAAGGCGACATACCCTTCTACAAGAGTCAGACCAGAGTTGCGTTGGCAAATTGCGGGGCCATTGACCCCGATGACATAAGAGAGTATGTAGCCTGTGACGGCTACAAGGCTCTTGCCCGGGCTGTGATGGATCTTGAGCCCAGAGAGATCATCGAGGAGATTCTCGAAAGCGGACTGAGGGGGCGTGGGGGAGGCGGGTTCCCAACCGGGCGAAAATGGATGTTTGCCCATGCCGCTGAGGGTGACACGAAATACATCGTGTGCAACGGCGACGAGGGAGACCCCGGAGCTTTCATGGATAGAAGTGTTATGGAAGGAGACCCACACCGTGTCATAGAGGGGCTGGCCATTGCAGCTAGGGCCATTGGGGCGTCTCATGGCTACGTCTATGTCAGGGCCGAGTATCCGCTGGCTGTGTCACGCCTGAAGAACGCGGTTGAACAGGCCAGACAACTAGGGCTGTTGGGCGAGAACATATTCGGGACCGACTTTGCTTTCGATGTGACGATCAAGGAGGGCGCGGGCGCTTTTGTGTGTGGCGAAGAGACTGCCCTTCTGGCCTCTATCGAGGGAAAGAGGGGAATGCCCCGGCCACGTCCGCCGTTCCCTGCAAACAAGGGCCTGTACGGCAAGCCTACAGTCATCAATAACGTGGAAACCCTGGCCACTGTGCCCGCCATCATCCTGCATGGACCTGCGTGGTTCCATGGAATTGGAGGCGAATCAAGCCCAGGCACGAAGACATTCGCCATAACTGGACAAGTGGCCAACACAGGGCTTATCGAAGTGCCTATGGGAGCTACCCTCAGAGAGGTAGTTTTCGATATTGGCGGTGGCGTGCGAACCGGGCGGCCGTTCAAGGCGGCGCAGATCGGCGGGCCGTCAGGAGGGTGCTTGCCGGCAGAGCTTCTGGATACGCCACTCGAGTATGATGCTTTGAAGAAGGTTGGAGCCATGGTCGGTTCCGGCGGCCTGGTTGTTATGGACGAAGGAACGTGCATGGTTGAGGTCGCTCGCTTCTTCATGAAGTTCACGCAACATGAATCCTGCGGAAAGTGCGTGCCGTGCCGAGAGGGGACCAAGCGTATGCTTGAGATCCTGGAAAAAATCGTGGCGGGCGAAGCAACCATGGAAGATCTCGACAACCTCGAGGAGATTGCGTGGGTAGTGAAGGAGAGTTCATTGTGCGGCCTGGGCAAGACTGCTCCAAACCCGGTCCTGACCACGCTGAAGTACTTCCGCGACGAATACCTAGCCCACATAGTTGACAAGAAGTGCCCGGCCGGCGTGTGTACTGCCTTCCGGAAATACTCCGTTGACCCCGAGTTGTGCAAGGGATGTGGCAAGTGCCGCAGGTCGTGTCCTGCTGAGGCCATCAGCGGTGAGGTCAGGAAGCCTCACGTAATCGATGCGGATAAGTGTATTAAGTGCGGAGCGTGCGCTGCGGCTTGCCCGTTCGGCGCCATCTCGCTGCAATAACCGAGGGAGAGTGGAAATTGATGTCTGTGCAACAGATGGTAACCATAGATGGCCTGCAAGTTCCGATAGAGGG
>JAQVXE010000168.1 GCA_028709305.1 Bacillota bacterium | reverse complement strand
AGAGTCTGCTCGCCGCCCCCGCTCGTCCGGGGCAGGTCTAGCTGTCTGCGTTTTCCAGACAGCCCAAGTCCGAACCCGGCGAAGAACGGAGTTGCTTCAATAGATGCAGAAGGCTTTTTCCGCTACACTGGTCATCATGTGTATCGGAGCGCTGCTGATGATAGGCCTGTCACTCAGCGCCCCGCGGACTTCTGCGCCTGTGGAGCGCATTGCCAATTTGGCCCGACGTATCAGGGACGCCTCCACAATCGTTGTATCTGCAGTTTCTGTTCTCTTCCTCGGCGCAGTAATTGCATTCATCATTATGGAGAAGCGGCAAACAGGCGGCCAAAGAATCCTCCGCAGGCCAGCACAGGCTCCAAGCTGGGTCCGCCTCCTATGCTTGGCATTAGTTCTGCTTGCATTTTTGGCAGCTACTTACACGCCACCTGCAGAACCTCCCGAATCCGAGGAGGAACCTGAGCCAAACGGCGACGTGCAAGAAGTACCAGTGGCGTCAGGCGAGGAACCTGACTCAGAGGACACGTCCAAGCCTGAACCGCCTCTAGTTATGCCCTCTAGGGTCACTGCGTGGCCTTGGTGGAAATATGGCCTTCTCTTTGCAGTCATTGTCTTCGTCGTGGTGATGGGCATCGCAATCATTGGCCCGCGACGTTCCGCAGTCATTCAGGCTCCAGTAACGGAAGACTTTTGGCCTCTTGCGGACATGTTATCCATGGACGCGGTTGAATTTTCAGACAGCACCATACGCTCCATTGAAGAAGAGCCTGATCCGCGCATGGCCGTCTTAATGAGCTATCTGGCTTTCCTGTCCGCTCTGGAGATAGGCGGCTCGCCCGCCGAATCACACCACACTCCTGAGGAATGCGCTTCCAATGCCCAGAAGGTTTTCAAGGTGCCGCGAAGGTCTCTTCGAGGCCTGATCTCAGCCTATCAGAGAGCGTTCTTCAGTACGCATGATGTGACTTTCCGGGACAAGGCAGCCGCGCTTGCCTCGCTCCGAAGCCTAAAGTCGCACATAGATTCTGCAACCGCCGCGGAAGCAGCTGAGAGCGGGAGGGAGTAACAGCCCATGTCTTCCGAGTTTGAGAAGGAAATCAGGCAAAAGGAACTTCTTTCTTTTGTAGAGATGATTCTGACACTCGCAGCCTTCGCTCTGGTTTCAGCTGCAATGTATCTGCTCTTGTCCCCACATAACAGGCCCCTGGTTCCCAAGATATCAGGCATTATCTGCCTGTACATCGCCTACGCCCGAGCTTTGCCGGGAGCAAACAGGGGCAAGGAGAGGCCACTACCGTGGCTAGTCACGAAGTTCAACTTCTGGGACTGGGTCGACTCCTGGGCTCCATGGCGGAAACGGCGAGCTCTGCCCCCTTCAGTCTGCAAGCAATTCGACAGCTTTCGGCGAAAGATTAGGCTTTCCAGGGGGAGAAGCCGGTATATGGTGCGATTCCTGGAGGATCAAGGGGCGCCGACAGAAGTTATTGAACATGTCAGGCGCAACTACACTGGCAAAAGGGAAGCCATGACACCTGAGGACATTCTGTCAGTTCTCGACATGATGGAGGAGTTCATATGAGCATTTCAGACATGATAGCACAGGCATCGGATAAGTGCCACGAGATTATCTCGTCCGTGAGCAAGATCATTGTCGGCAAGGATGATGAACTCCAGTTCGTCCTCATGAGCCTCATTGCCGACGGACACCTCCTCTTAGAAGACGTGCCGGGAGTCGCCAAGACTCTCACGGCTCAATGCTTTGCCCAGGCTCTGGGCCTTGGTTTCAAGAGGATCCAATTCGTTCCCGACCTCCTGCCGGGCGATATTACGGGAAGCACCCTATACGACACCAAGCAGGGAGACTTCAAGTTTAAGCCTGGTCCGATATTCGCCAATCTCATCTTGGCAGACGAGGTGAACCGGGGCACTCCCAAAACTCAGTCGGCGCTTCTCGAGGCCATGCAGGAGCGGCAAGTGACGGTGGAAGGGCTAAGCTACGTGCTTGACCCGCCTTTTTTGGTCATAGCCACGCAGAACCCTCTAGAGTTCGAAGGCACTTATCCCCTTCCTGAGGCACAGATAGACCGGTTCATCGCCAGGCTTCGACTGGGATATCCTTCTCCTGAAGCCGAGCGCGAAATCCTCTCTCGAAGGCAAGACAGGCGCACAGACAGAGTCGTTGCAGAGCAGGTCATCGAGAAGCCAGGGTTTCTGCAGATTCAGAACGCAGTGGAGCATATATACGTCGGTTCCGAAATCCAGGACTACATGGTCTCCATCACCAAGGAGACCCGCAACGATCGCAGGGTACAGCTGGGCGCATCGCCCAGAGGCAGCCTGGCCCTGTTCAAGCTCTCGCGGGCCCGTGCGCTGATGCAAGGAAGGGACTACGTCGTGCCGGACGACGTCAAAGCCGTCGCCGTCGGTGCCCTCGCCCACCGCATCCTACTCCGGCCCGAGCTTTGGGCTGAGAGGATCACAGGCGAATCCATAGTGGAGGATGCGCTTGAGCGTGTGCCGGTCCCTGTTGTTGATTCAAGCCAAGCGGACGCTGCAAGCACTGCGAAGTAATCGCGGAGGTTGATCAGGATGGGCTCACGGCTTACTACGAAAGGCTACGTGTACATGGCATCCTTCGGAGCGCTCGTGCTGGCGAGCATACTCCTCGACCGTTGGGAGTTAGTGCTGCTCGCTTCCACGTTCATGTTCGGCCTTTTCTCCGTAGGATTCGAGAAGGACGAGCCCCAATACTCCATTTCTGCCAAGCTGAAGCATGATAGGTGTTTTGAGGGAGAAGAGATCACACTTGATATCTCGATTGTCGCTGAATCCGCCATCCCGCTTCTCGAGGCCCACGTCCTACTATGTGATTCAGGGAACCATGTGATCTCTTCACGGCTGCTCGCAATCTCCATGAAACCGGGCGAGGTCCACAATTTCCTCTTCCACATCGACATGCCTGCGCGAGGCATGTTTTACGTTGGAGACGTAGTCTCACGTTCGTACACCCGGTCGGGCCTGAAATCCTTTGGCGACCGCGTATGGCCAGGCCAACAGTGCCTGGTCTATCCGCGTCCGGTCCCAATCAACATCGATTGGGGCATGGTGGCCAGATCCAGGCAGCATGTTGGCGAATCGCCTTCGCGGGTACCCGGCGAGGGACTAGAGATATCGGACATCCGTGCCGCCATCCCGGGCGACCCTGTAAGGCGAGTCAACTGGCGGGCAACTATGAGGCTGGGCAAACTGTACGTCAACGACAGCACAAGGGATCGGAACATAGATCTGGTAATTGC
>JAQVXE010000167.1 GCA_028709305.1 Bacillota bacterium | reverse complement strand
AACACGTCACAAGGTATTGGAGTCACTGCACAGCCGGGCATTGGAATCTTCGACTTCATCCCTGCTGCAAGGCTGGATGTAGGCGATTCGTCCAAGGGGACGAGTGAGACTACACGCAGCGGCAGGCTGGTCGGGACAATGACTGCAGAGGTAGTCGAAGTTCTGCCCAATGGGGATCTTGTGGTGCGGGGATCGAGAGAGGTCTCAGTCAACCGCGAGAAGGAGATCATGGTGGTGGAGGGCGTTGTCAGGCCTCAAGATATAGGACCTAACAATACCATCCCCTCATCAATGGTGGCTAATGCCCAGATAAGCTTCGCAGGCGGGATTTATACTGGCGAGAAGGGCGGCGTCTTCAAGACTCTCTGGGATGGGTTGGTCTGGATATGGAATACGATTTTCTGACCTTGGGGGTGAGAACTTTGCCAAGACGAAAACCCGGTTCAGCTTGGGTTGCCATGTCGTTTGCATTCCTGCTTGTGGCATTTTTCATCCCCTGCGTCTGCGGTGCGCAATCGCCCCAGGCCACTGAGGTTGTACAAGCCTCCCAGCAGGCGCAGGCCGGCGAGCCTGCTGGGGCCGGTGAACCCGAGGCGGTTGGCGGGCCCGCAGTGGCGGGGCCGTCGACCAAAGCCACTGTAACTGTGAGGGTTAAGGATATTACCAGGGTTTATGGGGTGAGGGACAACCAGCTGATGGGATACGGGCTAGTTGTGGGGCTGAGGGGCACAGGAGACTCCAGGAACACGCCTTTCACCGGAAGAACGCTCTCCAACATGCTTGACAAGTTCAACATCACCGTCGACCCTCTTGAAATCAGGGCCAAGAACGTTGCCGCCGTTATGGTCACAGGGGTTCTGCCTGCTTTTGCAAGCCCTGGGGATGCAATAGATGTAACGGTATCGTCTCTCGGCGACGCCAGGAGTCTGGCTGGAGGCACTCTTCTCCTGACGGAACTGGCCGGAGCGGATGGGCGTATCTATGCCCTGGCGCAGGGCCCGGTCCTTTCGGGTGCAGAGGTGAGGCCGACTGTGGGCAGGGTGCCTGCAGGGGCTACTGTCGAAAGGCATGTCGCCATGGACTTGCTTACTCCCGAAGGCAATCTGGTGCTATCTTTGCTCAACCCCGATTACACTACTGCCGCGAGGATAGCGCGGGCAGTTTGCGAGAGGTTCGGGGAGGGGGCTGCTGTGGCAGTCGACGGAGGCACGGTTAGGGTGGATGTTCCGGAATGGCTTCAGGAGACTCCGACGCCTTTCATAGCCGAGGTTGGAGAGCTCGAAGTGTCGCCTGATGCCCCTGCCAGGGTTGTACTGAACGCCCGCACCGGCGTTGTTGTAATTGGCGGCAACGTTAGGATTAGTCCTGCGGCAGTCTCGTACAACGGGTTCAACGTAAGCGTGGGGATGTCCTCAGGATGGCAGGACCAGGCGGGCGGAGATGTGATGGTACAGCCTCTTGGGCCAGGCAGCACAGTTGCGCTGGAGGCGGGCACTACCATCGAGGCGCTTGCGGCTGCGCTCAATGCTGTGGGCGCAAGGCCCGTGGATATCATGAACATAATGGAAGCTTTGAGGGCGTGCGGCGCCCTCCAGGCAGAACTCCAAATAATGTGAGAGTGGGAGGTGCAGGTGGCGATGGCTGACGTGCGTTCAGTTGGGATGGGGGCGGTTGGAACGATGATGCGTCCTTCGCTTTCGCCCAGCCTCAGTGTTGGGTTGGAGGCAAGCGGACGGGCAAGGTCCGTGACGGGCCTGGATTCTGGTGCAGATGGCCAGACCGAGGTCGGCACCGTAGCCCCAGCCCCAGTCGATCGAGATGCAAACGCCGATGAGCAGAGAAGGCTTGCGCAGGCCTGCTCCGAGTTCGAAGCGATCTTCATAGAGATGGTGCTCAAGTCTGCGCGGGCAAGCATTCCTAAGGGTGGTCTGTTTTCCTCTGAGGAACAGGAACTAGTGAGGGAGATGCTCGATGCAGAACTTGCGAAGGAGATCGCAAGTGGCGGCGGGATCGGGGTTGCGAAATTCATGGAGAGGAATATGGCATGCGGCGACGAGGTGGTGAAGCGGGGTGGCTTTGGAGAATTGTAGCAGGTGCGGAAGGCTCTATCAGAGAGTTGCGAAGCCGCTATGCCCAGATTGCATGGTGGAAGAGGAAGAATATGCTGAGCGCGTGGTGGAGTATTTGCGGCGGCACTCCGGTGCCACGATACGTGAGATTGCCGAGGCTGTTGAGGTAGATGAGGGGTTTGTGCTCAGGCTCCTCAGGGGCGGCCGGATAGAGATGGCCAACGACGTGAGGCCTGAACTGCATTGCCGGGCATGTGGTTTGGCGATAAAGGCGGGCACGTACTGCTCTGAGTGCTTGGCGAGATTTGGGAAGGCGTTTTCGGGCAAGGAGGCCCTGGGAACGGAGAGAGGGCTTGGACGGGGCGATGATGATCGGGAAGTGCGCTACCGTGACAGAGCTGAATCTCGGGAGAAGGCCTCAGGGGTCCGAATGAGCACTCCGGACCGCAGAAGAAAACGCAGTAAGTAAAGCTGGATGATGTATGGGCTAAAGTAAGGGCAGGGCTATGCCGATATATACGTTAGTGAGGTGATGGCCTTGAAGATATCCAGAAGTCGGGGATTCGATCCTGTCGATCTGTATTCCCAGCAAGCCAAGAAGGCTGACAGGGCGAACCGGACGGAAGAGGCCAAGCCCGACGAGGTTGAGATCTCGGATAAGGGCAAGGCGATTCACCGCGCCATGCAAGCTCTGTCCTCTGTGCCGGATATTCGGGAGGAGAAGGTTGAGGATGTTCGCTCCCGTATTGAGGCGGGAAGATACACGGTTAGAGGCAAAGATGTTGCGAGCAAGCTTTTTGCCGGGGCTGTAAGGCGGTGTGACCTGGGTGAACTACGCAAGGGAAATAATGAGGATTCTTAATCGCGAATTCATGCTCTGCTCCGAGCTTCTATACGTGACTCGGGCGCAGCGTGGCGTGATCATGTCAGGTGATGTGGCTGGCCTGGCTGAGTTGGTGTCCAGGGCGGAACAGACGATCGGAAGCGTCAAAGATGCGGAAATGGGTCTTGTGGATCTGGCAGAACGTTATTCGGCTGACACCGAAGCTGAAGCTCAAGACCCTGAAATGGCTCTTTCTGCTATCATAGCTTCATTGAATGAGAAGGAGGCGGCGGAATTCGAGGCTCTTCGAGACTCGATTGCCGGCATCCTTATGGACATTGACTCTGCCAATGCAATCAATGCCATGCTCCTGAGGGACTCCATTCAGTATATAGAGAATACGGT
>JAQVXE010000006.1 GCA_028709305.1 Bacillota bacterium | reverse complement strand
AGGCATGTCCCTCACTTCAATGCGGGCAGAACCATAGTCCCCCAGTATGTTGAGGGCCTGAGCCGACATCTCGTCAACATATTTCACGCCTGCCCATGAATACACGGCGAAGATCGCAATCATTACTCCGAGCGATATTATCCAGCGTTTATGTATTTTCATCGACGGACGAAACAAAGATACTACAAAGACAAGCGGACTGATGATTACACCCAAGATCCCGGTGACAACTGTGAGTCCAAAGCTCATTCCCTGCTTCTTCCGCGTCGATCTCTTTCTGCTGCGCCTCGGCGCACTCCGTTTTGGCTTTCTTGGCATATACGGTCCCCCGGCGAGGCCTATTCCTCCAGGCTCCACGCGATTCCATTAGTAGGTTCAGACAGGACTGCATGGTGCAACCTGGATATCTTCACTTGTCGCCTCGCATTGTCACAGTATTCGTCGCATTTCTACTGAATCCTATGTAGCTTCATCATTTTCCAGTGTCCGCTAGCGCTCTTCAACAGTGGAACACTCCTTCGCCCAAGCCCCCGACCGCCTCGGGCGCTCGGACGAATCTTCCCTCGCCTATCGGAGCAGCCTTCCCAAGAAGCCGCGTCCTCTTTTAGGACTTTCGTCAAAGTAGTCACACGTCTCCACGTACCCCTCGATCTCGATAGTCCCATCCTCCAGATTGAGCTGGCGTATGTGGAGATCATGCCCGGTCACAGTGAGCACTCCCGCATTTGTATCAAGGATTATCTCCTCATCATCGAAGCTCTCTACGTTGGCTACCCCGTCTACCATCATGCTTTCACGATCGACCATCACGACTCTGTGCTGGAGGCCAGGGCGCTTCCGCCTTGCCTCATCAGTCAAGTCAGGTCCTTTGGCGGCCATCGGCACCACTCCTTCGGACAAAACTTCGCGTATGGAACACGCGCCTCCCCCACTGGAAGAACACTTTGTCCTATGGATGTTTATGCCCATTCAGACCACATAATGCCTAGGCAAAACACCTAGAGGCCTTTCCCCTTGGCCTCATCCCATATGGCGTCCATCTCGTCGAATGTCATTTCCTCCAGGGCAATTCCACTTTCGTCAGCCCTGTGCTCGATGAACTTGAACCTTGACGCAAACTTCGAATTAGTGCGTCTCAAGGCCTCCTCAGGGTCTACGTCAAGGAGCCTCGCCACATTCACAACGGCGAAGAGAAGATCTCCCAGTTCTTCGCGGATCTTCGCCTCATCCCCTGACGCCATAGCCTCCTTGAGCTCGTCAGTCTCCTCCCACACCTTGGCAGAGGCATCCTCTGCGCACTCCCAGTCAAAGCCGACCCGGCTCGCCTTGTCCTGGATCTTCGCCGCCTGCATAAGAGCTGGCAAGTACTGCGGGACCTCATCAAGGATGGACGCAGGCGCCCCACCATGCGATTCCTTCTCCTTCTGCTTGATCCGTTCCCAGTTTCGCAAGACAGTGCCGGCATCGCTTGCTTCTACATCTCCGAACACGTGCGGGTGTCGACGCACCAGCTTCGCGCTGATAGCCTCCACTACATCGTTGAAATCGAAAATCCCCTCTTCGTCTGCAATCTGGCAATGAAAGACTACTTGCAGGAGCAGGTCTCCAAGTTCCTCGCAGAGCAGGGCAGGATCGCCGCTGTCAATCGCCTCAACAACTTCATACGCCTCTTCGATCACATATGGTTTCAGAGAAGATGATGTCTGCTTATGGTCCCAAGGGCACCCGCCCGGACCACGCAGCCTAGCCATGATCTTGACAAGCTTGTCCGCAGGGTAGTCGCATTGCGGCATGCCCTCTTCAGCTCGTTCGCTCTGTAGCGACCTATCTACATCAGCCATATCTACCACGCCTTCCGCAATATTTACCTTCTGCTACGCCTTCACCAGGCCCAACCGCGCAAGAATGCGAGCCAGGGGCGTCCCAATCTTTGGGATCATCTCGATGTCGGCCTCGGCAATTCCCCCGATGGCAAGCATCACCACAAAATAAGTCACAGCTGCCGCCGCTATGGAAAGGATTGTCGCAAGCCCAGCCCGTCCCGTCATCTTGGCCAAGGACGAGTAGGCGATTCTGGCCACTGCCGCCATTATCGCAGCAGATATAGCAGGCTTTGCAAACTCAGCAGCAAGGCCCGCTCCGGCCCCGCGCCCGAGCCTCCTTACCACATCCGCCATGTTGGCCAGGGCAACCACTCCAAATCCTACAGATGTGCTGATCGCGGCGCCGGCCACATTCAGCTGAGGTAGCCCTGTAAGCCACCACTCGCATACCACCTTGACAGCTGAGCCTACCAGCAAATTCTTCACAGGGGCTCCCGGATATCCCATGCCCTGCAGGATCGCGCCGGACGTCTGAAGCACGCAGAGAAATGCCGAGGCAGGAGCAAGCGCCGCAAGCACCCGCCCAACTTCAGGCCGCCCATAGACAAGACTGCATATCTCCAAGCTGAGTGTCCATAGCCCGAACCCGGCAGGAAGAGCTATCAGGGCCGTGAGCCTCATTGCAGCTCGGGCCCGTCTCTCAGCCCCCGCTCTGCTGCCCACAGCCAATGCTTCAGAAATCGCCGGCACTATGCTTGACGCGAGTGCAATCGTAAGAACGTTGGGGAAGTATGCAAGGGGAAGCGCCATTCCGCTCAACTGTCCAAACAGGGCTGTGGCATTTTCAGAGGGAAAACCTGCAACCCCAAGGCGCGCTGGCACCATGGCTGAATCGATCGCTCTAACAACTGGCAAGACAGATGCCCCGATCGCAACTGGCAGCGCAATCGCGAATATGGCCGTCAACAGCTCCCAGGTTGTTTCTTCTCTCCGCCCCGCCGTCTTTACGGCTTTGCCTCTCTCGCCTGCACGGATTCTCACTCGCCCGCTCTTTTCCTTGCCTCTGCCCTTTTCGATGCTGGCCGCGCCAATCCTTCGGACGTACACAAACAGAAGGTATGCAAGGCCGGCCATGCCGCCTGTAACGGCTCCCAAGGCAGCACCGGCAGCGGCGTACTCCACGCCGCGAGGCATCAGAGTTGTGGCAAGCAAAAGCATTGTGCCCACGCGGATGAACTGCTCTACTACCTGCGACGCAGCGGATGGCCCCATGTCCTGGCATCCCTGGAAATACCCTCGGAAAGCCGACATGACTGTAACGAAAAAAAGGGCGGGAGCAATTGCCCGTATGGCAAGCGCTACCCGCACGTCGTGGTAGATCCGTTCTGCAAGCCAATCAGCTCCAAGATACATGAATGACGCAGATGCAAGCCCAGTGCATAGCATCATGATGGTTGCAACCTTCAATATGCGGAAGGATCCGCGCTCATCGCCGACTGCCATGCGTTCCGCCACAAGTTTCGAAACTGCAAGCGGCAACCCCGCCACTGAAGCCACAAGGAAAAAATTATACAGCGGTTGCGCGAGCTCGAGCAACCCTATGCCTTCATCGCCAATGGTATTAGCAAGCGGAATTCGATAGACAGCGCCGAGTATCCGGCTGATCACTCCGGCTGCCGCCATAAGCGCGGCACCCCGAACAAATGACGTCTGATCCCGGTTGCTGTTCGTTTATGCCACCTGCCTTGCCAAGTATCCCGCAGCCGTAATTGCCAAGCTTTCCTCAAGGTCGCCTACAGTAGAGTCGTTGGAAGTTGTGCCGACTATCACAGCACCGACAGAGTCACCGTCTGCGATGATAGGAGCAATGGCAGCGGAAATCATGGCAATCGAATCCGGCCCTTCATTCGCCAAAATGCTGGACGCATCTCCGCCTCCGCTGAAGTGGACCATTAGCGCCTGCTTCTCGACCATTGCCTTCTCTACAGCACGGCCTACGCGGCGTCCCAGAAGCTCCTCCTTGTGTGGCCCGGATGCAGCTACTACCGTATCCCTGTCGCATATGAGGGCTACATCGCCTGATGATGACGATAGGGATTCAGCCATATCGGAAGCTACATCCTTGAGTTGAGCCACAGGCGAGTACTTCTTCAGCACTACGCTTCCTTTTGGATCCACATATATCTCGACTGAATCACCTTCGTGTATTCGAAGGCTCCTTCGAAGTTCTTTAGGTACCACAATTCTTCCCAGTTCGTCGATGCGTCTGACAATTCCAGTAGCTCTCATTCCTCAATACCCTCCTGCATATTACTGACTGATGGTGTCATTGATTTGCTGCTACGCTCTGCCTCATCTCAGATAGGATATTCATCAGAGTGTGCAAGATCTCTCTTTCCAACATTCCATGTGTTTTAACCCTGAGCCTTTGCGTCTTCCCTGCCGCGAACGCTACTCTTCCCGTGAATGGTCTGGCAATCCTCATCAGGTCGCCGTATGCATAGCGCACCCCGTCGGCGAATCGCACGACTACTCCATTTCTTTCACTGGCGATACTTACGGCTCCCAGCTCCCTTGCGAGGACCTTCAACGCAGCAATGGCAATGAGGTTATCGACAGGAAGCGGCAATGGCCCAAATCTATCGATTAACTCCTTGGAGAGATCCGACGCGTCCTCAAGAGATTCGATACCGTTGATCTTCTTGTAAACCTCAATCTTCTGCCGCGAATCAGGAACATAGGAGTCAGGCACGTACGCGTCAACAGTAAGGTCAATCACAACCGGCGGCGGTTCTGGTTCCCTCCTGTCGCCCTTGAGCTCACTTATGGTTTCTTCCAGGAGCCTGCAGTACATCTCAAATCCGACCGCCGCAATATGGCCATGCTGTTCAGGACCGAGAATATTTCCTGCCCCGCGTATCTCAAGGTCCCGCATGGCTATCTTGTAGCCCGACCCCAAACTCGTGAACTCCCGAATCGCAGCCAGCCTCTTCTCTGCGATTTCGCTGAGGGCCGCATCCCGCTTGAACAGAAGGTACGCATAGGCCACTCTATTCGTTCTTCCCACCCGTCCACGCAGCTGGTAGAGTTGTGCAAGCCCAAGGTTATGGGCGTCATCAATGATTATGGTGTTGACATTCGGAATATCAATACCAGATTCTATTATAACCGTGCAAACAAGAATATCAAACTCTCGTGCCATAAATTGTAGCATTACCTGCTCAAGCCGATCCTCCGGCATCTGGCCATGAGCAATACCTATCGACGCTTCAGGGACGAGTCGGCTGAGCCTTGCGGCTACCTCCTCTATGTCGTGCACCCTGTTGTGGACGAAGTAGATCTGCCCGTTGCGGTCGATCTCCCTGAGAATCACTTCCCTTACGAGGCTCTCGTTCTTCTCCACTACATACGTCCTTATGGGAAATCTATTCTCTGGCGGGGTTTCCATGAGGCTCATGTCTCGAACCCCTGCCATAGCCATATGGAGAGTCCTGGGAATAGGCGTTGCCGTCAACGTGAGAACATCAACTTCTTTCCGGAGTTCCTTCAAGCGTTCCTTCTGGGCCACGCCAAACCTTTGTTCCTCGTCGACGACTACAAGGCCCAGGTCGCGAAAGCGCACGTCCTGTGAGAGCAAGCGATGGGTTCCAACGACCACATCAACCGACCCCATCTTGAGACCTCGAATAACTCGTCTTTGTTCCGCGTCCGACTGGAATCTTGACAAAATCGCCACTTCCATCGGAAATCCGCCGAATCTCTCTGAGAACGTGGCGTAATGCTGCTGAGCAAGGATGGTTGTGGGAACCAGCACCGCAACCTGCTTTCCGTCGACCGCGGCTTTGAAAGCCGCTCGGAGCGCCACCTCAGTCTTGCCGAACCCCACATCCCCGCAGAGCAATCTGTCCATGGGAATAGGCCTTTCCATGTCGTGCTTCACATCAACTATGGACCGCCACTGATCAGGCGTCTCCTCGTAAGGAAAGAGATCTTCAAACTCCTGCTGCCATACGGTGTCGGGTGAGAACGCATAGCCCTTTACCGACTCCCTGGCCGCATGCAATCTGAGAAGGTCTTCTGCCATGTCCTGCACCGACTCGCGCACTCTGGTCTTGGCACGCGTCCATTCTGTCCCTCCAAGTTTATTCAGGCGAGGCGGTGAATCTTCCATCCCTATGTATTTCTGCAAGAGAGCAACCTGGTCAGTGGGGACATACACCCTGTCCTCACCGGCATATTGAACCAGGAGGTAGTCGCGTTGGACCCCCGCCACCTCCAAAGTCTGCACTCCGCCGTACTTTCCAACTCCATGATTCACGTGGACTACGTAGTCCCCAGGCGATAGATCCGTGTAGCTGGCGATCCGCGCGCCCTCTTCGACGCCGGCAAACCGCCGCCTCTTCTTCCGCCGCCCATATATCTCAGCTTCGGTAAGAACTAGAAGCTTGATATCGGTGCACTGGAATCCGGAAGAGAGTTCGCCTTCGGCTAGATTCACTGTGCCGACCTCAGGCACGGACTGCAATCTATCGTTCAAGATAGGCAAGATGCCCTTCTCCTCGAAGAGTTCGGCAAGTCTTGCACGTCTTTCCGCAGTCGACGCCACGCATACCACTCTGTACTGCCGCTTGCGGAAATTCTTGATCTCGTGGATAAGATCGTCGAGTCGGCCTGCGAATATCTCCGCCTGTTTCGTCTGGGCCACTATGTTGTCTAGAGCAGCAGGCAGGATCCCCTCGAACCGGTCACTGCCATCGCCATCTGCCGCCCTGGCAAGTAGGGACATGGCAACGATCTGCTGCCGCCTAACAGACTCCCCAACCTCCGCAGCATCCATGTACAGGTCTGCTTGAGATGGAAGGACCATGGCCGCCTCAAGCAACGCCGCATACGTCTCCCGTATGTCGGCCTCGTAACCGGCAAGAGCTTCCTTGAGCCTGATGGGCTCATCAACAACGAACAATGCATCGCCAGCCCAATCAGCCACCGTCACACGTTCCTCATAGAAGAACGGGAGATACTGCTCATCATTGTCGAAGTAGGTCCCAGTCTCGAAACGTTCAAGATGATGCATAACCCTCTCACGCAGCTGGTTTCTGGTATGGACCATCAACGCAGCAGAAGAGGGGCTTCGGGCCACACTCCCGTCCACTCGTTCAAGCTCCTCGCGGATCCTCGTGCACGCCCTCTTGAGCTGGCCGCTGTCATAAAGAAACTCCCTCGCAGGAGCAATTGTTGCCTCATCCAGCCACTCCTGTGACAGCTGGGTTTCAGGGTCAAAGAGCCTAATGGACTCTATCTCATCACCAAAAAACTCGATCCGAACTGGACGATCCGCGTCATGCGGAAAGACATCGATGATGCCACCGCGCACACTGGCCTGCCCACGACCGTCTACCTTACCCAAGATCTCATATCCGCATCGCGTTAGCGTACGCACTAGTGCCTCAAGATCCCGAACCTCGCCCACTCTAATGCTGAACATGGCCTGTCCGAACAGATCCACGGGCACCATTCTTCTCCCCAGTGCGCGCGCAGGCGCCAATACCACGCACTTCATGCCGCCGGCCAGGGCTGCAAGGGCTTTGGCGCGGGCGGCTGAAAGGTCAGCGCTCATCGGCGTCTCCTCATAGGGCATCACGTCGACTGCCGGAAAGACAAATACGCGTTCAGGGCCTATCAAGGTAGCGATATCCCCCGACAGGCTTTCAGCATCCTGCTGTGTGGCGGTAACCACGAAAATCGTGCTCCGGGCATGACGAAACAGCCCCGATATGAATAGGGACTTCTGCGAGCCTGAAAGGCCAGAGATATGTGTGGAGCTTGATCCCTGCTCAACTCTTCTCAAGACATCCTTGAATATGGCAGAGTCAAGCAGAAGGTCGACTATTCCCGTCAACCCCATACCCCCTTGGGGAAATGTGGCACACCGGAAGCGGCGCAAGACCCAACTCAGTTAAAGCGGGTCTGCGCGGCACCGATGCCGTCCTCTATAATACATAGTATGGCGGAAATCGCGCTAATAACCGCATCCGACATGATAGGAAGCTCTTCGCGAGTGAAAGTGTTAAGCACATAGTCGGCTGAGTCCTCCCAGGGGGGAGGCCTGCCAACTCCAATACGCACCCGGGTGATCTCTTCTGTGCCCATATGATCTATGATAGAGCCCATACCTTTGTGTCCGCCAGCGCTGCCCTTGGCACGAATGCGTATCTTTCCTACCTCAAGATCCATGTCATCGTATACGACAATTAGCGACTCCGGGCCCACACCGTGCCATCGGGTCGCTCTTGCTACAGCCACTCCGCTGTTGTTCATGTAGGTCTGCGGCTTTACGATCAACGCATCCGCGCCTGCAAACCTCGCCATTGCCACAAGGCTCAGGCAGTACGGTGCCCTCCGGAACTTCCCAGCACCCAGCTCCAGGGCAATGCGGTCGGCTGTCATGAAACCAATATTGTGCCTGGAACACTCATACCGTGATCCAGGGTTTCCGAGGCCTGCTATAAGGAACATGTTAATACCCACTATGGAAGATTAGTCAAACAGTATGCTGACCGAAAGCTCAAGATAGATACGCCTGATCGCCTCTGCAAAAAGAGGCGCTACTGACAGGACGGATATCTTGTCGGTCTGTTTCTCTTTGCCCAAGGGAATAGTATTGGTAACTACGAGCTCCTTAATCTGCGAACCGGCAAGCCGCTCAATCGCCGGCCCCGACAAGACTCCATGAGTGCAACATGCCCTAACTTCAGTCGCCCCCGCCTCGATAAGCGCATCCGCTGCCTGACACAGAGTGCCCGCAGTGTCCACAAGGTCATCTACGATCACTGCTGGTTTTCCGGAAACATCCCCGATTATGTTCATAACCTCCGACACATTCGGCCTCGGCCGACGCTTGTCCACGATAGCCAGCGAACTGTCGAGGTGTTCAGCGATTCCCCTGGCGCGAGTGACCCCGCCCACATCAGGGGAGACGATTACGCATCCCTTCAACCCCCTCGCCTCCAGATGCTGTGAGAGAATGGGGGCAGCCTTGAGATGGTCGACAGGTATGTCAAAAAACCCTTGAATCTGGGGCGCATGCAGGTCGATAGTAAGAGCCCGTGAAGCCCCTGCCGCAGTAATCAGATTGGCCAGCAGTTTTGCGGTTATCGGCTCTCTAGGTTGTGACTTCCTGTCTTGCCTGGCATAGCCGTAGTATGGCAGAACGGCGGTAATGGATCTTGCAGACGCACGCCTGAGGGCATCAATGACTATCAGAAGCTCCATGACATTGTCGTGCACAGGAGCGCATAGGGATTGTATGACAAATACATCTGCACCTCTTATGCTCTCGAATATCTGCACGCTTATTTCGCCATCGCTGAATCTGCCGACTTGGGACTTGACAAGTTCTGTTTCAAGGTTGGCAGCGATCTCCTCCGCCAACTTGGGGTTGGAATTGCCTGCAAAGATCTTCAACTTCCGGTGACATGCGTCCATAGCTACTTCTCCTCCTTGGAAGATTGAGCCGCCCTGCTTCTCGCAACCCATCCTTCCTTATTCTCCTGTCGGGCTCTTCCAATGGCTAGAGCTCCTTGTGGAACATCGGAAGTAACTGTGGACCCAGTTGCAATGTATGCATCTCGGCCAACCTTTACCGGAGCAACCAGATTAGAGTTCGCTCCCACAAAAGCGCCGTCCTCTATTATCGTAGTGTTTTTGGTTGTTCCATCATAATTGCATGTAATTGTTCCAGCCCCGATGTTTACGTGGGAGCCCATAACCGTGTCTCCTATATAACTCAGGTGAGGAATCTTGCTTCCCTCGCCCACTGAGCTCTTCTTGATTTCAACAAAGTCGCCCACTTTTACATGGTCCGAAAGCGAAGTGCCCGGACGCAGGTAGGAGAATGGGCCAATATTGCACTCATTGCCTACCTCTGAATCGCAGATATAGACATAGGGGCCGATATTGCAGGACCCTCCGATCTTGCTGTTTCCGGCTATGACCGTAAAAGGCATGATAATTGTATCAGGCCCAATCTCCACGTTTGCGTCAATAAACGTAGTTGACGGATCGATCATAGTTACCCCACACTCCATCATCTCGCCCCGTTTGCGGTTGCGCATAATCAGCTCAGCCTCAGAAAGTTGAACGCGGGAGTTAATCCCGAGCCCGTCAGACGCATCTTGGAGAGCAACTGCTCCCACCGAAAGCCCTTGAGATATCATGACCTTGATTACGTCTGTTAAATAGTATTCACCTTGTTCGTTCTGACTTGACAGACATGGAAGTGCGTCGAAAAGTTTCTTCTTGTCGAAACAAAAAACACCGGTATTGACCTCGCGCACGGCGCGGATCTCCTCCGTTGCATCGCGGTGTTCTATTATGGCGGCAACATTTCCTTGTGAATCTCTTACGATTCTCCCATAACCCGTTGGATCCTCAACGTGCATGGTAAGGATGGTTGCACCATTTTCGCTATTGGCGTGATTATCTACCAGTTCTTCTATGGTTTCAGGGGTGACAAGTGGCACATCTCCTGGCATGACGACAATATTGCCATCGTAACCATGAAAAGCCGGGCCTGCCGATAACACAGCATGGCCCGTGCCTAATTGCTCTTTCTGCCAAACTACATCTGCACGCCCGGCAAGATGCTCTTCGACCACCTCGCCGCCGTACCCAACAACGACAACCGTACGCGATGCACCGGAGCGAACTAATACGCCGACGACATGGTCGATCATGGGAATACCGGCAACCTGATGAAGAACCTTAGGAAGCGTCGACTTCATCCGTTTGCCATGCCCTGCTGCTAACACAAGGCCCACGAAAGATGCCATATTATTCACTCCGCCAAATTAGTCCAGTATCGGAACCACTGTTCAAACACCTTGAGCATATACCAATCATACTACCTCGTCAACTTTTCACGACGTTGGCAATCGGAGTGTACATCGGCATACGTTTACTAACATATCCCCATCAAGCTGAGCAAAGAATGTACACAGCATCGCAGTGGAGGTGGAAACATGCCAAGAAGCCGTAGGAGCAAAAGAACACTAGTCCCCCAAGCGCGACAAGCTCTTGATCAGATGAAGTATGAAATTGCCAACGAGCTAAATATTCCAACCCATCTCATTCAGGGGGATTACTGGGGCAACCTAAGCGCCCGTGATTGCGGATCGGTCGGCGGAAACATGGTCAAGCGGATGATTGAGGCAGCCCAGGCCTCATTGGCTGCAACAACCATGGCCGGCGTTAAGCAGGGATTTCAGGAATTCGTTCCAACACAGGACCTGACAGGGACTACGTGGCAAGGCAACTTGCCAACTCAGTAGACAATACCGAATCCAGCTAGCTTCCCCGAAAAACAATCGTAACCAGTTTTGAAACTCGCAAGATCAAGGTCTTCGAAGACAAAGATCTGTCCAGATGAGAGCGAGGCCATCATGGCCTCGCTCTCCCGTATGCGCGGGCCCCGAGGTATTCCTGCCAAGGGTCGCAACCTGAAAGAAGAAAAGACAGGGCATTTGCCCTGTCGAAGACTTGCAAAAACATGGCTGGGGCGCCAGGATTCGAACCTGGGCTGCAGGATCCAAAGTCCCGTGCCTTACCACTTGGCTACGCCCCATCCTAAAGCAGTACATATTTTAGCACAACACGGGCCAGTGAGCAAATATCCACTGCATAAGTGCACAGGCACGGAGCCGTCGAAGATACCGAAAGGCACCAAAGCAAGGGTGGCCCTTCTCAGGGGCCACCGAGAAACGAAATCTCAAGCATCCAGGCGCGGCGCATCGGGGAACCGCAACTTCGCCATCTCACAACAGGCGAGGCATGCACGCTACGTCAGATGCCCGTGGACCAATCTTGAGTTGCCACGCTTGCATGATCTATGCTGTCTGGCCAATTAGGTGGCGTGCTTGAGCCACCGACCGTGCTCTACCACCAAAGCCCATCAGACCAAAGAATATGCTAGCTTCCTAGTTCATGATAGACAGAGATAATTGCCTCTTCAATGATGTCGCGTGCTTCCTGTGTTACAGGGTGAGCGATGTCGCGGAACTGTCCGTCAGGGGTTTTCCTGCTCGGCATTGCCACAAACAGCCCCTTATGCCCTTCAATAACTCGTATGTCTCTGACCACAAATGCGTTGTCAAAGGTGACTGACGCAATAGCCCGCATCTTGCCTGCAGTGTTGACTCTACGCACTCTCACGTCTGTGATGTTCACACCGCGCCCACCTTTCATGGAAATGCAGTAGTTGTTCCCCTACTCTGTTCCTATTCTACGCATTCCAGGAAAATCCTCCATAACAGCTTCTTATTCGCGCTTTTGCGCGATAATTCAGGCGCATGGCGCGGCCTTGTCTTGTGCGGTCTCAGCCATCCTATATGATCGCTATGGCATCTATCTCCACTTTTGCGTCTTTAGGGAGCCTTGAAACTTCGATAGCGCATCGTGAAGGCTGTTCGGAGACGAAATATGAAGCATAGACGTCATTCATTTCCCCAAAATCATTCATGTCTTCAAGATAGACGGTTACCTTAACTACATTGTCCAGCCTTGTTCCAGCAGCCTCAAGTACCGCCACGATATTGTCGAGCGCCCTTGCGGTCTGTTCCCTAATTCCACCCTCCACAAGCTTCCCCGTTGTCGGATCAAGGGGCGTCTGGCCTGACACAAAAACAAACTGCCCAGCTATGATCCCCTGCGAATACGGGCCTATAGCCGCAGGCGCGCCGTCGGTAGCAACAACGTTCTTCAACATGTACACCTCCGCAAAGATCGATGAGTCAACTAACTTCTTGTGAATTTCAAGGCATCGGGGCCCACAGACAGCTAAGCAAGCATGCGCAAGGCAAGCTCCACGTCGCTGGGCTTGTCGATATCTACGCCTATATCTGCATATGGCACAATAACCCCTCTGCCACGTAGTCTAAGCTTGTTCCACACTCTTCGCTCAGCATCAGCAATAGAGAGCCTTCCGAACAAGTACTTCACTATTATGGGTAGCCCTAATAGCGAGCCTAATGCAACAGGGTTCTTTCGCATGTCAAGGGCCTTTCTAATAATGGCCTGGTTCTTTCGCACTGAAGGAGGATCCACCACAAATACGTTTCCGCCGGTCACCATGCCATCCGCCAACTTGACATAGGTTCTCTCCACACCGGGAAACTCAGCCTCAATTGCTTCACGCGCAACTACAGCATAGTGAACTTCAGCCGGGTCCCGCTCGCACATTGCCACGAACCCGTCGAGAGATTCTCCCTTGATAAACAGGGCATCTCCAGCAACTATCATGGCCTTCCTGTCATCGGCGATTTCGTTGAGCCCGGCCATGAGATTGTCAATCATGTTCCCACTGCGCCCAACAAGCAAAACCCTGTGGCCAATATTCTTCCTGTCAACAATAGGCTGCAATGCATCTGATGGGCCGACGATTACTACGCGATCCACAGACTTTGCCGACAGCACACCGTCTAAAACCCATTCCACCATTGGCTTTCCGCCTATCTCCACCGTGGCCTCGTATTTCGCATCCGAAACCTCAGCCAGACGTCCGGTGTTCTCTGCCCCGGCCAGGATTGCCACATCTACACGCATCGTGCCGCTCACCTCATTCCCTCTTCGACAGCTAAATTGGATACCTTGCAGACTTGACCTGCATCAAGGAAGTCCAGGCCCAACAGCCGGCCGAGGCCCTGCCCACGTAAGGAAGACATCGAGTCGTCCCCATTCGGAAAGCGTAGCTGCCCGTTCTCGGAGACCTTGGACAGCAGCATATGCAGAATCATCCGACTGGAACAGGCCATACACAGTAGGTCCACTGCCGCTCATTAGCGCAGCCACAGCCCCCAGTTCCAGCAGCGCAGCTTTGACCCCGAGCAATTCGGGGCATATCCGGGCCGCAAGGGGTTCCAGTTCGTTTGTCATGAAAGGTGCCGCCTGCGTTATCTCCAGACCGCGCCAATCTTGCGATCGCATCCAGTCTGCCAAAGCCCTAGCCATCGTTGTGGGCTTCTCGCTCCTGCAGGCGCCCGCACATTCCTCACCGCCCGCCTCGGCCATGTGAGCGTCCCACATGCCGTAGATCTGACCGGCTGAGAGAGACGCAGCAGGCTTTGCAAGAACCACAGGAATGCCCGGCAGCGGCGGCAGCGTCGCAAGACGATCGCCAATTCCGCCTGCCAGAGCCGCCCAGGCTTTGGGAGGATCGCCATGGCATAGAAGACAGAATGGCACATCTGCGCCGATGGAACGGGCCACACAAAGCAGCTCATCTTCTGCAAGTGGCCTCGCCCACAGCCGGTTCATGCCTGCCAGTACGGCTGCAGCGTCGGCGCTGCCTCCTCCAAGCCCAGCAGCAACAGGTATTCTCTTCTCAATGTTGATCGAAACAGCGCCACGCTCCCCCGTGCTTTCAAAGAAGGCCTGAGCGGCGCGATAGGCTATGTTATCCATGCCATCTGGCACCACCTTCGGGAAAACGCTGACCCGTATGTTTGCTTCAAATCCCGAATCGATGTCCAGACGCTCGATTCTGATCGCGTCTGCAAGCCCTATGCGGTGCATTACACTTGCAATATCATGGTAACCGTCCGGCCTGGGGCCGACGATGCCAAAAGCAAGGTTCACTTTGGCCCAGGCTCTGCTCTCAACAACGTTCATAGAACCACATCCCAGGCAGCACGCCGCCTCTTAGGCTTTCGTTCCTCTTCCCCCAAACAGCCCTGAGAAGAAACGGACAATTGCCCTCCACGCCCTCACTATGGCGTTGGCGCGGGGAACATCAGCCTCAGCAACGGCGAGCGTCGACCCTAGTTCCTCTCCTGACGCCATCCTAACCACCGCGCGACCTAACGGTTGTCCCTTCTCGATTGGGGCTGATATCTCCTGCTGAACAGGCTCGAAGTGCACCTCTATCTCAGATGCTAGTCCCCTCGGAGAAAGCAGCACAAGATCTTCTGCCGCCACCGCCGTCACATCCTGATTTGCAGCAGAAGGAACATGAATCATCCCCACGGAATTGCCGGCGTCGATAAACCGCGTTCGCTCGAATTTCTGGAAACCGTAGTCCAGAAGCTTTGAGGTTTCCCCAACCCTGTCCCCGTCGCTTGCAGCGCCCAGAACTACCGAAAGAAGCCTCGTTCCGCCACGTTGAGCAGTTCCCACAAGACACCAGCCGGCCGTATCCGTTTGCCCGGTCTTCAGCCCATCCGCGCCTTCGTACTCCTTGATAAGCCTATTAGTATTGAATAGATCATACGTCCCCCCGCGCATCTTCCCTATCCATGTGCTGGTCCACTCCAGGATCTTGGGATGCGCCAGAAGCTCACGGGACATTATCCCTATGTCCCTGGCCGTAGTGTAATGGTTAGGGTCGTCGAGGCCCTCTGGGTTCATGAAATGGGTATTCGACATCCCAAGTTCGGCGGCCCTGGCGTTCATTAGTTCAACAAAGGCGTCTGCAGTGCCCGAGACGACCTCTGCCAGCGCATAACTTGCATCGTTGGCAGATCTTATGGCTGTAGCGGCCATCAAGTCTTCCACCGAAGCCTGCTCTTTCTCTTTCAGGTAGACCTGTGATCCACCCATCATGGACGCCTCACGGCTCGCAACAACAGTGTCGTCCAGCGAAATCTTGCCTTCATCAACATGTTCCATGACTATCAACATAGTCATGATTTTCGTTATGGAAGCAGGCGCCAACCTCTCATCAGGATTCATGGAGAAGAGGATCTGGCCTGTTTCCGCATCCACAAGCATTCCGGCGTTGGCTGCTATCTCCGGAGCAGGAACTGCGCTGTAAAACTCCGCCTTAGCCTGGACCTGAGCCGCGGCTCCCGCAGGCGAATGGGGGTTCGCGAAGCAGACATGGCTGGCCATGGCCATGGCCACAACCGCGACAATCGCCAGGGCGAAAGCGCCGGCATAGACAATCTTTGCTTTCTTCAACTATTTGCCGCCTCCCTTGCAGTATAAGATATTGCTTTGCTGTATTACAGATTCTGCCCGCAGCGGGCACGGTTATGAAGAAGAGCGCACCACTCGGCAGCACTGACAGATGTGCCGCCGGGCGATGCGCCCTGGAGAGCCATCCGGCTTCTTCTCTACTTGATGAGATGGCAAGCAACATGATGCCCACCAAAGTCGCGCAGTTCAGGTTCCTCCTCGCCACAAACCTTCATGGCGTAGCTGCACCTCGACTTGAAGCGGCATCCCGGCGGAGGATCGATCGGGCTGGGGACATCCCCCTCAAGGATGATCCTCTCCCGTTCGTCTTCTACATCAGGATCGGGAATGGGGATCGCCGACATCAATGCCTTAGTATAAGGATGGAGCGGGTTTCTGTAAAGCTCCACGCTTTTGGCGAGCTCCATAATCTTCCCGAGGTACATCACCGCCACTCGGTGGCTTGTATGCTTTACCATTGCAAGGTCGTGGGCTATGAAGAGGTACGTCAGGCCGCGCTCTTGCTGCAGCTCCTCAAGCATGTTGATTACCTGCGCCTGAATGGACACGTCCAACGCAGATATGGGCTCGTCACATATGATGAAACTCGGCTCCACAGCAAGAGCCCGCGCAACCCCGATCCTCTGCCTCTGGCCCCCGCTGAACTCATGCGGGAACCTGGTTGCATGTTCAGGGCTGAGCCCTACAGTGTGGAGGAGTTCGTGTATCATCTCCAACCTCTCTTCCTTGCTGCTGGCAAGGTTGTGTATGTCGATGGGCTCGCCGATAATGTCGCCCACAGTCATACGCGCGTTCAGAGAGGCGTACGGGTCCTGAAAGATCATCTGCATCTTGCGCCTTATCGGCAGCATCTGCTTGGGGTGGATCGAGAAGACCGGAACCCCGTCGAATATCACTTCGCCGGCGGTCGGCTCGTAAAGTCTGCATATGGTCCTGCCCACAGTGGTCTTGCCGCACCCGCTCTCACCAACAAGTCCGAGAGTCTGGCCTTTGGGTATGCTGAAACTGATGCCGTCGACAGCCTTCAACGTTCCTTTCCTGCCACGTGAAACTCCTCCGCCAACACTAAAGTACTTCTTCAGATTTTTTACTTCAATCAATGGCTCCATCAGGCCACGCCCCCTCTCTCCACCCGATCATACGTCGGTGCCATCGGGTGCTGCAGCCAGCAGGCGACCTTATGATGATCTGAGAGCTCAGTATAGTCAGGCGGGACGTTAGCGCATATCGACATTGCCCAGTCGCACCTGGGAGCAAACGGGCATCCGGCCGGAGGACTGATCAAGTCCGGAGGCTGGCCCAAAATAGGCACTAGTTTCTTCTTCTCTTCATCGTCCAACCTCGGCACAGACTTGAGAAGGCCCCATGTGTAAGGATGCTGAGCGTGGTAGTAGATGTCGCGTACCGTTCCGGTCTCGATTACCTTCCCAGCATACATCACTAGCACACGCTGGGCCAACCCTGCAACCACACCAAGGTCATGGGTGATCAGGATGATAGACATGTTGAGCTTCTTCTTGAGCTCCGCCATGAGGCTTATTATCTGAGCCTGAATCGTAACGTCCAAAGCAGTCGTAGGCTCGTCGGCAATGAGAAGCATCGGGTTACAGGCAAGCGCCATTGCAATCATGACCCTTTGCCTCATCCCTCCGCTGAACTCGTGAGGATACGACCCCAAGCGCCGCTCGGGCGAGGGAATCCCCACCATGTGAAGGAGTTCTATGCACCTTCGGGTCGCCTGCTCACGGGATGTTTTCTGGTGAAGCATTATGGTTTCGACAATCTGATTCTTGATTGTCAGAACTGGGTTGAGCGATGTCATGGGGTCTTGGAATATCATTCCGATCTCATTTCCCCGCACGTGTTGCATCTGGTTCTCGCCCAGCTTCAATAGATCGCGGCCATTGAAGATGATCTCGCCATTCGTGATCTTCCCAGGAGGGGCCACGAGTTGCATTATAGAAAGCGCCGTAACGCTCTTTCCACAGCCAGACTCGCCAACAATCGCAATTGCCTCACCGGTGTCCACGTGGAAGCTCACATCACGGACTGCCTTGACTTCGCCTGAATATGTGAAAAACGATGTACTGACGTTTCTAACTTCCAAAAGTCTGTCCAAGAGGTATCCCCCCTACTCTATGTCCACCGGTTACTTGCGCTGCTTGGGGTCTAGAGCGTCCCGAAGGCCATCCCCCAAGAAGTTGAACGCGAACATAGTAATGCTTATTGCTATGGCCGGGAAGAACAGCTGCCAAGGGTATGATCTGAAGCTTTGCAGCGCATCTGACGCCAACACGCCCCAGCTCGCCATGGGCGCGTTCACCCCAAGCCCAATGAAGCTCAAGAAGGCTTCGGTGAATATGGCCGACGGTATGTTGAGCGTCGCCGTGACAATGATCGGCCCCATCGCATTTGGGATCAGGTGTTTGGTGATGATCTGCCAGTTGCTGGCGCCGATTGTGCGCGCAGCCAGGACGAAATCCTGCTCCTTCAAGCTGAGAACCTGACCCCTAACTATCCTCGCCATGCCCAGCCAGTATACAAGACCGAGCGCTATGAGAATGTTTTGAAGCCCCGGCTCAAGAATGACCATTAGCAATATGACATAGAGGAGCATAGGGATGGCATTGAGCACCTCAACTATGCGCATCATAATATTGTCGGTCGTCCCGCCGTAAAAACCTGAAATCCCGCCGTATATTACTCCAACAGTAAGATTGATCAAGCTCGCCAAGAATCCAACCGTAAGCGAGATTCTGGCGCCGTACATTATCCTAGTTAGGAGGTCGCGCCCCAGGTCGTCAGTGCCCAGCCAATGCTTTGAACTGCAAAACTGGTTCTGCTCCTCCAGGTTCTGGTCGGAGTAGCTGTACGGCGAGACCATTGGGCCGAATATGGCAATTGCGATGATTGCCACGATGGTCCACAGCCCTATCATAGCCCCCCGGTTCTGTTTCAGTCTGCGCCACGCATCTTGCCAGTAGGTAACTGATGGACGCACAATAGCTTCCGCACTCTTGATGTCTTTTTGGATGGGTTTGAACATCTCAACATTGTATTCCACAGCCTCTCACTCCTTTGCGTCCGTCAGCTTGATCCTGGGGTCGATCCAACCGTATGCGATGTCCACCGCGAAATTCAGCAGGACCAAGAGAGCACTGTAGAAGATTGTAACGCCCATTATGGTTGTGTAGTCTCTATTGTAAATGCTGGTCACATAGTAGCGTCCCAGTCCGGGTATGGCAAAGATGTTCTCGACAACAAAGCTCCCGGTGACTATTCCTGCAACCAAAGGCCCCAGGTAAGTAACCACGGGAAGAATCGCATTCTTGATCACGTGCTTGTAGACGACGGCCGCCCACGAAAGCCCTTTGGATCTGGCTGTTCTGATGTAGTCTTGCGACAGAACATCCAAGGTGCTCGACCGCATCAGCCGGGCGAAAAAGGCAGTAGGGAACCCTGCCAGAGCCAGCACGGGCAGCACAATGTGTTTCGGCGTTCCCCACATGGCAGCAGGCAGCCACCTAAGCTTCACAGCAAACACGTACATCAGCAATGTCGCCATTACAAAGCTGGGAACAGATACGCCTATGATAGCAACAGCCATGATGATGTTATCTTGCCATCTGTTCTGCTTGAGCGCTGATATTATCCCGCACGGAATCCCTAACAGCAGGGCGAAAGCGACACTCGCAAGTCCCAGCTGAGCACTGATAGGGAACCCTTCTCGGATGATGTCATTTACCGATCGTCCCAGGTACTTGTACGAAGGCCCGAGATCGCCTCGGAACAAGTTGCCGATGTAGTCAACATACTGCTTCCAAAGCGGATCATTAAGCTTATACCGCTCTTCTATGTTTCTTTGAATCGCGGGGGGCAGCGCCTTCTCTCGCTTGAACGGGCCGCCGGGTATAGCGTGCATCAAAACAAACGTTGCAGTCGACACAATGAATATGACTAGTACTACAGACAGTAACCTCTTAAGGACATATGAACCCACCAATATCAGCTCCCGTCAAATGCCAGAGCCGGGGGCTTGCTCCGGTCACCCGTGCATGCCCCCGGGCACTGATGGTTCATATAGATACGTGCATGCCTGTGAGCGATCTATTAATGCTCAAGCACGTATGCGGTTGAGAAGTCGATGAATCCCAGCGGCGACCTGAAGGCGCCCTTGATCCACGGCTTGATCACGGTCAGGTTAACATAGAAGTAGATGGGCATGATCGGCATCTCGTTCATGAGAACTGTCTCAGCTTCATGAAGCATCTTCGCACGCTTAGTGCGATCCACCTCTGCCTGAGCTCCGAAAATCATCTCATCGTACTTCTTGTTGCCCCAGCCTGTATCATTGTTCCCGCCGCCAGTGACCCACATGTCGAGGAAGGTCATAGGATCGAGATAATCGCCGATCCAGCCTGCACGAGCAACCTCGTAGGCGAGCTGGGTGCGGGAATCCAGGTAAACCTGCCATTCCTGGTTAGTCAGCCTCACGTCGATCCCGAGGTTCTTCTTCCACATCTCCTGAATAGCCTCGGCGATCTTCTTGTGGTTTTCGCTGGTGTTGTAGAGGATTGTCAACGTCGGGAAGCCTTTGCCATTGGGGTATCCCGCATCAGCAAGAAGCTTCCTAGCAGCCGCCAGGTCTTCCTTGAAGTAGTCTCCGCCAATCTCGCGGAAGTCCTTATCAGGCGTTGCATCGCCGAGTCCGTACGGGACATAGGCAAGCGCCGGAAGCTGCCCGCCCCTGACCACCCTGTCGATCAGAGTCTGCCGGTCGATGGCCAACGTCAGAGCCTTGCGGACTCTCACGTCATCAAGGGGCTTCTTGGTTACGTTGAACATGTAGTAGTAGGTCCCAATGTACTCAGACTTCTTCAGGTAGCCCTGCTTCTCCAAACGTTCTATTTCCGCAGTCGGCGGCGCGTCGAACCAGTCCAGCTGACCTGTCTCGAACATCGAAAGAGCGGTATTAATATCATCTATCAAGTAGAAATCGAGCCGCTCCATGCCAACCTTCTGCCTGTTCCAGTAGTTCGGGTTGGGCACCAGCTCTATCTTGGCATTATGCTGCCAAGATACCATCTTGTAAGGGCCGTTGCCAATGTAGTTCTTGGGCTCGTAGAACCAACCCTCGGGATCCTTCTCCACAACCTTGCGGTAAACCGGCATCAAGGTTGGGAAGTTGCAGAGCTGGAGGAAGTAAGGTGTCGGATTCTCCAGCATTACCTGTAGAGTATAGTCATCAACTGCCCTAACGCCCACCTGTGAGGGGTCTTTCAGGGCTCCTTCGTTGTACGCTCTTCCGTTCTTGATATACCACAGCTGGTAGGCATACTCGGAAGCGGTCTCAGGTGCCAATGCGCGCTTCCATGACCACTCAAAGTCATGCGCGGTTAAAGGCTCCCCATTTGACCACTTGGTCTTTCGCAGCTTGAACGTGTACAGCAGACCATTAGGGCTGACTGTCCAGCTCTCTGCTATGGCCGGCTGAGGCACGTTGTTCTCATCCATCCTCGTGAGACCCTCAAAGCAGTTAAGCTCGATGATGGCCTCCGGCACGCCAGTGGATATAGCGGGGTCAAGCGTCGACGGTTCTGTTCCCACATTAAAGCTGAGGACCTGCTTCTTAGCCAGTTTCTCTGCTGCAAAGCCAGTAGGGGCAATCAGCAGAAAAGTCATAAAGCATGCTAACAACAGCATCGATCTACGCATCCGCATCCGAAGTGACCTCCTTCATTTTTTGCTTGTGGGGCAGATATTCCAGTTAGTAGACTTTCATGGAGTATCCGTTTCCACCCACATGGTTATTAAGTGCAGTATTCTCTCCACCCAGCAGAAATCCTGCCAACGATATTCGTGTAATAGTCGACCCTTATTTACACAGACTAGCTATTCAGAGCCATGTCTGCTTCATATGCTCTGGAAGGGTGGCGTTGTAATGACTATTGCAAACCCAGCATTTGCCATTGCAGTGGGAAGCGGAATAGCGATGGCCTTTCAAGGTGCCGTCAATTCCACTGCCGCAAATGCAATTGGACTTTGGGAGACTACTTTCGTGGTTTCAGCCTCCGGAACTCTTCTCGCCGGATTAGGACTCGCCGCAGGACTGAACGGTGGAGGACTTGCTCGACTGGGAGCCGCTCCTTGGTGGAGCCTCCTCGGCGGGCCCGTTGGACCCTTGATCACAATTGCAGTGGCCTACGGAATCCGAAAGGTCGGAGCCGTTAACGCCACAACCGCAATCATAGTCGGCCAAATTGGGACTGCCGCAATCATCGACCACTTGGGCTGGCTTGGTGTCAGGCCCATAGCGTTCAGCCCAGTCAAGATACTTGGGCTCGTGCTGCTTGCCGTGGGAGCCAGGATACTCCTGAACTAGCTGCCCAAGACCTATAGGCTTTGGGCACCCACACGCGAAACGGCTGCGGCGCCAAGTTGATTCCCGCGTGCAAGGCTCTCTGCAAGTCCCTCGCCCCAGGAGTAGGCCATCACAAAACCGGCTCCAAAGGCGTCGCCAGCGCCAGTGGTATCTACCACCTCGGCGGGGACCGGAAGCAAACGGATCGGCTTGGGTTCATACCGCGACAAGCCGAGGCAGCCGTCTGCGCCAAGCTTGAGGGCAACCACGGGGAAATCCTCTGCAAGGCTCTTTGCAATATCCAACGGATCAGCAAACCCAGTGATGGCACGGCCCTCATCCAGGTTTGGGAGGATGACCGTCGCGCCGGAACATAGCTTGAGGAAATCACCCCTTCCCACGGCGTTAATAAAGGAATAGGCAGCGGGGTCAACTGATATGGGAACGCCTGCTGCCAATGCTGTTTCCATGGCCTTCCGAGCCGCTCCGGCAGGGCCAGGCTCGAAGAACGCGTATCCGGATATGTGCAACCATCTCGCCTTCCTGATAGCCTCGCAAGGGATGTCATCAGGGGACAGGCGGGTGTTTGCACGCCTATCACAGATCATGTCGCGTTCGCCGTCCTCCGAGACGATCACCCCAACTCGTCCAGTGCCACACTGAGGATCAAATACAATGAAGGGCTGGACTCCTTCAGATTCCAGCTCCTTCGCCAGGGCGTGGCCGAGGAAATCATTCCCCACACGGCCTATGAACCCAGATGCGTGACCATGGCGAGCCACCCAGACGGCAAAGTTCGCAGCCGACCCACCGGACGCAAGTTCAACACGGCCGATAGTGTCGGTACGAGGGTGGCGCGAATTGGGTGTGAAAAAATATGCGTCTATCATAACATCACCAAGACTAAGTATCAAGTGCTTTTCCCTCCTAATCTGCATCTTTTCTTTGTTCATGTACTATAAATAGCCACGTGTATGCATACACGGACATTGTGTACTCATGCGGGCCCGCATACGGTTTGTCCCAATTTCGGGTTGATGCTTTCCGCCCAAAGCCCTATCTTAAGACATTGAACTAGCACTTACAGCACGAGATCCAAACCTGCCGCCGACCAACTGCTCCCCTATTGCATTAGCCCAATCCTCACCTCGTTCACCTGGCGAATACCACATATGGTCTGCTCTGCGAAGTCAAGAGGTTGACCCCAGGGCATCAAAGAGAACAACTTTCGCCGCATGCTCATCCCTCATAAAGCCATAGGATACCACTCGCCAGAACCACGATACATATCTGAGCAGATACTTGGTGGATACGCCGCAGAACCGTCTCATCCAGTTCCGAAACTCGTATATCAACCACCTAGCATTGTTCGAATGAAAGAGCGGGTGCATTAACGCTTGGTCTTTCACGTACTTCCGCCCTTTCCACAATCCTTGCCAGTAGATAGGCTCAGGGTAGTCCGTGACCGGGCGCCATATGCCAGGTCCCTTGCTCGCGCATACCTTGGCATTCTTCGAGACGATGTTTCTCATGGCCGACCCAAATGTCCTGCCGTCCTCAGGTATTATTAGCTCGGCGCGTGCTCTTCCAGTTCTGTCTATCGCAAAAAGGAGGAAGCCCTTCTGCTGATCAGGATCGTTCCGGAGGAAGCTGGAGTATCGTCGGCGTTTGCGAGATGAAGATCTTGGGGCCTGCCCGTGCTGGCCCTTGTCCATTAGAATAAACGGCCACTGGGCTATCTCAACTATTCCATCGAGCCTGACATCGGAATCGGCCTTTGCGAGCACAGATATTATCCTGTGCCGCCAATCGAAAGATGTGTTCTTGGAAATCCCGGCTTCCTGGGCAGCTCGGCGCACTGAAAGTCCCCTTACCATGCACACGCAAAAACGAAGAAACTCCTCTCGCTTGTGCAATCCCTCAAACAGTGTGCCCGTGAGTTCAGTAAAGCATCTCCTGCATTCCTTGCAACGATAGCGCTGTATACCCTTGCGTTTCCCGTTTCGCACAACCCGTGTGCCTTTGCAATCCGGGCACCTGGGCCCATGGGGCATTGCGGCCTCTCGGACCTCACCCACAAAGAGCGGAAGCTTCCGACGCCAAATAATGGGCTCGGGTAACGGGCCCAGAGGATTGTGGCTCTTGACGTAAACAACATCGAGCGTGCCAATTCTCTCTCCCTCCGGCCATATGCGGAAAGTCGAGGAAATATCAGACCTGAGCAGTGACAGGGGTAACTCCATAGGGCGAATACCTCCGGCAAGGTGATTGCCCACATTTTACCATAACCACATCATATGTGTCAACCATATATTGGGACGCTCCCTATGGGCTTGGACAGCTCAGAGGATTCCGCTTTCTCTTGACGAAATCCTCATCCGGAGGTGGTCGATTTTGACAGGTTCTCTAGTCTTTGAATTCTTCCGAAGCATCGCTACTCCCGGCCTCGACAAGATAGTGAAAATCGTGACCGACCTGGGCTCGGTTTCCTTCTACATGATCGCCATACCCATTATCTACTGGTGTGTGAACAAGCGCCTGGGATTCAGCCTAGGAATGATAACTTCCATCTCATCTTACACAAATGTGGGCCTGAAATTCATTTTCAAAGTGCCGCGCCCTTATGTTGCATACCCCCACCTCGATGCCCCAAGCTTCTTGGTTGACACGGGGACGGGATGGTCCTTCCCAAGTGGCCACGCACAGGGGACGTCTACATTCTGGGCCTACTCTGCCTGGCAGGTGAAGCGCGGATGGTTCACTGCCCTCAGCGTCATCATTGTCGCAGCTGTGGGCCTTACGAGGGTCTACGCAACAGTTCACTACCCCGCGGATGTGCTTGTCGGCACAGCCCTGGGGCTGATCATTGTCCAGCTCTACATGTATCTGGAGCGCAGTTTGGCACGTCGCAAGAACAAGGTATCTGTAAGCACTGCTGTGGCGGCATCAATAGTAATCCCTGGCGTGGTTTATGCTCTATCCTCCATCAGCTTCGAACTGGCCAGGGAGTCTGCGAGCCTGCTCGGGTTCATCATGGGCCTCGGGATTGGACATGCTCTGGAGAAGGAATACGTCAAATACGACGTCAGAGCATGCCTCCTCGTTCAGGTAGTCAAGGTTGTGTGGGGCCTGGCAGTTCTTGCTGGGATACGTTACGGGCTAAAGGCCATTCTGCCTGAGGGTTCTTTCTGGCAAGTGCTGCGCTACTCAATGATGGCCCTATGGGGAACTTATGGAGCTCCCCTGATGTTCAAGGCGGTATTCAATAGGAAGTCTTGAGGGCTCGCTCTAACTCTGCATAAGTCATTGTGCCTATTCTGAGGTCCCTTATGACCCTGTGCGCGTCTATGATGAACGTAGTAGGCAGCGCGGTAATGTCATAGGCTTGGGCTATTTCGCCTCGGGTATCGGCGATCATCGGGACGCTCCAGTCGTTTGCGCCTCCGCACCGTCCCACATCATCTTCTCTGTCGAATACGGCTATAGCCATGACGTAACATTGCCCCTTACCCTCGCGATAGAGCCGGTCGACGGCTGGCATATGCGCTATCGACGGCGCAGATGATGTCCTGAAGAAGACGAGCACTGTTGGCAGGCCTGCGCAATCGTCAAGTGAGACTACTGTCCCGTCAGGCAGCCTGCCTACGAAATTAGGGGCACGGTAGCCGGGAGAAGGCCGCACAAGTATGATGCCATCATCGGGCTCGCAATCCATGGGCGCGCGTGGTGGCTTCTTGATGTACGCGCCAAAGGGCCCTATGAATATCCCTCCCGATATTACTCCAAGGATCAAACCGACTAGCACAAACCATGCACCGATTCGAGCCAACTTGAGTAGAGTCCCCTTAGGCATATCCGGAGATAGCCGCCTGCCAAGCCGGGTTCGCACTGTAGCCCAGTCCCATTTCCATAGCTGCCTGTACCGTTCTTCTTCGGCAACTTCCATCGCACCTGAAGTCGGGCCAGCGAACGACGGCCCGTCGGGTCCTGCTTTGCCAGTCCTCACGAAAACTCGTTTTGCTCTTTCCATTACAGATCCCTCCGTTGGAATGTGTACGAACGGAGGCTAGGCCACTATTACAATTCTCAGGTTCTGCAAAACAGATTCGTCATTCATAGAGAAGCAATAGGCACGGCTCACCAAAATTGTGCTAACACAAACAGGGTTTTCTCAGCTCTCTGTAGAACCTTTGTAAAAGTATTCAATACCGCTCTTGTGTATGAAGCAACCTATGTAGAAAGACGCTTAGAAGGGAGGCAGTGCCGTTACCTTCCTTTGGCCCAAACCGAAGGCTGCCGACGGCACGTTTCTGCTTGAGTGAAACGCACCGTATTCGTGTGATGATTGTGGATGATCATGCCATGGTGCGGAGTGGTCTCAGAGCGTTTCTCGAGGTCTACGACGACCTGGAGTTTGCCGGAGAAGCGCGCGACGGGCGCGAGGCTGTGGAACTCTGTTCTGAGATGCTTCCAGACGTCATCCTCATGGATCTTGTCATGCCTGATATGGATGGGGCTACGGCTACTCAAGCCATTCGGGTCTCTCATCCAGGCATTCAAGTGATCGCCCTTACAAGCTTCAAGGAACAACATTTGATCCAGAACGCCCTGAAGGCGGGGGCCATCGGATATCTATTCAAGAATGTATCAGCTGATGAGCTGGCCAGCGCAATCCGGGCAGCCCATGCAGGGCGTCCAACGCTCGCCCCTGAGGTTACTGAGGCGCTGATCAAAGCCTCGGTTCGAGAGCCCAAAGGGGATAACCTCAAGCCCAAGCTTTCCGACCGCGAGCTGGAAGTGCTGGCTGCGATGGCAGATGGCCTGACAAACCGCGAGATATCCCACAAGCTGTTCATAAGCTACTCTACGGTGAAATTCCACGTAAGCAACATCCTCTCGAAAATGGGCGTCCGCACTCGCACCGAGGCAGTGGCCATGGCATTGCAGAATGATCTGGTAGAGTAGCCCTGTTTTCCTTCAGAATTTCGCGCATCGGTCCCTTGTATGAAGGGAGGAAATAGCCATTGAGCAAACAAGAGCATTTCAACTCCCTCAGCTCATCCATAGGTACTGCCTTCCTCGATCATAATCTGGCTATTCTCCGCTGCGACAACGTGTGGGTAGGAATCGCCGCTCGTCTCGGGAGAACCCCCGCATCCAACGTAGTGCCCGGGGTAAATATTCAACAACTCATTGGGGAGTCTCTTCCCGACTGGACTGCACGATACCATCGCGCGCTATGCGGAGAAGCTACATATGACAGGGTCGTCCTGAAGGGGCAGGCGACCGGAGGGCCTCCCGGAGCAGCCACAAGCAGCTGGGACATATACGCATTCCCTGTAACTGATGAATCAGGCGTGTTGAGCATCGTTGAAGTTGCTATCAATGTCACTGTCACCCTCGAATCAGCCGTCCTTGCCGGCCTGCCGGATGTCTGTTTGGTCCTGACAAAGGATGGCTTCATCCTCGGCTGTTACGGCGGAAATCTCCGTGATTTCTTTGGCACACCTCAAGTCCTCATCGGAGCACATCTGAAGGACATCGTCCCTTCTGAGACAGTAGGCCAAGTAGAATGGGCGCTTGCCAAGGTGGAGCAGGCGGCGCGCGAGGCGTGGATAGCCCATGATGCTGGATCCACGGAAGAAACGGCTGCCCGGTCTTCGCCAGGCATAGAAGTCCTGGACCCTTCGGAGACTGGAGGCGCTGTAGCCACTATCGAGTACGCTGTGGGAAGCGGCTTCCAAAGCCGTGTGTATGAGGCCCGGTTCGCTCCCCTTTCAGAGCCGGGATCCATTGTTATGGTGCGAGACGTCACTGAAGCCAGGCGTGCTCAGGCCATACAAGAGGGGCAAAGCAGGTTCCTGGAGCTCTTGGCCACGGGCGGGCTTTTCACCGAAACGCTGCGGGCTCTCATCAGCATGCTTGAGGAACAATCCCCGGGAATGTCAGGTCTCATTCTCCTCGCAGACGCCCAGGGCAAGCATCTGCACATCGGCGCCAGCGTCAGTCTTCCAGACGACTACCTTCAGGCCATAGACGGTCTGGAGATCGGCCCCATGGCGGGTTCATGTGGAGCTGCAGCGCACTTCAAGAGGCGGATAGTGATTGACAACATCGCCACCAATCCCCGTTGGGAAGGCCTTCGAGGCCTGGCTTTGGCCTATGGTTTGAAGGCATGCTGGGCACAACCTGTAGTAGGTGACGATGGGAGGGTCCTTGGAGTATTTGCCATGTATCATCGGGCCGCTCGAACGCCTTCCAGGGTAGAGGTGCGTGCCCTTGAGACTGCCGCTCGACTTGTACGCGTGGCTATTGAGCAAAGGCAGGCAAAGGAGAAACTGGAGGCTGAGTATGCACAGCTCGAGCTGCGCATCGAAGAACGCACCCGCGAGATCGAGCAACGCCGTCGAGTCGCAGAAGGGCTCCGCGAGATCCTTGCAGCCCTCAATTCAAACCGGGCTCTGGAAGAGGTGCTCGACCTCATCATGGCTCAAGCAGCGGAGTTCTTGGGCGCAGAGGCTGCAGTGCTCTATAGACTGGAAGCAGAGGGTGAAGGACTGCGGGTTGTAGCCACGCACAGTCTTCCTCCTGAACCCTATGGTAGCCTCCGAGCCCACGTCACCATCCCCGTAACAAGGGACCTAGTAGGATGGTCTGTTGCTACAGGGCGCCCTGTTGTGGCCTCAGATACAGAGGAAGTGGCATATGATTACTCATGGCCGTCTGAGCTTGGCTCTGCAAGAACCCGAACTGACTGGTGGCCTTCTTGGGCAACAGGTCGCTTCCATAGCTTACTCGCCATTCCTCTAGCCGGAAAGAGCAGCATCCACGGGGCTATTGTGCTCTGCTTCGCCATGCCTCGCGTATTCTCCCAAGAAGAGCTGAATCTTGCTGTTTCCTTTGCAGACCAAACCAGTCTTGCAATCGAAAACACCCAGCTTAGGGAAGAAGCGGAGGAGGCCGCTGTAGCCGCCGAAAGGAGCAGGCTGGCAAGGGAGTTGCATGACTCGGTAACACAGACACTCTTCTCCGCAAGCCTCATGGCAGAGGTTCTCCCCAAGCTGTGGGCGAACAGCGAAGCTGAGGGGCGCAAGCGCCTGGAACAGCTCAGACAGCTCACCAGAGGCGCACTTGCCGAAATGCGATCACTCCTCCTTGAGCTGAGGCCAGCTACGCTCATGGAAGTTGCTCTGCCGGAGCTCCTTAAGCAGCTTGTAGAAGCCACAAGTGGACGTGCAGACATACCCATTGAACTAGTCATACGCGACTTGGCTACCTGCTCGCCCCCAGCTCAGGTTCGGGTAGCGCTCTACAGGATAGCTCAGGAAGCCGTCAGCAATATCGTAAAGCATTCTGCCGCTGCTT
The DNA here is from genome assembly GCA_028709305.1 of Bacillota bacterium. Lineage (GTDB taxonomy): Bacteria > Bacillota > DTU025 > DTU025 > DTU025 > UBA10085. Next base: position 22,502 of record JAQVXE010000006.1, on the reverse strand, counting down.
CAGCGTGGGTGAAACTAGAATGTGAAAACATAGAGTCAACCGCCATCAGCGATGAGCTTTCCGTGACCCTAATCGTTGGGGATGACGGCCGCGGATTCGACATCCACTCCATACCCGCACACCGTCTTGGCATTCGCATAATGCACGAGCGCGCCGCGGAGATAGGAGCTAGTGTAGTGATAGAGAGCAAACGGGATGGCGGTACAGAAGTGGTGGCAAAGTGGCGTGGCCCGAGTGCCGACGAGTGAAGTGAAAAGTGACTTGATCCAGGAGATCGCCTTGTAGACGATTTGGCCTCTTCAGCCTCTACTCCTGGATCAAGCACAATCTCCTGGCTTAACCATTACCCGCCTGGGCTAGAATTTCAGGTTCAAGGAAAATCTATGGCTATCAGGCAGCACGCTGTGGGTCTGATATGCGTAGTCCACTGTGAATACAGACGCCGCAAAGCCCGCGCCCGCTGAAAGCGAGCTACTACCTGCCCCGAACGACCCACCGGCACGCACCGTAATGCTGCCGAAGCTGTATTCGGCGCCCGCTCTTGCCTCAACTCCGTCCTCAATTACAACATCGGCTGCAATGAGAAGCGGCTCCGTCGGCCTGAAGGCAGCTCCAATGCCGTATGAGCGGTCGAAGGAGTCAGACGCCCCTTCATCATACTTGACCGCCCCAACTACATTCCTGGCCACAGCGCCCACTCTGAAATTTCCACTGCCCACCTCATACAGCACACCTATGTCTCCGGTAACTCCTGAGCCCGAGTTTGCAGGCAAGGTCTGACTGTAGTATTTCACTGAGCCGCCCACTGAAAGGCCAGGGATTACCGTCCTTCCATATCCAGCCATTGCAGTCAGCTCAGTAGCGCCAAATACGCCAATGACATCTGCAAACTCATCTGTCTTGTCGATCCCTGATGCATCCAACCTCAAGATGCCCGCGCCCATGTTCTTCTGGGCGTAGCCCGCAGCGAGGTACCCTGCTGCGCCGTGATGGTTCGTGTAAAGTGATGTTACGGCCCTGCCTTGAATCAGGCCAAGCCCAGCGGGGTTGTAGTATATAGTAGACGCATCGTCAGCTATAGCAATGCCTGCGCCGCCCATTCCGAGGGCGCGCGCCCCCATTCCTATGCCCATCATGGCTGCAGTTCCCACAGGGTCCTCCTCGGCGAAGGATATCGCCGACGATGCCAGGCACAGTATGAGAGCCAAAACCAGGGACATCGCATGTGTCTTTGTTCGCATTTGCTCGCCCCTCCTACTCTGTAGTTCCAGCAAGGTAGATAGAGGCGCTTGCCGCGGATGTGGGCAGTCGCGCTGCGCGCAGCCGCCCACACCCACATCTGCAAGCACCTTTGATTACCGGTCTATCACGAGCCGACCTACTTCAGACTTGGCACCATCCGACACTACCACATAGAGGTAGATGCCGTTTGCGACAGGTCTGCCGCCTGACATGAGGTTCCACTGGCACGCAGTATCGGCGCTTGACAGCTCCATGCTGTGCACCAGTCTTCCAGATATGTCATATACGTACAGGGTCCCATCTGTTGCGATGTTGTAGTAGAACACTACTTCGTCTGAAGCGGGATTCGGCGCTGCAATAATCGTCTTCGAGAGCATCACTACGATGAACTCATCACTTGTTCCCTGTCCGACGTCTCCGTCAGGATCGCAGGCCGTGACACGAATCTGGTACGCGCCGCCCTTCTCCAGTTTGGAGGCGTCCCACGCGTACTTCCCGGTGTTTGCCTGATCCTCAGCTATGACCTTCCACCCGAGACTGTCGCCAAGGAAACGATACTCGAATGTGATCTCAAGTTCATCTTCATCTGCATCTGTAGCCTCGTACTCGATCATGATCGGCTTGCCGGAAGTGAACATCGATCCTGCTACAGGTGCAATCACCTCAGCTTCAGGGGCCGTGTTCACTATCTCCACCATCTGCTCACCAGTTGCAGAGAGCCCTCCATCGTCAGTAACCGTAAGCCTTACAGTGAAGACGCCCTTTGCTGCGTACTGGTGCTCGGGATGCTGCTCGTCGCTTTCTGCGCCATCTCCGAACTCCCAGTGCCATGCCACAATCCGACCGTCATCTGTAGACTCGTCTGTGAACTTGACTACGTCCCGCTTGGTAGCAGGGGATGGGCTGACGCTGAACGCCGCAATTGGCGCTGTGTTCAACGCGATCGTGAACTCGCCGCTTGTGGCCTCAACGCTTGCGCCATCGACGTCTGTCGCTATGACCCTTACAACGTAGCGTCCGCTCTCCTTCACCCTCGACAGATCCCATGCATAGGTTCCTGTATTCGGCTGATCCACTGCGATCGTGCCCCAGCCGAAGTCGTCTCCGATGCAGTCGTATTCCAGGGTGATTGCAAGTTCGTCGCCGTCGACGTCTGATGCCTCGTATTCGATATTCATTATCTGATTAGCTGTCCACACAGAGTCAGCTTCAGGAACCATCAGCTTGACTACAGGAGCAGAGTTGACTACCTCCACAGGCAGCTCCGTTGTTCCAGTCAACCCGCCGTTGTCGGTAACTGCGAGCTTCACCATGTACGAACCCTTAGAGTCATACTTGTGTTCTGGGTTCTGCTCATCGCTTTCCGCTCCGTCTCCGAACTCCCAATGCCATGCTACGATAGTGCCATCGTCAGCAGACTCATCAGTGAACTTGATAACGCTCTCGATTGTTGGTTCTGCCGGCTCGAAGCTGAATGACGCAACTGGAGCAAGATTCACAATCGTGAACATGTCCGTTACGTACTCAGCACGCGCTCCGGCCGGATCGCGAACCACGACGCGCACCTGGAAGGTGTCGCCGCCGGCACCCACGTTGTTGGTGTTCCACAGGTAGGAGCCGGTGTTCTCTACACCCGTAGCGATCTCGTTCCAATTCTCGCCGTCGCGAGTCCAGTACAGATCGACCGAGAGAGAATCAGCCTCATCGTCAGGGTCGGAACCCGTCCAGATGATCTCGGATTCTCCGTGCCATTCAACTCCTGCCGCCGGCGCGCTAACGCTTGCCTCAGGAGGCAGGTTGAGTTTGAGCCGTACTGGGATCGCCGCAAACGGACGGAATGGGTCATCAGCTGTTACGTACAGGTAGAGTGAGTATGTGCCCGGAGTCGCCCTTGCCGAACCGAATGTTACGACCGCATCCTGGCTTGCGCCGCCAATCAGCAGTCCGGATTCGGGGTTGACTTCAAGCACTGATCCTACAGGCGAGAAGGCTACAGCGAGCCCGTCCTCGATGTAGGGGGCATTGTAGACCACCTGCAGGCCGTCTTCACCTGTTCCGTTCTCAATGCCTATGGTGGCGGATGTAACATCGCCAATCATAGACAGGTACTGATACGTTATTGTGCCGTCGGGCTCCAGAACTATCTGGAATGTGTAGACCGAGTCTGAACCCCACTGCGGCACGTTGTTGTACTGGACGATGAAGCGATCGCTCGACTCATCATGGTAGTAGTACACGCCACCGCCTGCACTGGGATCCAGGTCGTCCCAGAAGGCTGCCATCAGGTAGTTGGGATCATCTGCGTTCGGGATCGGGCTGTTCTCAGGGAACCTCTTGAGGGCACCCTGGTCGAACGAGAGATATCCGTTTGAGGCGATTCCGATGAATCTATGGAATTCGCCGTAGAACGGGAACTCGAACGGAAGACGCACCGTCACTCCTGATTCGTCAAACAGCGGTACGCGCGTGCCAAGCTCGCTGATGTCAGACCAGTCGAACTGGGGTCCGTTGGCCTGATTGCTGTCCATCCAGACATATCCGAACTTGTCGGGTCCGCCCGCTCCTGCGCCGGCGAATCCGCGCGGTTCTGCCTCAAAGTCGCCCTTCACCTTCTCAGAAGCAGCATACTGCTTCCATTCAGGGCTCTGAGCGAAGCTGGGGGCCGTGCTTATCTGGAAGTTCATAGGCCCTGTGCCTGGATTGCTCACTCTGAGGTTATCCTGATCTACGCTGCCAGCATCGATTATCTTGTCAAACGAACCCGGCTCTACCTCCAGCTTAGGCAGCCACTGTACAGTGATGGCCACTTCGGCCGTGACCTCGAGCCCCACCTCGTCGACAACGTGCACGCACGCGTTGTACACGCCGAGTTCATCATATATGTGCTCAGCATGGGCATCGTGCACTGGATCTGACCCGTCTCCGAAATCCCACCATATATCAGCTATGGGTTTTGCCCCGGGGCTCACAGTAGCATCGAAGGTCACTGTGAGAGGAGGATCGCCTATCGTTGGAGATGCAGTAACTTCGTCAATCGAAGGCCCATCCTCCAGATGAACAACGACGTTAGCGTAGAGCGAGGGACTCGCTGGATCGTCAGTTGCGACCTCCACGTGCACCCGCACATCTTCGCCCGGCGCGCCCATCTTCGACCCGTCGAAAGCGATCTCCAGTTCAGTTGTACCGCCCATGGGGACCACACCCCGTGCGGGACTGACATTGACGCCCGGTACCGTAGGCATGCCAGTATCGACTAGATATATCCTCTTTTCCTTCTGCGAAGTCACCCACAGGTTGCCGTCCTCATGAAGCGCAAGACCCGCTCCGCTGTAGTCGAGTCTGCCTGGATGCTGGAACTGGCAGATCACTGCGTGTGTCTCTGTATCCAGTGCGTATATCATGTCAGGCGCTCCATTGTTGGCTACCCACAGCACTCCGCTGGGGTGCCAAGCAAGCCCGGCGATGGCAACTGGGAATGACCACTGCTCAAGGATTTCACCGGGGTTATCCCAGCTTAGGCCCTTGATGTGGTAGATGATGTCCTGATTCCATCCGCCGATGTAGAAGGTGTCGTTGGCGTTGTTGTAAGCAAGGCCACGCTGATCGACTCCTGTCCAGGCGCCGTCTGCAATGACCGCCTCAACTTCGCCTGTGGTCAGATTCATGCCGTAGATTCCGTTGTCTCCGCCCACATTTACCTGCCACATCAGGTTGTGGTTCTCGTCATACGCCAAGTCAGCAGCCCAATCCGCTGACCATGGAGTCCCAAACCTGGTCAAGGTATGAACACCTTCCGGTGTCACCACATGGGCAGTGTTGCTGAATGGATCTCCTATCCAAAGGTTCGATTCATCGAACCCGAGTCCCCACGCGTATTCAACGACGCTAGGCACAGGCCACGACAGGATGCCGCCGCCCACGGCGTCAAGCTGCAGAGCTTCATCAAGCATCCTGACGATCTCAGGATCGAGCGGCTCGTAGAGCCCGATCGCCGTCTTGGCGTACGGCTCAGCCGGCATGCCGGTGCGTTTGGGCAACGCTACTGTCGGAACATTTCCTCTTCTGGGCTTCACTTCGAAGTTCAAGTCCGCATTGCCCTGCACATTTCCAAGCGTCAGAGTGCGCGTGGCAGTGCTGACAGGCGAGAGCGTGAACTCGATCTCAGTTGGATCGAGTGTGGCCCGTGGAAGCGGACGCACATCGATCACCAGTTCTGCTCTGGCAGTGCCGCCCAGCTGGTCGGTGACGGTAAATACCGCATTGTAAACGCCTGCTGCAGCATACGTATGCGTTGCATCGAATCCGGCAGCGCTTGTCCCGTCGCCGAAATTCCATCCGTAGCTTACGAGCGGCGTATCGGGAGCCTCAACTGCTGCATGGAACTCCACTTCAAGTGGGGGTTCTCCAATGGCAGGAGTTGCTGTTGCTTCTGTTATCTTAGGAGCGTGCGCCACTTCCAAAATGACGGGGACCGTGATCAGCGGGTATTCCACATCATTGGTGAAGATCGTTACCCTGCCGTCATGGGTGCCCGGTCCGAGGCGCGACGTATCCGCTGTCACTGTTATGTCTACAGATCCGCCCGCTGGCACCACGCCACTTGCAGGCCTCCACGTGAGCCAATCTACGATCGGGCCAAGCCCGGTATCGATCAGGTAGACCATGTTGTTCCCCATGGAAGCGACCCACAGGTTGCCGGTAGGGTCAAATTCGCAGCCGGCGCCCCAGTTTTCCCTTCCTGCAGGGTGTGGAAGCTGTGCGATGGTGTTATGCGTGATCGGATCGACGAAGTAGATCATGTCGGGCCTCGAATTGGCCGTAACCACCAGAATGTTCGCCGTGGGGTGGTATGCAAGGCCCGCAATGCCCACTACCATCTCCCACTGGTCAAGCACCTCGCCAGGATTGTCCCAGCTTTCGCCCTTGATCTTGTAGATCTGATGGTCAAGCCATCCGCCTACGTAGAAGGTATCATCGTTGACGTCGTATGCCAGGCCCCTCTGTGCCGTGTGAGTCCACGCGCCATCCCTAATGAAGCCTACTACCTCTCCGGTGTCGGGGTTGAGCTTGTATATGCCGTTGTCGCCGCCAACGTTGACCTGCCAGATGTACTCGCCATCAAAGGCCATGTCAGCAGCCCAGGCTCCGGCCCAGTCAGTTCGATAGCTCTTCCCGGTAGCGCGACCTTCGCTCGTAACCACGAAGTCTTCCTTCATGGAAGGATCGCCTATTACGAGCTCGCCCGAATTGTAGTTGGCGCCAAGCCCCCACGTCACTGCAATTGGCAGCGGGGAGATCCAACTTTTGATAATTGCGCCCACAGCATCAGGCAGGAACTGAGAGCGTGCTGCATGGACGTTCTCACGGAACATCCCCTCTGTAGTGAGGGCGTAAGGATCTGCCATATAGCCTATTCCATCTACACGTTCGAGCATGGGTGAGGCACCCATTACCTCATCCACACCGAACACGAGCGCTCCGGGCCCTCCGTTGTTCAGTGTCAGACTCTCCGACACAGACTGTCCTTTAGCCGTCCTGAAAGCAATCTGGCTTGGGTTCCAGCCTGCGGAGGGAGGTTGCTGCACGTATACAGTAACCGTCTGTGTAGTCTTGTAGCCATCATTATCTGCAGCATGGAACTTAGCAGTATATGTGCCTTCACTTCCATACGTGTGAGTCGCGATTGCCTGATGCACTGCAGGCGTTCCATCACCAAATTCCCAGTACATGTCGGCTATTGAACCGTCCTCGTCATATGCAGCTCCGCTGAACTGGAAGACGGTCTCAACAGGTCCGCGTCCAGGGTTGACTCCGCACGCAGTGATAGTCGGAGGCTGGTTGGGAATAACCTCAACCTGGACGGGTACCGTCACCGAAGGCTTGTACACGTCGTTGCTTTCGATCGTGACAACCCCGTCAAGCATGCCTTCGGCAATTGGGGTCAGATCTACCCTGACCTCAATATCCATGCTTCCCCCAGCAGGCACAGTGCCGCTTGCGGGATTCACCGAGAGCCACTTGAACGTTGGCGGCTGTGTAGTTGCTGTTGTGGCAGTGAAACTCAAGTCAGCACCGCCATTGTTGACAATAGTCAGCTTATCGGTGCGAGTGCGATGCGCGCGAACCACTTCCACGAACCGGGAAGGCTCGACGCCGATATCAGGTATTGGAGAGGCCATGATGTTTACCGTCGCCTCACTGCTGAGCATGTCGTCGTCGGTGACAGTGAGGGTGGCTGTGTAGTTGCCCTGTATTTCATAGGTGTGAGTCGTCGTCAGCATCCCTGATACTGGGTCGCTGCCGTCTCCGAAATTCCATACGATGTCGACGATCTCGCCGTCAACATCAACAACCTCGGCGGAGAAATGCACCTCGAGAGGTGGTTCTCCCGCCCAAGGCTGCGCCTCGATCGAAGTTATCCTAGGCGGAATCATCGATTCAACTGCGAGAACAGTATCAACACTAACAGCAGCATTTACTGGATCGTCGCTGTTGATGATTAGCTTAGCCCGCCAGTCAGCCTGAGGAAGCTTTCCTGCCTCAAGCGTTACGCTGACATCCTGGGCATCCCCGGGGCTCACTACGCCTGCAACTGGATCAACGTTGATCCAGACAGGAATGAACTTGACTGTGAGATTGTCGTGGACATAATTCTGTCTATAGGCCACTCCAAGCCCATCAGTGCCTGTGGAATTCTCGATTCCGATGGATGCCTCATCGAGACGGGAATCGCCCATCTCCAGATAGTTAAAGGTTATGTTCCCGTCCGGTGTCAGAATCACCTGGAACGTGTACCGCTCAGGTGAATTATGTCTTGCTACTCTATCGTACTGGACTATGAACTCGTTCTCGTCTTCGTAGTAGTACACGTAGCCGCCCTGCTCTGGGTTGAGGTCAGTCCAGAATACGGCTACCACATCGTTAGGATCTGCTGGATCGGGAAGTTCATGATACATAGGAACTTTCCCGTAGTTGCCGAAAGTGAGATATCCATTCGAGCCAATGCGCACCCTCGTCTTTGTCTCTCCGTAGTATGGGAATGCAAAGGGCAGATCGACTCTTTTGTCTCTGTCGTCGCGAAGTGTGATCTTCGTTCCGATCTTTGAGATGTCTCGCCAATCGAACAGCGGTCCGTTAGGGTGATCACTGTCGATCCAGAAGAGACCGTAATGATCGGGTCCACCTGCCCCCAGTGGCTGCAGGAAGGCCCCGCTTGAGCCCATCGGCTTTCCGTCCGGCGCCAACAAGTCGACCTCAACGTCGATATTATAGTGAAGATCACCAAGGCCTGTGTTGGCTATTGTGATCTGCTCAGTCGTGGTTTCACCCCATTTGAGTGTGGAGGCAAGCGAAGTCGGGCTGACGCCTATCGTAGGCGGCAGGTAGACTCTGATTTCGACTGTTGCCACACTCTCTATACCGACTGTATTCACTGCGTGGAACGAGGCGGTGTATTCACCCTGTTCCTCGTATGTATGGGTGGCGTTGTAGTCCTCCACGATCTGGCTTCCATCGCCGAAATCCCACCATACTGACGCAATCTCGCTTGCAGGATCGATTGCCGACGCTGCAAACTCTACCTCAAGAGGCGGCGGACCATACTCAGGCTCTGCCACTGCCGAGGTAATGATTGGGCCCATCTCCCAATTCAACGCGTTGTTGGCATTGAGACGCCCGCCAGTCACACATCCATTTCTGAAGGATGCTTTCTTGTCAACGGAATTCAGGATGATATCTCTGACGTTAGGCGAACCCTCCACGCTTCCGGAGGCTCCCGGATATAGAGGCAGACGCGGGTATTTGCCTGCCAGCAGCGCAGCTACGCCAGTAACGTGAGGCGTCGCCATAGACGTGCCATAGTAGAACGAATAAGCCTCCCCGGGGGCTTCCCCTGGAGCTGGAGGCGGATCCGGCGCGATCGTCGAGAGGATGAACCCGCCCGGAGCGAACAGATCGACAGTAGATCTGCCATAGTTCGTGCTCCAATTGCCCATATGGCTATAGTCGCAAGGCTCATCATTCATCATGCTTGCAGCCACAGAAATGAGGTTCGGCGAATCGTAGCTGGAAGGATAGTGCGGATATATGTCGGTATCCACGCCCTCATTGCCAGCCGCAGCTATGCAGAGCATGCCTGATGCCTCTATGGCATCCTTCAGCGCCTGGTCGTAGCTGCCTCCGCCCCAGCTCATGTTTGCTACAACCGCACCATTGGCGGCTGCGTACTGCAACGCCAGAATTGCGTCGGATGCATACCCTCCGTCGCCCCCAATGAACTTGAGGGGCATTACCCGCACGTTCCAGTTGATTCCCGTGACGCCGATATCGTTGTTGGATACGGCGCCGATAGTTCCGGAGACGTGGGTTCCGTGTTGGTCTGCAAGTCTCCCATATTGGTCTCTTTCTTCTGGATCAAAGACAGTGTTGTCATTGTTGAAGAAGTCCCAACCGTACACGTCATCGATGTAGCCGTTTCCATCGTCATCAATGCCGTTCCCGGGTATCTCTCCCTCATTGACCCAGATGTTGGCGAATAGGTCTGGATGGTAGATGTAGGTGCCGCTGTCTATCACAGCGACTACAAGCTCCGGGGATCCTGTGAAGGTCATCCAGGCCTCAGCCGCGTCTATGTCCGCATCGTACACCGGTTCACCCTGCATGTAGGGGTCCCAGTATTCAGGAGGCAGCATCTCATTGTTGAGACCCCACATCCTATCGAAGTACTTGTCGTTGGCCAATATGTGGTCTGGTACGTAGTCTGGATAGTACACGTAGTCCCTCTGTGCATACTCAATTCCAGGAAGGGCGTCGAGTTCTGCGATGGCCCTGTCTACACTCTCGCCTTCCGGAATCTCCACGATGCCGATTCTTACTCCGTTCGCAAAATATGCAGTAGGCGAAAAGCTCGCAACATTGCTTACAGAGTAACCCATGGCACCTATGGAATCTGTAGCCTCTTCGGCAAAGATGGAGTCCGAAAACCTTACCAGCACTCTGCTGGGGTGATAGGCTTCCGGTCCGGGTTGCCATCCCCCCTCAAGCTCGTAAGTATGCGCACTGACTGACGCCTGTCCACCGATGGAGCAGGCTACAGCAGCCGCAACAAAGAGCAGGGTCATGACGTAAGACAGTCTCCAGTGCCTTCTCACCATATGTAGGTACTCCCCCTCTTTCGTTTTTGCTCAAGAAAATCGTCCGCTGCCTGTCTACCTCGATTGCGGGCTCCTGCGGCCATCAGCAAAAACCCGTCTTTCTTGTAGTGGGGAAATCATACAGGCCATGATCCCCCTGGTCTCATCGAAGAAATCACGCTTGTCAGACGAAAAACTCAAGTCAATAACATGTTCGCAAGTGACAATCAATAGCTCCGATACACGAATCTACTCCAAACATCAGCCTCGGATTTCAGCAAGCACCGTCTCTGCTAGGTCACCTTTGAGCACAAATCCATCAGCGCCACACTCAAACGCCAGATCACGAACCTCCTGGCGAACGCTGAGAACGATTATCCGCGCCTGGGGGCAAAGTGGCCGCAAACGGCCAAGAGTTTCGCTACCGGACATCGTATCAAAGCCCCAGTCAAGGAGAATCGCATCAGGCTGGGTATTGGTGGTTTTAGCCAGAAGACCGTCAAGGTCAACCGCTTCATCCACCACTGATACATCCGGTTCCTGTTCAAGCAGGGCTCTTAACCCTGCGCGTACTTCCCATCTGTCATCCACAATCAAAATCCGCATTTTGCGACACCTTCCACCATCTTGGACGATGCAAGCATATACTTAGTTATCTGTAAGTTTATATCGTTGTGTCAATGTTGAAATCAGCCAGATGGGCTGAATTAAGCCGTACACAAGGACAGTATTGAACTGGCCATGTGGCCGGGCAACCTCACATTTCGCACACAAGTATTCGCTAAGTCCACCTACTGGGGCTTGACTCAGACACGGGTAGGCGAGAGCGCCTGCCTTGCTTGGAGGGTCGTAGTTGTGGCCAATGTCCTCCAGCTTCGTGGTGTTGCCGAGGCCCAGGCTAGCCGATTATTCTGACTGTTTGGGTGTATAGATGGGCAGTGAGGACAGGGACTTGCGGATCAAGGCACAGGCGGCCCATAGCACAGAAAAAAGCGGAAACGATACAGTGGCATCGCTCTTTATATGCGTATGAGACTCAGTCAGTTGGATAGAGGTCGTCAGACTCGGGAGGTGCCTCTTCTACTTTCTTAATGCGTACTATAGCTATCGGCCGTTCAATCGTTTCGAGCCGATCCTTCGTAGCGCTCTTCAGGCGTCCGTCCATCATCTTCAGAATCTTCTCCAGACGTTCGTCTCGGCCTTTCAAAACACTCCATGTGGGCCCATCTAGTTTTATCGGAGGTTTTTGCTTCACCCTAAGGCCCATATTGGGAGTGCCGGGAACCCACGCTCTTATCGCTTCCGTGATATCGAAAGTAAGACGCTTGACGTCGGTATCTATGTATTGGGAGCGATAAACGTATCCGCCGAAATCCCTCATTTCCCACCCTACATCATGAGAAAGTCTGGCACTGGAAAGGGGTTGTGTGCCACAAGGAAAAGGATTGGCAGGGTAGCCTCAATATTGCTCGCGCAATAGACTCGGGCTCAAGATCGTGAGGCAGGGGACCAAGATCTAGCTGCACTCTTAGCTCGCCTCCCCTCCCCAGGCTGGAAGTGAGCACGTACTCCGAATCAACACCTTTGCGAAGCAAGGGCGGCTCCCAAGAGGCCCTCACCGGAAGTTCCACATACGTGTAGTCGCCTATGCTGCATCCGGCAGCTGTTAGGCAGATTACGCAAATAGCAGCCAGTAAGCTAATGAACGAAAGGAAACGCGTTTTGCCCATCTGGCTAACCTCCCATCCATGCCATCACTTGGGTACGTATTGAAACTTCTATGGGCCACGCCCCTTTTCCTCCTGAAGTTTCCTAGATATCAGGATGAAAGTGGCATGGCCCATTCTTCGAATACACCCTGGGAGGATCAAAGCGCGCCTACAATACCTTTCCTAGGAACGCCTTTGTCCGCGGATTCTGCGGGTTGCCAAGCACCTGCGCAGGCGGTCCTTCTTCCGCAATCAATCCGTCATCCATGAAAAGAACACGATCAGCGACTTCGGCGGCAAAACCCATCTCATGGGTGACCACGACCATGGTCATACCCTCTCCGGCAAGGGTTTTCATCACGTCCAGAACCTCGCCTATCATCTCCGGGTCCAGTGCTGACGTGGGTTCGTCGAAAAGCATGGCCATGGGTTTCATGGCAAGGGCACGGGCAATGGCTACACGCTGCTGTTGCCCTCCTGACAATTCCTGCGGGTAGGCTCTCTCTTTGTCTGCAATGCCCACCTTCCGAAGCAAGTCTCTGGCAATCTCGTCAGCCTCGCAGCTCGGGATGTGGCGTACAGTCTTTGGGGCAAGCGTAACATTGTCAAGCACCGTGAGGTGTGGAAAGAGGTTGAAACCCTGAAACACCATCCCCATCTCCCGACGGATCTCGTTAACATTAACTCCTGGAGCAGTTATCAGCTGGCCGTTGAAGTGTATCTCTCCTTCGGTCGGCTTCTCCAGCAAGTTGAGGCAGCGTAGAAAAGTGCTCTTGCCGGAACCTGACGGTCCCACAACCACCACGACTTCATGGGGATTGATTGTTGCGTCTATCCCGTGCAGCACCTCGTTATGTCCAAATGATTTCTTGAGTCCGCAAGTCCTAATCAATTTATCCAACCGTCCTCAGTTTTCTTTCTGACCAACTCACAAGTTTGGAAATGGCCAATGTCATCACAAGGTATATCAGGGCCACTACAGCGTAAACCTCAAAGGGCCTGAATGTCCTGGTGATGACGACCTGTCCTTTTCGCAGAAGGTCTTCGAGCGCAATTACGGATACGAGCGACGAATCTTTCAGCATTGCAATGAACTCGTTGCCCAGCGGGGGGATAATCCTCCGAAACGCCTGCGGAAAAATGATGTATCTCATCGTCTGTGCGCTGGTAAGCCCCAATGACCTGGCCGCCTCCGTCTGCCCCTTATCTATCGACTGTATTCCTGCCCTCACTATCTCGGCCACGTAGGCTCCGCTGTTTATGCCCATGGCAACTATGGCAGCCATGAAGGCTGGCACAGGCCTATGTATTAGCGTGGGCAACCCGAAATAGACGAGAAAGAGCTGCACCAAAAGAGGCGTCCCCCGAATGAAATCTACGTATGTGCCGGCAATAATCTTGACCACGCGATTCCCACTGACTCGCGCTATTCCAGCAAATGAACCTATTACAAGGCCGATGGCAACTGCTATTGCCGCAAGCTCTATGGTCATCTTAGCGCCGGTCATCAAGGCAGGCATGATGCCCGGAATAATGGAAAAGTCGAGAACCACGGTAACTCCCCCAAAGTGTCATCTTCTCACGATAGTCCGCCTAGAATCAGATGCGGTCGCGCACCCAAAAGGGGCCGTGCGCAGCCGGGCTGCTCTCAGCCCAAGGCGGGCACGGCCTCAATGGTCCAGGCTAAGGCAATGAACCTGGCCCTAGTTGCCTGCAAACCACTTATCGTATATCTCGTCGTACTTTCCGGAAGCCTTCACCATTGCCAGGCCTCGATTTATCTTCTTGAGCAGGCCGGTATTGCTCCTGTTGATGGCAATTCCGTAGTATTCCATTGTGAATGGAGCGCCATACTTGATGTCCTTGTATTCCCTGGCTATCTGAGAGGCCACTGCCAAGTCTATTATGCAGGCATGGGAAGCCCCATTCCTCAGTTCCTGAATTGCATCTGGAGCCAAATTGAAGCGCTTGACTGTTACGCCCTTAATGTCAGATGCCACTAGATCCCCGGTGGTGCCTATCTGAACTGATATACTCTTGCCCTCCAGGTCGGAAACTGACTTTATTTTGGTGTCCTTGGCCATAGTCACTACAACTTGCCCGGCGCTGAAATATGGGTCCGAAAAACTGACTGCCTTGAGACGCTCGTCAGTAATGGTCATTGCCGATGCAATGCAATCATAGTTTCCAGTCATAAGGCCGGGTATCAATCCATCCCAACCAGTATTGACAATCTGAGTATCCATTCCAATTGCGTCTCCGATTGCTCTGATCAGATCGAGATCGAAACCAAGATACTCTCCCGTCTTCTCATCCTGAAACTCAAATGGCGGGAAATCGGCACTTGTTCCCACCTTGAGAACAGGTTTAGCTGCACCAACACCAGGCGCTACGAGAGCGGCCACAACTAATGAAGATAAACATACAAGGGCTAACAGTCTTTTCACGACAGATGACCCCTCCTCCAAACATAATACACATCTATTGCATGAGTATACGCTCCCTGGGGTCTGGTGTCAACAGGCGAAGCATGTGCGTGGCAGATCATCGGCGCTAGTAATGCAGTTGGCCCAGTATGGGATGGGTATCGGTTTGCCGGAATTCAGGGGGGAGTGAATGGCCGCCACGAGTGAAATCGTGATTGGTGAGTATATTTATGATACTCAAATGTAATGTGCAAGCATCGCTCCGTAGGCACATGCGTCGAAGTCATAGGGCGCAACAGCGCCGCCGTCAAGAACTATCTCTTGTTGATCATCTTCCTGATCCGCCGCTCAACTCCGTCAGGCAGAGGCTTCACATCTACCTTGAAATCTTGCTCACTGTAGCCCGCTCCGGCGCCGCCGCTGGCATCATCCTGGCCTTGCGCAGCCGAGCCGCCTCCCCACTTCGCCCACTCGGGTGGGCCTGCGGGAACGTAAGGCTCCATCTCAAGCAGATCGTGGAGGATAATCAGAGCCGTATCTTTGTCGGGGATTCGCCCCCTTGATGTGGCATCCGGATCCTGCTGGGCAAAGGGCGGTATGGGCGAACCCACACACGACGGGCACCCATTTTCGCAGGTGCAGCTCTCTATCAGGTTGAGGCAAGCTTCCATAACCTCATTGATCATCTTGTAAGCCTTCTGGGAAAATCCCACGCCGCCCTGGTGCCTGTCATAGATAAAGAGCGTGGGCACGCCTGTGTTCGACGAGTCCACTACTGTCCCAATATCCATTGAGTCGCACATGGCGAAGAGGGGAATAACGGCAGATGCGGCATTGCCTATGCCTATCAGTCCCTCCGCCGGGATTCTGCCGAAGCTCGCTACGAGCTTTGCAGCGCTTTCTGGAAGCATGATCCACGCCGCCATAGTGGGCATGTCGTTCTCAGGCAGGCTGATTTTTCCATACCCAATACTGTCACGCTCATAAAACTTGATCTTCCGAAACATGTATGTCAAGTTCGTGACTGTTACGTCACCAAATTCGACCTCGCTCTTTCTCCACGTCTTGCTCTGCTCTTTCTCCTCAATCTGAACACGCGTCTCAGTAACTGACTGAGTAAAGTAGTCCACATCCGCCTTGTGGATATAGGCTACCTTCTCCTCAAGATTGAGGTCTGATACTAGATAAGTCTCGCCTTCATGCATGTACACGGCCTCCGGGTGGACCTGCTCGAATGCGCTCAGCTCATCGATAGTGCCTATCACTCGGTTGCCCTCGGCTGATGAGGTGTCAACGATGGTATATGTGTTTTCCGACATATTTCGCAGCTTCACATCATTGGCCGGAAAGCCGCGGCCAATCCAACGCCAGCCTTGTCTCGTCCTGAGCACATCGCCCTTCTCCTCGAGCAGCTCTATGAGGGCCGGAGCGTACTCTCCGAAGTCCGGAAGTTCCAGCGGACTTATGGGTATTTCCATTGCCGCGGTACGCAAATGGCCCACGAGAATGTAGGGGTTGGCATGATTGACGACTGCGTGTTCCGGCGAGCGCTCGAAGAAATACTCAGGGTGGCGCATTAGGTACTGGTCGATCGGCAAGTCGTGGGCGATGAAAACAGAGAGCGATTCCTCGCCCTTGCGCCCTGCTCGACCTGCCTGCTGCCATGTGGACGCTATCGTTCCCGGGTAACCCACTATCAGGCTTGCATCGAGGGAGCCAATATCTATGCCCAATTCCAAAGCATTAGTGCTAACTACCCCCAGCAGCTCTCCTGAAAAGAGCTGCCTTTCGATCTCCCTCCGCTCGCTCGGAAGGTATCCGCCTCTGTATGGCTTGACCTTCTTCGCAAGCGACGGCGACTTCTGCAAGAGGCTCTCCACCGCGTACCTGTATATCAACTCAGCCACAACCCGCGCCCGCACAAAAGTTATGGTCGGAATCCCCAACTCAATCAGCTTTACCATGATCCGCTCAGCTTCTGAGTTCGAACTCCGCCTCTCCATCGTATTGTCAAGCCTTGGCGGGTTCCAGAAGACGAACTTCCGGGCTCCCCTCGGCGCGCCGTCATTGTCAACTACAGCAACCTGCTTTCCACAGATAGCCTCTGCAAGTTCCCCGGGGTTTGCGATAGTTGCAGAGCAGCATATGAATGTCGGATCAGACCCGTAATGGGCGCACACTCTGCGCAGTCTTCGCACAACGTTAGCCACGTTTGATCCAAACACGCCTCTATAGGCATGGATCTCGTCTATTACTACATACCGCAGGCCCGCGAAGAACCGGCGCCAGCTCGGGTGTGAGGGAAGAATGCCCTGATGGAGCATGTCGGGGTTCGTGAGTATAACATTTGCATTCTCCCGGAGCTTGCGCCTTGTGGAATCAGGAGTGTCGCCATCATAAGTCCCCGACTTGATGGGAAGACTCGGCTCAAGCTCAACAAAGCGCATGAGTCCCCTTTGCTGGTCTTGCGCCAGTGCCTTAGTTGGGAAAATGTAAAGCGCTGTGGCTCCGCCATCTAGCATGAGCGCCTCTATGACCGGAATATTGTAGCAGAGCGTCTTCCCGCTGGCTGTGGATGTAACTACGACTATGTCCTGCCCTGCCCTAACGCGGGAGACAGCCTCGGCCTGATGCGTGTACAAGTCCGTTATGCCCATCTGTTTCAAGCCGGAGGATAATGCAGGCGCAAGGGGCGGCGCCAAGGGAGCGTGGCAAGCCTCCCTCGGCGGAATTGTCTCAACGTGCACTGCCTGACTTCTGTAGTCATATTCCGACATCAAAGAGTTGATAAACTTCGTTGCATCCAAGGCTTGTCCCCCCAGATCCCTAACGTTACGCCCGCGGGCTCGCCATTTCCCACCATTGGTTCCATCCCGGAATTCCCAAAAACTTGCCCTGCGGCACCTAGTATTCTTCGTCTGCGCCGACCCCGATTCCTCCAGGAAAACGCGGGGGAGGGGGGAGGGATGCAAAGACCGCCGGGCCGACTATGGCGCCCCCTGTAAACCGCGCCCACGGCACAGGCACAGGCTGAGGGCCCCTCACGCCTTGCCCGATGCATAACATCTTGCATCGACCGGGCGGCGGGGCCCTCAGCGGCGGGCGCGTATTTCTACCGTCTGGCGGGGATGTAGACCTTCTGCCCTATGGTAACCTCCTCAGTCACCGACATTCCATTCGCAGCCGCTATGCGGTCTGGAGGAACACCATATCTCCTTGCTATTCTGGCAAGGGTGTCTCCTTCAGCAACCACATAGAAAGTCATCGCATAAGGATCCAAAGTTACAGGGCTAATCGCCTCAGCCGAAGTGACCACTTGCACCTCACCGGGACGGAAAACCGCCACATCTACACGGAGCGAACCTTCTACATCCAACCTGTTCGGCGCCGATTTGTCCACGACCACCGAATGTGTGGCAGACTTTACCTCTACGCGGTCCCCCGGTCTTGCCCCCGTAACCTCAGTAGTGTCCGAAAACTCTATGGGGATATCCAACGCAAAATTGATGGGAAATTGCCCATCATCATCCTCATCTACATCGCTAAAGATGGCCCTGGCCGTAAGGAGCCCTCTGAGCGCCACCTCATCATCGATGATGTCCATATCCGACAACCCAAGCAATCCTGTGCTGCCCGAAACATCCTCCATTCCGGTGAAGGGATAGTGGCGCATGATCGATTGGAGCGCGACCGAGTCCTGCAGGTCCAAGTCGATGCTGCCTTC
The DNA here is from genome assembly GCA_028709305.1 of Bacillota bacterium. Taxonomy (GTDB): domain Bacteria; phylum Bacillota; class DTU025; order DTU025; family DTU025; genus UBA10085. The sequence continues at coordinate 4,270 of JAQVXE010000006.1, read as the reverse complement.
TCCCACTGCCCTGTCCACCACAATACCCCGGGTTTCAGTGTCGACTATCTCCTGGGTTTCAGAATCAATGTCAATAATGACAGACAGGTGTTCTGATGATACCAAATCCACCTCTACGTCGACTGTGCCATAAACCCTCACTTCGGATTCGGAAAGCACATCCACTGAAAGCTCAGAGAATGAAAGCTTGGCCCTCGCCGTGACCTCCGTCTCAGAATTCGCAACGTCGAAGGACACGTGAATGGGGACGCGCTCGAACCGTAGTATGCTCAGAGCCGGAACCCCTCTGGAAACAGCTGTAGCAATCTCAACAGCTATCTCCCCGTCAATAACTACCTTCCCATTTGCGACCCGGGCGCCAACAACCCTGGCTGTTCCTGCCGCTCCGCATGCCGATCCAGGCCCCCAGCAAACCCCTTTTTCAGCAGGTATGCTAAGGACTTCCGAAAACTGCACGCTCTCCGAAAAAGACTGGGATACACTGTCTACACTTATCTCCTCAGAGTAGACAGATATGCGCGACCCGCCTGTGGCCTCGGCGGAGACGGCAACATCAACAACATCATCTCGCAGAGCGCTTGCTGAGGCCATAAGCGTAGCAGCCAGGAGGAGCCCGCGTGTTCCGGTGCTTTCCACCTCCAGCTGAGACAGGATCAAGTCTACCTTGGCCCTGTCTGAGACGGCGACGCCAGGCGCCGGTATCACCACTTCAAACCCCGGCTCGGATACTTTCGCCTTAGCAACAAAGTCCGGGGCGCCCTTGGCCACATAAAGCACGGTAGATTGCACATGGCCTGAAACCTTTACTTGCCCATCCATGGGTTCCACCGAAGACACAATCGGAATGCCCTGTGCCCATAGAATTGAGTGGGCGGAGTCATCCGATATGTCAGCTTGGTCCGGAGGCAATGCCACAGATCGCTCTGTGCTGATCTCAGCCATGCCCTGCCCAGATACCCTCGTAATCGAGAGTCGCCTGTGCTCGAGCTGAATTCCCACTTGTTCCTCCCCCCTGGCAATGGCGGGTCAGTCCGCCTTCTGACAGAGTATATGCTGGAGGTCACATGATCATGAACCTGCGAAATACTTCATTGAGGACTTGCTCGCGGGCATCCCTGGCGCCTCGAAAGACGACGCCAAGTATATTAAGCCTATTGACTGCGTGCAGTTTCTTTCCGAGGCTCTCGGCGTCCTCCTGCCACAGGCGCCGCACAACGCCACGTGAGCGGTACTGGAGATACGGGACCCCGCTGGACTCATCCCTTCCCTCTCTCACTACATGTCTGGCCATGAACTTGTATAGGTCTTCCTTGCTCAAGCAGGTATGTCCGTCGGCTTCCGGGCGGCAGGCCCTGAGCTCCACCACAGCCGCCAACTTCCACCTGGGAACATATTCACACGCCCACACAACACTCTCCCAAAACGAAGCAGGATCCTCGATGTCCAGCAGCACGAGGTCAGCGACGGAGCCAAATAGCTCTATGTCGTATCCGCCAGGCCACGGCAGGCGCCTCCTGGAACCAGGGTGACCTGGGGTGCGACCTGAGGAATGCTCCAGGCCGCCGCCAACGAAAGCAGGCTGGGCAAAACAACTCCTGTTGCCTTGCGTGGGAGGGGCAGGAACGACCACTGCAAGTTCGATTCCGCGTCTATGGCATTCCCGCGCGACGCAACAGACGAACCGTGAGTATCTGGAGCATTCGTCGTCACCTATTCCAGGAATGTCTATGGCTACACCCGCTACGCCCGCCATAGCCGCTTTTCCAGCAATTGAACGGGCATCGGCAGCCATCCGTGCTCGGCCGCTTTTGAGCCAGGCCAGGGTTGCGTCGGCGACGTGGCCAGGTCCGGAAAGGAGAGCATATGCTCGCGGGCTTCTCCCAGGCCGCTCCGCCCCGGCGGCCGCAGACTCCCGGACTCCGGGCGGCATCCGAACATCATGTCCAGTGTATGAAGGTGTCAGCAAGACTGGCAGCTCCGCCCGCCTTCCCTTTTCCCGCTTGTTCCGTGATGTAGGAATCGACGCCAAGTTGCCATTTGCAGTCTGCCTGTAACCAGGTGCAAGCAGTGACAGACGTCCGTCTGAATGTATCTCCCCTGTTTCGCCAATCGAGAACATGGGCAGCAGAACAAGGGTCCATGGAAGTTCGTCCGTCATGTCTAGATAGCCGGCACACTCCTCAGCCTCGTCCCAGGGCTCTACCAGCGCCCCTACCGCCCGTCTGTGTATTACAAGCCTCTCGCCTGCATAGACGTCTTCGTAGCGCTTACGCCTGTTCGCCTCCAGCAAGGCCTCGACAGTAGTCCCCCAAGCTCGGGCTACGCCACGTAGAGTCTGACCTTCCTCAACGTGTACCGTCACGCGGCATGAAGGCAAACCCTGGCTGAGCAGCCTCTTCAGCTCCGGCCCCGGAACTCCGTCGGCCACAAGCCTGTAGGCAGCCTGGCATTGGCGCACTGCATCCCTGGTACAAGGCCCGTATCTGCCGTCGCAGGCTCCCGGGTCGAATCCAAGGCGCGCCAGTCCGGTCTGAACCTCCATGATGCTCATGCGAGGAAAAAGTGGTTGCCATATATCCATGGCACATATCTCCCGCAAACACGACGCTTGACTTCGACACGGTAGACTCCGGGGCAGTTCAACATGGCCTCAAGTTCTGCGCCAATTCCCTCCAAGATCGCATCTCCGTTGTGAATTAGACGAATAAGCCCTGGGGACGGAGTGCAAACCTGGAGACATGCTCCATCTGAAAGGCGCTCTCTCCCGCCCATTTGCAAAGTATCCTCGCCGCACGCAACTTCACACCTGAATCCACTCGCCTTTGCCACCTTGTCGGCGCCCACGAAGCATCTCCCCGCTCGAAGTGCATCGTATACCAAGGCACCATCGCGCACTGCATCATTGCTGAATGGTTCCTCGGTCAGAATATAGGTGCATACGGTCCCAAAGTCAGCCCGATAGCTTCCGGGCCACCCGTGGGCATCAACACCACCAACTCCAAGAATCCGACGGGATTGTTTCAGGCTGTAGAGGTCCCATGTATCAAGGACGCTCTGAATCGGCCCTGATATTGCTGCTCTTGGAAACAAGATGTTGAAAATCAGTTGGAAGATATTCTTTGGCCTGCCTGTAATGTCATAGGCATGGTTCCAAACTTCGATGCCCTCAAATCGGCCTGCATCCCAATCCGTCCAGGGGTACTCGAAGTACTCGCCCTGGACGATGGCTCCGCCTGTAGGATGGGCAATGATGCCTATCCCGCGCTGCCTTCGGACTGCATTAATGTTTGCTTGAGGTTCATCGGACGGGCTTATGGCAGTTGATATATCGAGGGCCAGGTAATGATCGGCATTTGTATTGGGGGTTATCTCCTCGCCAACGAGGAGCAGGCAGTGGTCGTACCATCCTTCGTACCCCCTGAGCTTTGCTTCTATGCCGTTATGGTCAGTCAGTATCAAAAAGTCGACTTCAGCACGGTTTGCCTCCGACATGATCTTGTCTATGCCGGCACGTCCATCTGAAAAAGTGCTGTGGACATGGATCACGCCCCGATATTCGTGGATCACCCAAATCGCCCCTCTGCAGCAGACTCGCTGTCCATTGCAGATTATCTATATTCCATAGGAGCGGTTTCCGTGAAAAAGAGAAAACCCCCTTCCCAAATCACGTGGAAAGGAGGTCACAAGTAACGAGTCGCGCTCTGGTCAACACGTGTGCGTCATGATGTCGTTCGATAAAGCAAGCTACGACCCAGCGCATCCTATTCTTGTTTCAGCACCCTTGCTCTTAACCCTTACTTCAACAGTCGAGGTGAGCACATCAGCGTAGGTATACGACATCCGTTTTACGCTCCGCGGGTCGTCATCTATACGCACGACGAAAACCCTGGGATAGGTTTGCTCCAAAACGCCTTCAGCCTCAAGAATCTTCCTTCGACCCTGGTTGGCGCGGAGCTTAACGGGTTTGCCCACAAACGAATCAAGATCTTCCCTGATCTTGTCCAGGACATTTTCGCCCGCCAACGACTTCACCTTCCTTTCAAGCCTCAACATTTGCTATTTTATCACGGCTAAGGCTGAAAGTCAAGTGAAGTGAAATAGTATATCAAACTGACGAACATGATGTCAAGGGCCGTTTTGTGGGAGGCATTTGCGTTGTAGCCGATTTCTTGTGCATGCCAGTTGCACAATTTGGCAAGAACAGCTTCCTCTCTGGCAATGAAGCAGTCTCATTTGCCTGAGTAGGCGTCAACAGGCTGTTTTCAGCTCC